>NZ_WHTD01000152.1 GCF_009379765.1 Actinophytocola sp. | reverse complement strand
GCGTTTGCCGGGGCCCAGATCGCCCCTGGCCGCGTTGTCGGGAAACCCGAATACGACCCGGTATGAGGGATTCCCTCCGCCTCGCCAGGAACGATCTGGATCCCCGGCAAACATCAAACAACCTCGAACTCACGACACTAGTGTCGCGTGACCCTGAAACCTTGACGCCGCTGCGGCCAACAGCGGCCCCTGGCTGTGTTACGGCGTTGGAGAAAAGCCCAAGTACATCCAGTACGAGCGGCTTTCCTCCGCCTTAGGAACCACGTGGATCCACAGCGGACGCAAGGAACAGGATCACGCGACACTAGGGCCTCACTAGGGCCTGGCCCATGATGCCGGCCGACGGCTTGGAGACGTTGCGCGGCGGACGTCCTCGCCGCCATCGAGTCGACGCTCGCGGCGCCGGGCGACCCGCACGGCCGACCTCGGCGGCACGGCCACCACGCGCGAGGTGGCCGACGCCCTCGCGGTGCACCCGGCGACTGGACAGGCGATGAGCTAATTAGCATAATGCCTTAGTGCTCGACGTCGACCTGCTCAGAGCGCTTGCCAACGACAAGCGGCTGCTGGTGCTGGAGTGGCTCCGCGACCCGGAGCGCCACTTCCCGCCCCAGCGCGACGGCGACCTCGTCCGGGACGGGGTCTGCTCGTTGTTCATCGCCGAGAAGCTCGGCGTCAGCCAGCCGACCTGCGGTGCGCATCTGAAGGTCCTCGGCCGCGCCGGCCTGGTCCGCGGCAAGAAGATCAAGCAGTGGGTGTTCTACCAGCGGGTCGAGGAACGCATCGCCGAAGCGAAGGAGCTGCTGGGCAGTGACTGGTGAACCGACGACCACCGATGTCGCCGTGGACGCGTGCACCCGCCTCATCGCGGACCTCGACGCGGCCGGCGCGCGCTACCGGCTGATCGACCACGCGCCGGAAGGGCGCACCGAACTGGTCAGCGCGCTGCGCGGGCACGACGTCGCCCTGGCCGCGAAGTGCCTCGTCGTCATGGTCAAGATCGGCAAGAAGCAGACCCGCTACCTGCTCGCCGTGGTACCCGGCAACGCACGCGTGAGCCTTGCCGCACTGAAGGAGCTCGTGGGCGGCACCTATGTGGGTTTCGCCGCCACCGCCAAGGCCGAGGAGCTGGCCGGCAGTGTGACCGGGACGGTACTGCCGATCAGCTACGACCCACGACTGGAGCTGGTCGTGGACCCGGCCCTGCTCACCGCGCCGGAGCTGTTCTTCAACGCCGCCCGGCTGGACCGCTCGATCGCCCTGGCGACCGAGGACTACGTCCGCGTCGCCGAACCACGCGTCGAGCACATAGTCGACCCGTCGTGAGTAGCCCCACCAACCAGCGAGCGAAGCGAGCCAAATGACACAGCCCACTCACCAGCGAGCGGAGCGAGCCACGCTACAGAGTTGCGAATTCTGATGAATCACGCGTAGTGTCCGGTTTATGACAGATTGTGGCGGTTGAGCGCCCGTCTGCGTACCAACCCCCGAGAGGTCAACGACATGGGTTTGTTCGACATCGTCAAGGACAAGGCCGCCGAGCTCTTCTCCGGCGCGAGTGAGAAGGTCAGCGAACTGACAGGTGTCGAACTGCCCGGTGCGGAGGCCGCCGACACCGCCGACAACGCTGCCGACACCGCCGTCGACACCGCTCAAAGCGTCACCGACACCGCGACCGGTGCCGCGCAGGACGTCACCGATGCCGCGTCCGACGCGGTCGACAACGTGACGGGCGATGTGACCGGCGACGCGACCGACCCGCACAGGGGCGAGTAGCACCCACCCGGTCGGGGTGCATGCGAGTGAGGCCATAGCCTGTTCCCGCGCGGGAGGCGGAAGACGGGCGGTGCGGTGCGCGGGATCGACTACTACGAACTGCTCGGGGTCCCACGGGACGCCTCCTCCTCCGAGATCAGGTCGGCCTACCGGACGCTGGCCAAGGCCATGCATCCCGACACGGGCGGCACCGCTGGGACGTTCCGGCTGCTGCGCGAGGCGTACGAGACGCTGACCGACCCGGAGCGCCGGGACGACTACGACAGCGGCGGCCGGGACGGTGCCGAACCCGACGAGCCCGAGGAACCCGCGCCGCCACCGGCGGGTGAGCGCCGGCGGCCCGCCAGGCGCGCCTCGGGGTCCCACCACGTTCCCACGCTGCCCCCGATAGCTCCCGGCACGATCGCGTGGTGGGACCAGGTTCGGGACGGCGGCCGGGTCACGCTGTTCCCTCCGGTTCGGCCCACCCAGGCGGTCGTGCTGGCGATGGTGGGCGGCTGGGTCCTTCTCGTCGTGCTCCTGGTGTTCGCCGGCCCGCCGGTGCCTGTGCTGGCCGGAGCGCTGCTGGTGCTGGCCGGCGCGGGCGCCGCGGTGGGCCGGACCGGCCGGCGGCATCTCGCGGCCAGGAGGACCGACCGGGCGTTCGCGGCCGAGTTCGGCACGCGGGTGGTGTTCGGCAAGCCCGGCGCCGAACCGGACGAGGCGGGCGAGCGGCTGACCGCGGACCTGCTTTCCCGGTACCTGACCCGCATTCCCGGCGTGCGGATCTTCCACGGGCTGGCCGCCGAGGTCGGCTCGGTGTTCGCCGACATCGACCACGCGGTGCTGTGCGGCCGCCGGCTGGTGCTGATCGAGTCGAAGCTGTGGCTGCCCGGCGACTACCGCGTCGACGAGGCGGGCGGCCTGTGGCGCAACGGCCACCGGTTCCGCGGCGGCGCGGTCCGGCTGCCGGACCAGATCGCCGCCTACCGCGCGCTGCTGCCGGACCTCGAGCTGCGTGGCGTGCTGCTGCTCTACCCCAGCGCGCCCGGCGGGATCACCGTCGGCGACCCGCGGGCGGAGGTCCCACCGATGGTGCCGGACCAGTTCGTCCGCGATGTCGGTGGGTGGCTGGCCGCTGATCCGTCCACTGTGGACCGTGAGGCCTTCAGGACCCTGCTCCGCCAGGTGGTGGTCTCCCCCGACTGACCGGAGGTCGTTCGCCGGCCCGGCACGCGGCTCACTTCAGCGCGCCGGCGGTCAGCCCGGCCACGATGCGGCGGTTCGCCACCATGAACATCACGAGTGGGGGGATCGTGATCAGCAGGATGTTCGTGAACAGCAGGTTGTACTGGGTCGAGTACTGGCTCTGGAAGTTGTAGAGGGTCAGTTGCACGGTCGCGTTCTGTTCGCCCGGCAGGAAGTACAGCGGGTTGGTGAAGTCGTTGAAGATCACCACCGACTGGACGACGATCACGGTCACCGCGACCGAGCGGAGCAGCGGGAAGATCACCTGGAAGAACACGCGCAGCGGGCCGGCGCCGTCGACTACCGCGGACTCGTCGAGCTCGCGCGGGATCGTGGCGAGGAAGTTGCGGAACAGCAGTACCGAGAACGACAGGCCGAACGCCACCTCGACCATGATCAGGCCGGGCATGGTGCGGAACAGGCCAATGCCCTGGAGCACCCAGATGGTGGGCACGACCGCGGGCGGGATGATCAGTCCGGAGAGGACCAGCAGGCTCACCAGGCCGGTCCAGCGGGTTCGGCGCCGCTGCAGGACGAAGGCCACCATCGCGGACAGGATCACGAGGATCGTCACGCTGCTCACGGTCAGGATCGTGCTGTTGATGAACGCGATGATCAGCATGTAGTCGCGGGCGGCGACCACGTCGAGGAAGTTCTGCACGAACCGAAGCTGGTCCGGCCACGAGAAGTCCAGCGCAGCCGCCGCGGAGCGGTCCTTGAGGGCCTGCAGCACGATGAACGCGAACGGCACCACGAACAGCACGACCGACACCATGACGGCGACGGCGCTGAGCAGATACCGCCTCACAGCCGCACCTCCCGCCGGCCCAGCAGCCACGACAGCGGCAGGACGATCGCCGTCACCATGAGGAACAGCACCACGTTCCCGGCGGTCGACAGGCCGTAGAAACCCGCCTGGTACTGCTTGTAGATCACCGACGCGATCACGTCCGAGGTGAAGCCCGGGCCGCCGCGGGTCATCGCCCAGATCAGGTCGAACGACCGCAGCCCGCCGATCAGCGACAGGATGATCACGGTGGCCGTCGCCGGCATGCACAGCGGCAGCAGGATGTGCCGGAACGTCGACACCGCGCCGGCGCCGTCGACGCGGGCCGCCTCGAAGTACTCCCGAGGAATCGACACGATGCCGGCGATGTAGATCACCGTCGCGAGCCCAATGCCCTTCCACACGTCGACCAGCGCCACCGACAGCAGCGCGTAGGACGGGTCGGTCAGCCACCCCGGCCCCTGGATCCCCAGCGTGGCGAGCGCGTCGTTGATCAGCCCCTGGCTCGGGTGCAGGAGAATGGTGAACGTGATGCCCACCCCGATGGTGCTGACCAGGACCGGGAAGAACACCACCGAGCGCAGGAAACCGCGGCCGAGGATGTTCGACGTCAGCAGCACCGCCAGCGGCAGACCGAGGACGATCTTGAGCCCCGAAGTGACAACGGCGTAGACCAGGGTGTTCGTCAGCCCTTTGACCAGGGCCGGCTCCTGGAAGAACAGCACGAAGTTCTCGAGGCCGACGAACTCCTGGTCGAACAGCGTCCACCGGGTCAGGCTGAACCAGAACGACGCGAACGTGGGCAGCAGGAACAGCACGCTGTAGACGACCGCCGCCGGCAGGTAGAACCAGTGCGGGTAGGGCGAGCGGGCCCGGCGCGGGGCCTGCTGGGACAGGAGCACCGGCCGGCCGGCGGCGGTCGTCACCATCGCGGTTACCAGCCGGGGAGCCCGAGCTGCTGCGCCTGCTTCTCGACGTCCCTGTCGTAGAGCGCTGCGCCGTCCTTCGCGGACCGGATGCCGGACCCGACCTCGACGGTGATCTGCTCCAGTGCCGGGCCCTTGACCGGTGACACGAACTCCAGCGCCGGCGTGGCCTGCCCCTCCGTCTCGAAGTAGGGCAGCATGTCCCGCACCGCCTGCGGCAGGTCGTCGGGTAGCGGGCAGTCCTTCACCACGTACGGCCCGGTCGGCGCGTATGCCTTCGTCTGTGCCTCGCAGCCCTCGGGGCTCGCGACGAACGCGAGGAACTGCTTCGCCGCGTCCAGCCGCTCCCCCTCGGTCGACTTGGGAATGTAGACCCCGCCCGGCGTCCAGATCGTGAGGCCGTTCTTCGCGGCGTCGTCGCCCGGCAGCGCGAAGAGTCCGACGTCCTCGGCAGCGTCGGGGTCGTTGGCCACCATGGTGCTGACCACGAAAGTGAGGATCGGGTAGTGCGCGCCCTTGCCGGCGGCGAGCTCGCGCAGACCGTCCTCGAAGGACTCCGCGGCGAAGTCCTTGTTGAGGTAGCCGGCGTCGTGCACCTCCTGCAGGCGCTGGAACCCCTTGATGGCCGCGGCCGACTCGGCGTAGTTGGTCTTGTTGGCGGTGTAGTCGTCGGCGAACTCCGGCTCGGCCGCGGCGACGTTGTGGAAGTCGGCGAGCACGAACAGCTGCGAGGTCCAGGTGTCCTTGTAGGTCTGGATCACCGGCGCGACGCCCGCGGCCTTGATCTTCGCGTTGTTCGCCATGAACTCGTCCCACGTCTTCGGGACCTGCAGGCCGAGCTGCTCGTAGACCTTCCGGTTGTACAGCACGCCACCGCCGCTGGCGTTGCCCATCGGCACGCCGTACACCTCGTCACCGACCGAGACCGTGGGGAAGAACGTGTCCTGGACGTTGTCGAGGAACGCCTCGCCCGTCAGGGACACCAGGCTCTCCTTCGGCTTGAGCGCCTGCAGCAGCGAGCCGGAGTTGTACTGGAAGACGTCCGTCATGTCCCCTGTGGACAGACGGGTCTTCACGATGTTGTCGCCCTCGCCGCCCTGCGGGCGCACCTCGACGTCCACCTCGATGTCCGGGTGCTTCGCCGTGAACGCGGTCGCCAGTCCCTCGGCCTGCTTGACCCCCGCGTCGGAGTTGTCGATGAGGAAGGTCAGCGTGAGCTTGCCGTCGGCGTCGCTGGAGCCGAGGTCGCCGGGGCTGCACGCGGCGACCGCGAGAAGGAGCGAGACGGCCAGTGTGCGTACGGGTTTCATCGAACCTCCGGGTGGATCTAGTGCTGGAAGAGGGAGTCGAGGCGGGCCCGGAGCTCGGCGGACGGGGCGAACCCGGGGAGGGCGTCGGCGAGCGCGTCGGCGGGGGCGTCGAGGTACCGGGCGAGGCGCGCGGCGGCCTCCCGCTCGTCGCGGACCAGGTCGAGCGCGGTGGCCACCTCGACGACCCGTGCCCAGGTGGTCTCGTGGTCGAGGACATCGCGGACGGTCGGCTCGGCGGGAAGCGTGGGCGCGGTGGCCCACGGGTCGGGCACGTCCCAGTCGTGCCGGCCGTGCTCGACGAGCACCGGCCCGCTCCGGCCCGGGACGTGCACGGTCGCGGTCGCGCCCACCGGCACGGTCACCCGCAGCGTCAGCCGGCCGTCCGCGCGGTGCCAGGAGACGGCGGCCTCGCCGTAGGGCGTGCGGTGCCGGGCCGACGCCGCCGACAGGCCTGGCCAGGGCCGCGGCCGGACCAGCAGCTCGCGGTAGCCGGGGTGGGCCGGGGCCAGGCCGGCGACCGTCCGATGTAGCCAGTCGGCGACCGCACCGAGCGCGTAGTGGTTGAACGAGGTCATCTGGCCGGGGTTGACGGAGCCGTCGGGCAGCATGCTGTCCCAGCGCTCCCATACCGTGGTCGCGCCCATCGTCACCGGGTACAGCCACGACGGGCAGCCGGTCTGCAGCAGCAGCCGGTAGGCGACGTCCAGGTGCCCCGTCGAGGTGAGCGCGTCCATGATCAGCGGTGTGCCGACGAACCCGGTGGCCGTGCGGAAACCCGCGCCACGCACCAGGTCCGCGAGCCGGTCCCCCGCCCGCTCACGCTGCTCCGCGGTGGGCAGCAGCGACCAGACCAGGGCGAGCGCGTACACCGTGGCCGCGTCGCTGAGCACCCGGCCGCCCGCGGTGACGTACTCGCGGTCGAACGCCTCCCGGACCTGCGCGGCGAGCTCCGCGTACTGCCTGCGCACCGAGTCGTCGCCGAGCAGGCCGGCCGCCTCGGCGACGACCTGCGCCGACCGTGCCAGGTACGCGGTCGCGATCACGTCCGGGTCGGCCTTCGCGGCGAACGGCTCATCGGGCGGCGCGGCCGGGTCGAGCCAGTCACCGAACTGGAAGCCACCGGCCCACACCAGGTCCTTGCCCGCCAGGTTCGCCGCGCGGTCCACCCACGCCCGCATGCTGGGCAGCTGCCCCCGCAGCAGCTCCAGGTCACCGGTGCGTGCGTGGATGACCCACGGGACGAGCGTGGCCGCGTCCCCCCACGCGGCCGCGGCCTGCGACGACCGGCGCAGCACGTCGGGCACGACGAACGGGACCGAGCCGTCCTCGCCCTGCTCGGCGGCGAGGTCGGCGAGCCAGGAGGTGAGAAAGCCCGCGCAGTCGAACAGGAACGCGGCGGTGGCCCCGAATACCTGGACGTCGCCGGTCCACCCCAGCCGCTCGTCTCGTTGCGGGCAGTCCGTTGGCACGTCGACGAAGTTTCCGCGCGCGCTCCACACCACGTTGTCGTGGAACCGGTTCAGCAGCGGGTCGGAGCACTCGAACCAGCCGGCGCGCCGCAGGTCGGTGCCGATGACCACGGCCTCGACGTTCTCCTTCCGCAGGTCAGGCACGCCGGTGACCTCGGCGTAGCGGAAGCCGTGGAAGGTCAGGCCCGGCTCCAGCACCGCGTCGCCGGCCGTGAGGTAGCTGTCGGTGGCCCGCGCCGAGCGCAACGGGCGGACGCCGAGCTCGCCGTCCTCGAGCACCTCCGCGTGCCGCACGACGACCTCCTCGCCGGCGTCGCGTGCCCGCAGCCGCACCCAGCCGACGACGTTCTGTCCGAAGTCGACAATGGTGGCACCGGACGGCGAGGCCGACACCTCCAGCGCGGGCAGCACGTCCGTGACCCGCACCGGCGGCCCGTCCGGCGCGACGAGCCGGTCGAGGTCGGTGTCGAGCACGTCCACCGCGTCCTCGATCCCCGCCCGGGCCCGGAGGTCCGTGCGCTGCCCGTCGTAGAGGTCGTCGGCCAGCACGCCGCTCTCCCGGGCGGTCCAGGTGCCGTCCGTGGCGAGGACGTGGGTCTCTCCATCCACCGTGGTCACCTCGAGCTGGGCCAGCAGCGCGAGCCGGTCGCCGTAGACGGCGCGCTCACCGCGGAAGCCCAGCCGGCCGCGGTACCAGCCGTTGCCGAGCAGCACCTCGAGCGCGTTGGCACCGGGCCGGACCAGCGCGGTGACGGCGTAGGTCTGGTACCTCAACCGGTGGGGGTAGCTGGTCCAGCCGGGCGCCAGGACATGGTCGCCCACCCGGGTGCCGTTGAGCTCGGCGACGTAGATCCCGTGCGCCGTCGCGTAGAGCCGGGCCGAGACGACCTCACCCGGAACGGTCACCGTGCCGCGCACGATCGGGGCCGGGGCACCGAGGCCGCCGAGGGTTCGCGGGCTCACCAGCCGGGCGGTCCAGTCGCCGGTGTCGAGGCCGGCTTCGACCGCCGCGGGCTCACTCCACCCGGTCCACTCGTCGTCGCGGACCCGCACGCGCACCACGACCCGCTCACGCGACGCGAGCGGCGCGCCCGGCCACGGCACCAGCACCTGCCCGGCCGAGTCCCCTGTGTCCACTGTGTACCGCCGCGGCTCGCCCGCCCCGCGGGTAAGCTCCACCTCGTAGGCCCGCTGCCGGAACCCGGGCTCGGCCTCGGGCAGGTGCCAGGACAGCCGTGGGCGGAGGTGCCCGGTGCCCAGCACGGGCGCGTCGTGGTGCTCGAAGCGAACGTCGGTGGGGGCCGCGGCGCGGGGCATGGCACTCCTCGTTGAGTGAAACGTTCCAAGTCGCGCCTAGATGTTGGGTCCAACGACCGTGCCGGGGATAGCCCGAGATGCACCGGTACTAGCACGAAGTTCACCTCGGGCCCGCGGCGGGCCTATGGTTGTCAGGCATGGAGGCCTTCCCGGTCGGGAACGCGAACGACCTGCTGTACTTCACCGACGGCACCCTCGCCTACGCCGGGCACCACCTGCACGACCCGGGTCACCACCTGCACACGCACAGCTTCATGGAGGTCGCGGTCGTCACCGGCGGCGACGGTAGGCACGTCTCGCTCGCCGGCCGCCAGTCTCTGCGGGTCGGCGACGTGATCCTGCTGCGGCCCGGAGTCTGGCACGGCTACGAGGACTGCCACCGGCTGGACGTGTTCAACTGCTGCTTCTCGACCGAGCTGCTGCACCGCGAGCTGGCGTGGACGCGCGAGGACCCACTGCTCGGCTATCTACTGTGGACCGGGCCGTACTCGTTGCGGCGCAGGGGAATGCTCACCACCTCGCTCGACGACGACACGCTCGCGGAGTGCGTGGGCCACCTGGACGCGTTGCACGGGCTGCGGTTCGCCTCGATGGCCCTGCACCGCGGGGACATCATCGGCCGGCTGTCGCTGTTCCTCAGCGCGCTCGCCCGCACCGTCGCCCGCGACGGCGACGCCACAGAAGGGCCGACCCACCCCGCGGTCGTCCACGCGATGCGGCTGATGGAGGCGCGGCCCGAGCACCGCTGGACGCTGCGCGAGCTGGCCGACCGGCTGCACCTCGCGCCCGGCTACCTGGTCCGGCTGTTCAAGTGCGCGACCGGCCTGCCACCGATGGCCTACCTGTCCCGGCACCGCGTGGAGCTCGCGGCCACCCAGCTGCTGCACACCGACCAGTCGATCGCGCACATCGCACGCATGGTCGGCTGGCCGGACCAGAACTACTTCGCCCGCCGCTTCAAGCTCCACTTCGGACTGAGCGCGTCGGTCTACCGCGCCCGGTTCACGCACAACGCCGTACAGCTCGAGTCTGGCACGATCGTGAGCCGCGGACCCACCGCCGGATGACGCGCTCTACCCGAGGTTGTCGGTCTCGAAGGTGTTGCAGCGGTTGGGATCGCCGGTCTGGAACCCGGTCGTGTACCACTTCTGCCGCTGCGCGGACGAGCCGTGGCTGAACTGCGTGGTGTCGACCCGGCCGCCGCCCAGCTCGCGCTGGATGAAGTCGTCACCGATGCGGGACGCGGCGTCCAGCGCGGCGTTGACGTCGTCCTGCGTCACGCCGGTGATCAGCGGCTCGCCCGACTCGGTGGGGACGGTCGTGGCGTGGTTGGCCCACGTGCCGGCTCAGCAGTCCGCCTGCAGCTCCAGCCGCACCGAGTCCGACGTCGGGCCCGACCCCGGCCGTACCTGGTCGGAGGTCCCCAGCAGGTGCTGCACGTGATGCCCGTACTCGTGCGCCAGCACGTACGCCTCGACGAACGGCCCGCCGGTCGCGCCGAACCGCTGCTGGAGCTCCTGGAAGAAGTCCAGGTCGATGTAGACCTCCGCGTCCGCCGGGCAGTAGAACGGCCCCGCGGCGGAGGTGGCGTTGCCGCACCCGGTCCGCACGCCGCCGGAGAAGAAGTTGGTCTGTGCCTCCTGGTAGGCGCCGCTCTCGAACTGGCCGGTCCAGTAGGCCTGGATCGAGTTGATGAAGGCCACCGCGCGGCAGTCTGCCTCGCGGTTGGCGTCCGCGCCGGTGCGGCACTTCTCGCCGATCGCGTCGGAGCCGACCTGCTGGTCGGCGCTCACGTCGCCGAACCCGGCGCCCGCGGGCAGCGGCGCGCCGCCACCGAGCTGGGAGATCACGAAGTAGATGACGAGCCCGACGATCCCGAGCCCGCCACCACCGACAGCGAGCCGGCCACCGACGCCACGCCGGTCGCTGACCTGCGACGTGTCGAGCTCGGCGTCCTCGTTGAAGCGCACCGCGTGTCCTCCGACCAGGTCCCGGGAAGCGGGGACATAGATGGTCGCACGCGCGTGGAGGTGACGCATGACGTCACGCCGGGTGTGCAATCGGTTGCCGGTGCTCCTACGCTCGAGCCGAGATCATCGGCAGGGGGCCACCGCGCACACGGGCCGGACCACCCGCTCCCGCGGCGGCCACCCCGGCCACCGACTCGGCTCGACGCTCGCGACGGACAGCTGACCTCCCGCGAACTAGTCACATTGGGACTAGCCATGCGATCGGTGCCCGTAAAGCCTCATCGGAAACGTCAACACCCGCAGACGACCTCGCGCCGCGGCACGGGAACAGATGCGCTGCTGGCGCGTCTGCTGAACGATCCGCCCCTCCGGGTCCGTATTCGTAGGTGTGACGCCTCGATCCACCCTGGTGCTGGTTGCGAAGCTGGTCACGCTGCTGCTCGCGCTGCTGGTCGCGGCACTGGCGTCCGGCTGTGGCGCCGCCGCCGAGCCGGCCACCGCTCCCCCGACCACCACCTCGAGCACTCCGCCGGCCCAGGCCTACACCGTGGAGGAGCTGGCCGCGAAGCTCGGCTGCGCGGCCGAGCTCCAGGGCAAGGCGGCCGACTTCCGGCAGGCGTCCTGCACGGTGGACGGCGCGAACTTCGTGCTCCTCGACTTCCAGACCGCCGACGGCCAGCGCGCGTGGCTGGACTACGCGACGATGTTCGGCGGCGTCTACCTGGCCGGTGAACGCTGGGCGCTGTCCGGCAAGTCCAAGGAGTACTTGGAGGAGCTGCGGACGACCCTGGGCGGCACGATCGAGGAGGACACCAGCCAGGGGTGAGCCAGCTGGTCAGGCCGGGCTGGTCCGGCGGCGGCGGTACAGGGCGAAGGCCGTCGCCAGAGCGACCGCGAGGATGACCGCGGCCGTGACGACCAGGACCGCGGTGGTGGAGTTGCCGTCCGGGGCCGCGGGGGTGGGTCGCGGTGCGGCGGGGAGGTCGGCCGCGGTGACGGCCACGGTCTTGGTCGCCGGGGAGGGGTGGGTCGCGGTGACCGTCACGGTCCACTTGCCCACCGGCAGCGGCGTCTTGCTGAGGTAGAACGACTGGCCCTCGCTGGAGGCGACCATCGGGATCGGGCCCACGGTCTTGCCGTCGGCGGTCACCGCGGTGTAGCTCAGGTCCACCTGCTCGGTCACGAAATGGTGGTCCTTCGCGTAGGTCACCGTCGCGGTGACGCCTTGGCCGCCGTCGCCCTGGACCTCCAGCTCGATCGGGCCGCCGTGGGCCCATGCCGGGCCGGCCCCGGCGAACACGGCCAGTAGACCGGCCAGCAGGACGCCGGCCACCTTCGCTGCGCTGCGGATCATCGGTGTCCGCTCCCTTCTGGTGCGTCGTCGGGGGTGAGTGCTCCGCTGTCGGGGTCCGCCGGGAGGAACACGTGCTGGTGCCCGTGGCCGGCGTCCACGTTCACCTGGTCGAGCTGGGTACCGCCGACCGACCACGTCGTGACGGCGATGTCCCGCTGCCGGGCCGCGAGCTCGCGCAGCTCCGTGCCGCCGGTGAGGGACAGCGCGTAGGTGCGGACCGCGGCGTCGAGCTGGTCGACCGCCGCGGCGAGGCTGCCGCGGGCGACGTTGGTGGCGGTGCCACCCGACGGCGGGTTGTCGAACGCCGCAGCCGCCGCGTCGAGGGTCTGCTGCCATGTCGCCACGTCGGCGGCGGTGGCGGCCGGCTTCGGCGGCAGGGCGTCCGCGAGCCCGGACAGCACGGGCACCAGCTTGTCGCGGGTGCCGCGGGCCAGTGTGGTGAGCTCGGCGACCTGCCGCTTGTCCCGTGCGGCGTCGGTCTGCCGGATGGCGTCGGCCTGCTCGGCCTCGTCGCTCGGCCGGCCGATGAGGTACCCGGCGCCGCCGAACAGAACGGCGCCCACGACGAAGGCCAGCACCACCAGGCCGACCCGCCACCGGCCGGACGGCCGCGTCTCGACCGCGCCGAGGCGGAACGCCCTGGCCCGGGGGCGGGGTGGCGCCGTGGTGCGTCGGCTCATCGAAACCTTCTTCGATACCGGAACGGGGGACTCGCGGGTCCTGGGGGTTGGACTCGCGGGGTGAGTGCTGGGGGTGGGCGTCCCGCGGTGGGTGCGGCACCGCGGGACGCCCGGCTTCTAACCGGTCAGGACAGCCGCGCGATCACCGCGTCGGTGTCCCTGGCGAGGACCTCCCGGACCTCGGCGACCGGCACCTTCGTGGTATCGGTCGCCATGGTCCGGAACTTCGTCAACTGCTTGATCGCCTTGGCGTCGTTGCCGCTCGCCTCGGCCTTGCGGGCCTTGGTGAGCTGCGTCTGCAGGTCGTTCGCGTTGGCCTGGTTGAGCCAACCGACCGCACGGAAGCGGTCGATCAGGTTCGCCAGGTCGCGAGTGGACGTGGTGATGCCGAACGTGACCGTCTGCACGGTCCGGTTGCCGGCGTTGTCCACCGCGGTGACCTTCAGGGAGTGCACGCCCAGCGTCAGCGAGTACAGCGCCTGCAAGGTGCCGGAGCCGTACGCGTTGCCGTCCAACGTGCCGCGGAGCGTCTTGACCCCGGACGTGGTGTCCACGGCCTGCCAGCTGATCCGCAGGTCCTGGCTGTCGCCGTAGACCTGCCCGTCGGCGATGCCCGAGATCAGGACCGTCGGCGTGGTGCCGTCGATCTTGATCGTGGCCGCCTTCTCGGTCTCGGTGTTGCCCGCCTCGTCCTTCGACCGGTAGGCCACCGTGTGGGTGCCGTCGCCGGACACGTCGACCGGCTGGGTGTACGGCGTCCACCCGCCACCGTCCAATGAGTACTCGGTACTCGCCACCCCGGACGTCTCGTCCGTGGCGGCCAGGGTCACCGGGACCGCCCCGTCGTTCCACCCGCCGTCGTTCGGCGGGGCGAACTGCGCGGTGGTGAGCGGCGCCGTCGCGTCCACCTTGACCGAGAGGGCCTTGGCGTCCTCGACGTTGCCCGCGGTGTCCGCGGACCGGTACTGGACCTGGTGCGTCCCGTCGCCGCTCACGCTGAACGGCTCCGTGTACGGCGTCCACGCCCCACCGTCCACTGTGTACTCAGTGTGGTCAAGACCGCTGCCGCCGTCCTCGTCGGCCGCGGCCAGGGTGACCGTGACCGGCCCGGTGTACCAACCACTCGCGCCCGGGTTCGCCGGGTCGAGCGAGGCGGTGCTGACCGGAGCGGTCTCGTCGGCGGCCTGCGCCCAGGACGCGTGGAAGTAGTCGAACTTGGCGGTCACCGACGCGGTCTGGTTGACCCCGAAGGCGAACAGCCCGACCTTCCCACCGGACACCGCGGCGTTGGTGACCGGCTCGGCCACCTCGGTCCACGTCGTCCCGTCGTCGGAGTAGAACCCGTGGTAGGTGTCACCCTGCTTGGTCAGCCGCAGCCACCACACACCCTGGGTGAGGTTGCCTGCCTGCGGCTGCGGGTCCTGCACCACGTCGCCGATCTCGCTGCGCAGCTCGATCCGCTTGGCCGTGGCACTGTCGGTGATGTAGTCGAACTTCACGTAGTTCGCGTCGTCGACGTACACCATCAGGCCGCCCTGGTGGTAGGCCTCGTTGAACGCGCTCCCGTCGACCTTGGTCTCCACCGTCCAGTCCCCGGCGGGCGGGTTCTGCAGGGTGAAGTTGGTCGGATCGGAGTTCGGCGTCGTGTAGATGTCACCGTTGCTGGTGTCGATCTCCAGGTTGCCACCGGTGACGCGCTCGGCGGCCGGGTCCGGCCGTACGATCGTGGTCCACCGGCAACCGTCCACAGAGGTCCCGTCGAACTCGTCGTTCGGCGAGGCGGCCCCCGCGGTGTCGTCCGGCACGAGCTGGAAGTAGTCGAACGCCGCCTCGATGACCGGCCGGGTGCCCGTGCCGGACAGCGAGACCAGGCCGATGCGCGGGTTGTCGATCCCCGCGATCAGCTTGTCGGTCTGCGGCATCGCGGTCCACGACAGCCCGTCCGCCGAGTACGACGCGGTCAGCCGGGTGCCGTCACTCGCCAGCCGCACGAAGACGGTGTCCGGGTAGTCGGCGCCGAGGTTGGCCGTGTTCGAGTCGGCGACCTCGTTCGGCTCGCCGTTCTCCTCCCTGATGAACTGGAAGATCCTGGCGTTGGCGTCAGCCGTGCCACGACCTTCGAGGACCATCTTGGCGTAGTTGTCGTCGTCGCTGTAGAGGATCAGACCTGCCTGCTGGTAGGCGTCCCGCGCGGTCAGCGACACCTTGGTCGTGGCCTGCCATGCCCCGTCAGGGGTGGGCTGGAGGACCAGGTTCGGGGTCGGGTTCGAGTTGTCCGCCCCGTAGATGTCGGTGTTCGTCGTCGGGATGCGCAGGCTGCCGCCGGAGACGGTCAGGTCCTGGTTCTCCCGCACGACCGTCCACCGGCCGGCGTCGAGCGACGTGCCGAGGAAGTCGTCGGACCTGCCGGTCAGGCAGCTCGGGCTCGGACTGTCCACTGTGATCGGTACGTGCTCGGTGGTGGCCGCGCCCTTCGAGTCGGTGACGGTCACCATGGCCTCGTAGTTGCCGGGTGCGGTGTAGGTGTAGGACGTGTCCGGTGTGGTCGGTGCGGGTGCGCCGGCCACGCCGAAGTTCCACTGGTAGGTCAGCGGAGTGTCGCCCTCGGGGTCGGTGGCGTCGGACGTGAAGTCCACCGTCAGCGGCGCGGTGCCGCGGCTCGGGGTGCCGGTCGCGGTGACCTCGGGGCGCTGGTTGTCGGTGACACCCTTGCCGTTGAAGTCGACCCAGTTGACGTTGAACATGCCGCCGGTGTTGGTGCTGCCGGCCGGCCGCCTGGCCACGAAGTACAGCGGTCCGCTCGTGGTCGGCGGGTTGTCCAGCGCAAGCGACACGTCCGTGAAGCTCTGCCAGTCACCCGTCACCGGTACCGCGACGCTGCCCACGAGTGGGCCGTCCGCGGCGCCGGAGTGCACCTCGATCGTGCCGCCGCCACCGGCGGACGCCACCCGGAACCCGATCGAGTCCACATCGGACAGGTTGGTCGGGTCGAAGGACCACCAGTCGCCGTCCTCGATGAACCCGATGTTGCGGAAGCCGCCCGCCGTGTCGGAGGTGGTCTCCACCTGGACCCCGGGATCGCCGGTGCCGGCGCCGTCGGCCGTGCGGCCGGTGGCGGTGAAGAACTCGGCCTGCTTGTGCTTGGGCTGCAGGATCGACTGCGCCCGGCCGGTCAGCGCCGACGCACCGCCGGCACCGCCCTTGTCGGTGTAGCTGGCCTCGAACACGGCGAAGACGTTGTCGCCCTCGGAGTGCCCGGAGGACAGCGTGGTCTGCACGGTGCCCGAACAGCCGGTGTACTGGTCGAGCGGGTGGCCGTGCGTGTCGTGGCCGAGGATCGACTGCAGTTGTACGTCGTCGCAGTTGATCGTGCCGTCCTCGGGGTCGGTGACCGTGACGGTGAACTTCACCTGGTCACCCCAGTCGAAGAACCCTCCGTTCGGTGGCAGGTTCAGCGTCACCGTCGGGGCGGTGTTGCCGACCACGATCGGGACGCTTGCGTTGCCGGTCCGCCCGTCGGCGTCGGTCACCGTGAGGGTCGCGCTGAAGTTGCCGTTGGCGGTGTAGGTGTGGCTCGGGTTCGCCTCCGTGGAGTCGGTGGTGCCGTCCCCGTCGAAGTCCCATGCGTAGGTGATGGGCGTGCCGTCCGGGTCCAGCGAGCCGTCACTGCCGAACTGCACGGCGAGCGGGGCGATGCCGGACGTCTTGTCCGCCTGCGCCCGGGCGATCGGCGCCCGGTTGCCCTGCACGTAGTCGATCCGGTAGACGCCGGAGTCGGCGTTGTCGCCGCCGAAGCCGGAGCCCCACTCGATCATGTACAGCGCGCCGTCCGGACCGAACTTCATGTCCATCGGCTTGAGCATCGTGAACGACTTGAAGATCTGGTTGATGTCCACGAGCTGGCTGCCGTCCTCGTTCAGCTGGAACGAGTACAGCTTGCTCTGGTTCCACTCGGCGAACATCGCCTTGCCGTCCCAGTACGCCGGCCACTTCCGGTCCGAGGCGAGGTCCGCGTCGTACCGGTAGACCGGGCCGGCCATGGGCGCGCCGCCGCCACCGAGCTCGGGGAACGCCGGGTTGGTGGCGTAGTGGTAGTCCACCATGGCCGGGATCGCCGGCGGCAGCTCGGTGAGACCGGTGTTGTTCGGCGAGTTGTTCACCGGGTGCGCGCAGTCGAACGTCGCACCCGAGGTGCCGGTGGCGAAGTCGTAGTCGTTGTAGGGGACGTTCTGGCCGATGCAGTAGGGCCAGCCGTAGAAGCCCGGCTGGTTCATGATGTCCCACTCGACCGTGTTCTCCGGCCCGCGGGTCGCGCTCGCCGACTGGGCGTCCGGACCGTAGTTGGCGACCATCAGCTTGTGCGTCGACGGGTCGATGCCGATCCGGAACGGGTTGCGGAAGCCCATCGCGTAGATCTCCGGCCGGGTCTGCGCCGTGCCCGGCGCGAACAGGTTCCCGTCGGGGATCGTGTACGTGCCGTCGGTCTCCGGGTGGATCCGCAGCACCTTGCCGCGCAGGTCGTTGGTGTTGGCCGCGGACTTCTGCGCGTCCCAGTCCGACCGGCCGGCGCGCTCGTCGATCGGGGCGTAGCCGTCGGAGTCGAACGGGTTTGTGTTGTCACCGTTGGCGAGCCACAGGTCGCCGGTCTCCTCGTCGAAGACCATGCCGCCGCCGTGGTGGCAGCACTGCGTCCGCTGGACCGGAACGGACAGCACGGCCTTCTCGCTGGCGAGGTCGAGGGTGCTGTCGGGGTTCACGGTGAACCGGGACAGCCGGTCGACGTTCTCGGTTCCGGTGGGCGAGTAGTAGAGGTAGATCCAGTTGTTGGTGGCGAAATCGGGGTCGAGCGCCATGCCGAGCAGGCCGCTCTCGTTGGCGGTGAACACGTCCAGGTGCGCCGCGGTCGCGGTGCCGCCCGCGGGCTGGACGACCTTCACGTCACCGAGCCGGTCGATGTAGAACACCCGCCCGTCCTCGGCGATGTCGAGCATCATCGGGTTGGACGTGTTGTCGTCGAGGGTGACCTTGTCGAAGCTGGCGTCCTGGGAGGCGGAGCAGTCCGCGGGGACCACGCCGGCCGCGGTCTGGATGCCGCCGAGCAGGAGCTGCAGGAACTCCGGCTCGACGAAGCTCTCCTTGGTGTGCCCGAGGCCGGTGTACCAGGACCGGCCGCCGTCGTAGTCCTGGCACCAGGTGTTCGGATGGTCGAAGCCCATCGTGCCGCCGGTGTAGGACGACTCGTCCAGCGAGGTCAGCACGTGCACCGTGCCGCGCGGGTCGGTCTGGTAGTCGTACCACTCGTCGGTGCGGTCCCAGGTGGTCGGCAGGCCCGCGGTGGACGGGTGCGCCGGGTCCTCGACCTTGACGGTGGCCTGCTGGATCGCCGGGTGCTGCTTGAAGTAGGCGCCGACGAGCCCGCCGTACCACTCCCAGTCGTAGCTGGAGTCCGCGGCCGCGTGCACGCCGACGAACCCGCCGCCGTGCTCGATGTAGCGCTGGAAGGCGTCCTTCTCGGACTGGGCGCCGAGCGGGTCGCCGGTGGTGGAGAGGAAGATCACCACGTTGTACTGCGCGAGGTTGTCGTCGGTGAACAGCGTGCTGTCCTCGGTCGCGTCGACCGCGAAGTCGTGGTCCTGCCCGAGTTGCTGGATCGCGGCGATGCCGTCCGGGATCGAGTCGTGCCGGAAGCCGGTCGTCTTCGAGAAGACGAGTGCCTTGAACGGCGCGTCGGCGGCGGGTGCCGCCGCCGCGGCGACGGCGGGGGTCGCCGAGGCCATGCTGGCGGCGACCGCGGCTACCGTCGCCGCCACCACCAACGGTCTACAGAGTCGAGCCAAACGACGTAACCGTGGCGAGAACGCCGCGGCCGCCCTGCTCGTCAGGGACATCGATTAACCTCCCAAGAGGTGCCCGGAAACCCGGGTGGGGGTGTGACTGGCGTTGCTTCCCCGACAGGTGCGGATCGTCCGCGGACGGTTCCTCCTTTCTCCCGTGTGGTGCACCTGCCGTGGTGCGGGGCGCGGCCACGCCCCGCACCACGGCCTGTTCAGGCCCTATGTCGCACAGCAACAAGGGTCGGGTCATCGAGTACCGCTTCCAGCGCCACATGGGCGCCACCGCGGGAGGCCGCGGCGAAACCGAGGGTCGAGAGCTCCACCCGGCACGCCCCCGCGTCCGCCGCGATGACCCGCGCGCGCATCTCGCTCAGCATCGGCTCGAGCAGGTAGTGCCCGAGGCTCGCGAAGTAGCCGCCGAGGACCAGGACGCGCGGGTTGAACACGTTGACGAGGATCGACGCGCCGAGGCCGAGCGCGGTGCCGACAAGCTCCAACGCCTCCAGCGTGCGCGGGTCGTCCTCGTCGGCGCGACGGCTGATCATCGCCAGCCGCTGCTCGAGGTCCAGCGACGGGTCGCACACCGGGTCGTCGGTGGCGGCGGCCATCCGCAGCAGCGCGGCCAGGCCGACCATGGTCTCCCAGCAGCCGCGCCGGCCGCAGCCGCACATGTGCCCGCTCGGGTTGAGTGGCATGTGCCCGATCTCGCCGGAGAACCCCTCGGCGCCGCGGAGCAGCCGGCCGTCGATCATCACGCCGCCGCCGACGCCGGTCTCGCCGGTGAGGTAGACCAGGTCAGGGGTGCCGGCCATGCCACCCATCGCGTACTCGCCGAGCGCGGCGAGGTTGGCGTCGTTGTCGACCTGGACTCCGAACACGGGCCGGCCGAGCCGCTCGGTCAGCCGGGAGGTGAGCCCTTCCACGACGGCGACCTGGGTCCAGTGCAGGTTCGGCGCGAAGGCCACGACGCCGGAGTCGATGTCGACCAGGGCGGGGACGGCGAGGGTCATCCCGACCGGCGTCATCCCGATCCGGGCGCACTCGGCGAGCGCGCGCACGGCGAGGTCGGTGACGGCGTCGAGGACGGCGTCGGTGGGCAGCGCCTGCACGTCGAGGGCGACCCGCTGGTCGAAGACGACGGTGTTGGTGAGGTCGAGCACGAGCGCGGTCACGTAGTCGACGTTGATCTCGACGCCGATGCCGCCGATGCCGCGCCCGTCCAGCTCGACGATCTGGCCAGGCCGCCCGACCGAGCCGCCGCGCTGCACGTTGCCCTCGCGGACCAGCCCGCGCTCGATCAGCTCGGCGATCAGGCTGGACACGGTGCCCCTGTTCAGGCCGGTCTCCACCGAGATCCGGGCCCGCGAACGCGGACCGGCCTCGCGCAGGTGGCGCAGCACCAGTGCGAGGTTGTTGCGGCGCATGGTCAGCTGGTCGGCAGGCTGCCGGCCGGCCGTGCGCCGCGTTGGTGGTGAGGCGTTCACAGGGCACCGCCATTAATTTGTCCGTTAGCCGGACAAATTAAGCCGGTGTGAAAACGCCGTCAAGGGTTACCGGCAAGTTTCGTACCGGTAACCCGACACGACGGCAGCAGACGGACGAACTTCGGGGGTGCGTGTCCCCCGGGTGGCTCAGAACCAGTGCGCCCGGCCGCCGACCCGACGGCCGGTGCCGCCCAGGATCGCGAGAACGGCGCCCACGACGACCAGCACGATGCCGATCGTCCACAAGATCGAGATTCCGGCGATGAAACCGATGACGAGTAACACAGCTCCGAGAATGATCAACGCGGGGCTCCTTTGGTCGGCTGACTGTGTGGCTTTAGCCGAGTGGCCGTCAGTCGAGTTCCCCGTCGGGCAGTCCCAAACGTCACCGCCCTGTCAGCGCTCACGCCCGGTCAGCGCTCACGCCCGGTCAGCG
>NZ_WHTD01000240.1 GCF_009379765.1 Actinophytocola sp. | reverse complement strand
GCCAGACCCGACGTTGCCGCTCAGTCAGATGCGGCTTGACCGCGTCATAGCGGCGTTCGAGAGAATCCATGACCAGGCTCATAGCACAGACCATAAACACCCCGAGACCAAAACCCAAGTTATTTTACTACGAGCCCTTAGTTCGGGGTGACGCGGAGGAGCTTGTCGTCGGAGCCGTTGGTCGTCGTGATGTACAGGGCGCCGTCCGGACCCGAGCGTGCGGCGCGTAGGCGGCCGAAGCGGTTGTCGAACTCCGTCGGGATCGCCACCGACGCCACGTCTCCCTCCGGGGTCAGCGTCAGCACCAGCACCTTCGCGCCCTTGAGCGCGGTCACCACCAGCGCGCCGTTCATGGCGCCCCACTGGTCACCCGACAGGAACGTCGCCGCGCAGACCGCCTCCGTCGTGTCGCCCGACTGCCACTTCGCCGGCACCGCGTCCGGGAAGCGCTGCAGGTCGGTCATCGGCACGTCCTCGTCGTAGCCGCCGACCGTCCCGCCCTGCGACGGGTCCCACCCGTAGTTCTTGCCGGCCTGGATCAGGTTGACCTCGTCGTTGCGGTCCGGCCCGTGCTCGGCGGTGAACACCTGGTCCGAGTCCGGCCGCACCGCGACGCCCTGGATGTTGCGGTGGCCGTAGGAGTACACGTACCGCTCGTGCTCGTTCGACGAGCCGATGAACGGGTTGTCCGGCGCCGGCTCGTCGGTGTTCAGGTCCAGCCGCAGCACCTTGCCGCCCAGGCTGGTGCGGTCCTGCGAGATGGCACTCTGCGCGGTGTCCCCGGTGCCGACCCACAGCATCCCGTCCGGACCGATCGTCGGCCGGCACCCGGAGTGCCGCCCGCTGCTCAGCGGCAGGCCGGTGAGCAGGTCCTTCTCCCGGGTGGCGATCTTGCCGTCCTCGGCGAGGCGCCAGGTGACCAGGCGGATGTCGCTCGGGTCGCCGTTCTCGGTGTGCGTCTGGCAGGTGGTGAACCGCCGCGTCCGCTCGAAGTCCGGGTGCACGACCATGCCCATCAGCCCGCCCTCGCCGGCCACGAACACGTCCGAGAGCTCGGCCTTCACCTGTGTCGTCGTGGCGCCGGGCGACGTGCCGGACAGCAGCGCGATCCGGGCGGGCCGCTGGGTGACCAGCACCTGGCCGTCGGGCAGGAAACCGATGTCCCAGCCGTGCTCGAGGCCGCCGGCGACCTGTTCGACGCGCAGCTTCGGCGTCTCCGTGCTGCTCGGCGGGGTCGGCGTGCGGGACGGCTCGGTCTGCGAGGGCACCTCGCCGACCTCGCGGTCCGCGGGGGCGTCGGTGCAGGCGGTGAGCGCGGCCAGGCCGCCAACGACGGTCAGCGCGACGACGAGGTAACTCGCCCGTTTTGCCATGGGTCCAGAATGCCGCTCAACACGTCGCACTGGTGTGAGGACCGCCGAGGGGAGTTTCGGGTGAGTGACAACTGGTACACCGACTATCGCCAGAACAAGCGGCTGCGGGGGCTGGAGGAGGACCTGTCGTCGGTGAGCTCGTCGCTCGCCTCGGCGCGGTCGTCGCAGCGGCGCCTGCATGCCGAGCTGTCCAAGGTCAGCGGGTCGCTCGAGCAGCGGCTGAACCGGCTATCCGCCGCGTTCGACGCGTTCGTGGAGATCAGCGACCTGCGGGTGACGCTCGGGCTCTTCGACGCGCAGGGCCGGGTGCGCCACCAGGCCAGGCAGCTGCTCGCCGGCGCGGGGCCGGACGGCGAGGTGTCCGATGTGGACGCGTACTGGCTCGCGCCCGCGCTGGGCGCGTTGCGGGTGGCGGCCGACGGGGTGGCCGACACGGACTCGATGGCGCTCGCCCGAGCCCGGGATGCCCGGCGTGCCACGGTGTTCCACGTGCTCGGTACGGGTCTGCTCGGCGGTCGGGAGACGGTGACCGCCGCGATGCTCGCCGACGCGCTGGCGGTGCCGGCGGCGACGTTGCCGCGCTATCAGCGTGCCGTGTGGACGCTCGCGGCCGACGGCTTCTTCGGCGAGGCCGGCTGGGAGCTCGTGCGCGGCCGCGGGGTCGAGTTCGTCCGCGCACTGTCCGATGAGGAGCGCGCGGCAGCCGTCGACGCGGTGCGCACCCTCGGCACCGCGAAGGCGGAGTCGGTGTCGCTGCCGCGCGAGCTGGAAGGCGTCGCGGACCTGGCGAGCGCGCTGTCCGCGGCGTCCGGGTTGTCGGCGCTGCGGGCGTGGGTCGAGGAGGCACTCGCCGCGTATCCGAACGAGCCGGCGCGGGAGATCGACCCGGAGGTGCGGCGCGCGGTCGAGCTGCTGGTCGACGAGGGCAGCCCGGTGGAGCTGCCGCTGCTGGCCCGGGAGCGCGAGCTGCGCGCGGTGATCGAGGGGATCGGCAGCGAGCCGCCCGGGTGGGACGGCTCGGTCGGCGAGACGTTCGCGTTGCTGCGCGAGGACGCCGCCGACACCGCCCACCCCGGCCGGCGCGCGGTGGCGGTGCGGATCAGCGGCTCGCTGGTGCTGGCGGCGGCCGACCGGCTGGCCGCGGCGGCCCGGGGCGAGGCGCCGGACCGGGTGCAGGCGCGGACGCGGCAGGGCCTGGTGACGATCACGCCGGCCGGTCCGGAACAGGCGTCGCTGTCGACGGCGCGGTCCCGGATCGACTCGTCGGCGAAGGTGTCCGGCCAGCGGCGGGGGATCGCGTACGCCGGGCTCGGCGTGGCGGTGGTGTTCCTGGTGTTGGCCGTGGTGGCCGGCTGGGGCTGGGTGTTCGTGACGCTGGCCGCGCTGGGCGTGGCGGCGGTCCAGTGGCGGACCGACGTCCGGGAACGGGCCACGGCGGCGGAGCGGGCGACGGCGGCGCACGCGCAGCTGGCGAAGGAGCTGGAGAGCCGGGTGACGACCCTGAAGGACTGCCACGACCAGCTGAAGGCCCACCGGCCCACCATCGACGACGACCTGGAAGCACTCCGCGGCGCCCTGTCCTGACCCGACGGCGCTTCAGCCGCCTGGGCCCGCGGCGGGCTCAGGCGGCCGGGCGGCTTCGGGCCACGACCCGGGAGCACGCCCCGTCCAGCACGCGGACCTGGAGCGAGCCGCAGGTGCAGCGGCTCCACACGGTCTGGCCTTCGGTGGTGTGCTGGCGGGACACGATCTGGAACGGCTCCGCGTCCGGCCATCCACAGTGCGGGCAGTAGGTCATGGCTGGACCGCCTCCCCGGAATCAAAAGTTGTGGTCACCGTGCGTTGGTGCCGTGCGGTTCGGTGCGTACTGGTGGCTGGGTTGCGTCCCGTTCCCCTTGGGCGCGGTTGGCAGGCACGTGGTTCGTGCGGGTTCATGGCTCCAGCCTCGGGCCAGCGACCTTTTATGTCCACGTTGACTTTCCGGACAGTACCGTGAAGCATCAGCTTCATGATTGACCTGCGCCGCCTTCGGGTGCTGCGTGCGGTCGCGCACTACGGCACCATCACCGCCGCCGCGCAGGCCATGCACTTCACCACCTCGGCCGCCTCCCAGCAGATCCGCCAGCTCGGCCGCGAGCTCGACATCACCCTCCTCGAGCCGCACGGGCGCAAGGTCCGGCTCACACCCGCCGGGCAGAAGCTCCTCGCGCACGCCGACGCCATCGAGGCCCGCTGGGAGCAGGCCGAGATCGACCTGCGCACCTCCCGGGACGAGCCCGCTGGGCTGCTGCGGCTCTGCGGGATCCCCACCGCGGTGGCGATGCTGCTCGCGCCCATCGCCGGGCCGCTGCGCGACCGGCACCCCCGGCTGTCGCTGCGGATCCAGGAGGTCGAGCAGCAGCATGGGTTCGACCTGCTCTTCGACGGCGCCGTCGACCTGGCGGTCCTCGAGGCCACGCCGGACAACCCGCCGGCAGGCGACGCGCGGTTCGACACGCGGCCGCTCGTGGACGACGTCTTCGACCTCGTGGTGCCGCTCGGCCACCGGCTGGCCGCCGAGCAGGCGGTCGTGCTCGCCGAGGCGGCCGACGAGGACTGGGTGCTGCCGTCGGTCGAGTGCACCTGCCGCCAGCACACGCTCGCCGCGTGCGGCGCGGCCGGCTTCACCCCGAAGGTGGCGCACAACGCGCTGGAGTGGAGCGCGATCGCGCACCTGATCGCGCACGGCCTCGGGGTCGCGCTGGTGCCGCGGCTGGCCTACCTGCCCAGCCACCTGCCGATCACCCGGCGGCCGCTGGCCGGCCGGCACACGCCCAGCCGCAAGCTGCTGACCTGCACCCGGGCCGGCGGCCGAGACCACCCCGCGGTGGCCGCGGCGCTCGCCGAGCTGGCTACCGTGGCAGCGTGAGCGGGAGTGACGGAGCGTTCGCCGTCTGGACGCGTGCGCGGGAGTGACGAAGCGAACCATCGAACACAGGAAGCGCGGGCGCGTCAGCGCCGAGCATCGCACGGAGCGAGTCATTGGACGGCGGGGCAGCGAGTAGCGGAGGAGCGGAGCGAACCATCCAACACAGGAAGACGGCGATGAAGCGACCGAACGAATGACGGTCACGCTGAAAACCGACGGCCCGGTGGCGACGCTGACCATCGACCGCCCGGCCAAGCGCAACGCGATGAGCTTCGACATGTGGTCCGCACTCCCGGCCCTGCTCGGCAAGGTCGACGCCGACGACGACCTCCGCGCGCTGGTCATCCGCGGCACCGACCACTTCTCCGCGGGCGCCGACATCAGCGAGTTCACCACGCTGCGTGCCGACCCCGGCGGCGCCCGCCGCTACGGCGCGGCCGTGCACGCGGGCGAGCGGTCCATCGCCACGCTGAGCAAGCCGACCATCGCCGCGGTCACCGGCGTGTGCGTGGGCGGCGGCTGCGAGATCGCGCTCGCCTGCGACCTGCGGGTCGCCGCCGACGACGCGCGGTTCGGCATCACCCCGGCCAAGCTCGGCATCGTCTACAACGCCACCTCGACCAAGCGGCTCGTCGACGCCGTCGGCCCGGCCTGGGCGCGGCAGATCCTGTTCACCGGCGAGATCATCGACGCGGCGACGGCCCTGCGCATCGGGCTCGTCAACGAGCTGCATCCGGCCGAGGGCGTCGGCGCCCGCGCGACCGAGCTCGCGACGACGACGGCGCGCCGGGCCCAGGTGTCGGTCCGCGGCGCGAAGACGATCATCGGCCGGATCACCGACGGCCACCTCGACGAGGACGAGTCGGTCAACGCGCTCTACGAGGCCTCGGTGACCAGCGGCGACTACGCCGAAGGGGTGCGGGCCTTCATGGAGAAGCGCCCGCCCCGGTTCTAGTGTCGCGTGACCCTGAAACCTTTACGTCGCTGCGGCCCACGCGGCCCCTGGCCGCGTTGTCGGAAGGCCCAAGTACATCCAGTACGAGCGGCTTTCCTCCGCCTTGCCAGGAACCACGTGGATCCACAGCGGACGCAAAGGAACAGGATCACGCGACACTAGGGGCGCGGCCCGAGCAGGTCCTCGAGGTCGCGGCGGGAGCGGCCGCCGAGCTTGCGGAGCACCCGCGCGACGTGGCTCTCCACGGTTCGCTGCGACAGGAACAGCCGGGTCGCGATCTCCCGGTTGGACTTGCCGGCCGCCGCGAGCGCGGCCACCTCGTGCTCCCTGGGCGACAGCTGCGACCCGTAGGACCGGCGCCCGCCCCGCCACGGGTAGGGCAGCGGCAGCCCGAGACCGCGGAACACCCGGCACACCCGGGCCACGTCCCGCGCCGCGCCCAGCTCGTCGAAGGCCCGCAGCGCCTGTTCCAGCAGCTCGGCCGACGCCCGCCAGCCACCCAGCCGGGCCAGCGCCGTCGCCTCGTCGTAGCGGAACCCGAGCCGGCCTAGCTCCGCGCACACCTCGGCCAGCACGGCCTCGTCCCTGGCCAGCACCGCCTGACCCTGCCGGCGCAGCGCCTGGGCCTTCGGTGCGTCGGCGTCCCCGAGGCCGGCGGCGAGCTCCTCGACCGCCGCCGCGGCCCGCGCGGGCCCCGCCCTTCCCGGCCAGCTCGTCCAGCGCGTCCACCAGGCACAGGGTGGCCTCCGCGCCCCACACCCAGTTGCCCTTCGCACGCACCGCGGCCAGGCAGCGGGTGGCCTCCCGCGCCGCGGCCCGCGGCTCGCCGAGTGCCAGCAGCAGCCGGGACAGCGCCGCCAGCGCCGGCACCAGCGGGCGCACCGCACCGACGTCGGCCGCCGCCGTGACCACCTCGGTCAGGCAGGCGCGCGCCTCCTCGGCGTCGCTCCGCACGGCCAGCACCGACCCCAGCAGGAACCGGGTGTCCAACCCGGCCGCGTCGAAGTCGTTCGGCTCCCGGACCAGCGCGCGGGCCCGCTGCTCCAGGCCCGCCCAACGGCCGGCCTCCCGGTCGATCGACCCGCCGGCCGACCTCGTCCACGATCGCGGTGCCGAGCAGCGCGCCCGCGTCCGGCCCACCGAGGTAGTGACGGGTCTTCGGGTCGAGGACGAAGGCGCCCACATAGCCGTTGCCCGACCAGGGTGGTGCGGACCTGGCGGCGGCCGTCGAGCGGGCGGTGCGCGAGCGGTTCCGGGGCTCGCCCGGCTGGTCGTGGACGGTCTCGCGGCGGACGGAGATTCTGGCGGTGGGGGGACGTAGGCTGGTAGGTGAGAACCCCTCCCGCGGGCTCGTCCCGGGCAGGGGTGTGTTCGCGTTGAGGGGTACTCACACCGTGTCGATGTCCGGCCCGCTTTCCGGTCTGTTGCAAGCCGTCCTGCCCGATCCCGCTCTCACCACCGTCCTCGACGCCGCCGGGCGGCCCGCCCTCGAGCTCGAGGGACCCACCGCGGCCCGACCGCTGGTCGCCGCCACGCTGGCACGCAAACACCCGGTCCTCGCCGTCACCGCCACCGGGCACGAGGCCGACGACCTCACCGCCGCGCTCGGCGATCTGCTCGGCACCGACCGCGTGGCCAACTTCCCGTCCTGGGAGACGCTGCCGCACGAGCGCCTCTCACCCCGTGCCGACACGGTCGCGCGCCGGCTGGAGATCCTTCGCGCACTGGCCAACGGCGACGAGCTCGAGGTCGTCGTCGCCACGGTCCGCAGCCTCATCCAGCCCATGGCCCCCGGCCTCGGCGAGCTTGAGCCGATCCACCTGACGGTGGGCACCGAGCACGACTTCGACGCGCTCATCGAGCGGCTCGTCGACCTCGCCTACACCCGCGTCGACATGGTCGAGAAGCGCGGCGAGTTCGCCGTCCGCGGCGGCATCCTCGACGTCTTCGTACCCACCGCCGAGCACCCGGTCCGGGTCGAGTTCTGGGGCGACGAGGTCAGCGAGATCCGCCAGTTCGCCGTCGCGGACCAGCGCTCGCTCGTCGGCGAGTCCGCCGAGGTCGCCGAGCTCACCGCGCCGCCGTGCCGCGAGCTGCTGCTCACCGAGGACATCCGGCACAAGGCCATGGAGCTGGCCGAGCGGCACGGCGCCGACGGGACCGCCGACGCGCACCTCGCCGAGATGCTCGCCAAGCTCGCCGACGGCATCCCCACCGAGGGCATGGAGGCCCTCATCCCCGTCCTGTGCGAGGGCGAGCTGGACCTGCTCACCGACGTCCTCCCCGACGGCGCCCACGTGCTCGTCATCGACCCGGAGAAGGTCCGCACCCGCGCCCACGACCTCGTCCGCACCGGCCAGGAGTTCCTCGAGGCCGCGTGGATGGTCGCGGCCGGCGGCGGCGCGAGATCTGCTGGCAGGGTCGAGCCGTCCGCACAGCGCCCGCTCGACCTCGGCAGGTCCGCCTACCGCGACCTCGCCGACGTCGCGAGCCACGCCCGCGACACAGGCCACCCGTGGTGGACCCTGTCCCAGCTCACCACGCCGGACGAGTCCGTGGTGCGGCTCGACATCCGGCATGTCGAGGGCTACCGCGGCGACGTCACCCGCGCCTTCACCGACCTGCGCGCGCACATCGCCACCGGCGGCGCGGCCGTGCTCGTCGTGCCCGGTGCGGGCACCGCCCGGCGCGCGGTCGAGCAGCTCGCCGACGCCGAGGTCGCGGCCACCTTCGCCGAGGACGGGCTCACCGAGCCGCCGCCCGCCGGCCTGGTCACCGTGGTCCAGGGCGCCATCGAGGAGGGCTTCGGCGTCCCCGACCGCGCGCTGGTCGTGCTCACCGAGACCGACCTCACCGGCGGCCGGCACGGCACCTCCACCCGCGACCTCTCCACGAAGATGCCGTCCCGGCGGCGCAACGCGGTCGACCCGCTCGCGCTGCGCCCGGGCGACCACGTGGTGCACGAGCAGCACGGCATCGGCCGCTACGTGGAGATGGTGCAGCGCACCGTCTCCGGCGCCACCCGCGAGTACCTGCTGCTGGAGTACGGCTCGTCCAAGCGCGGCCAGCCCGGCGACCGGCTGTTCGTGCCGACCGACCAGCTCGACCAGATCTCCCGTTACGTCGGCGGCGAGCTGCCGACGCTCAACAAGCTCGGCGGG
This sequence comes from Actinophytocola sp., assembly GCF_009379765.1. GTDB lineage: Bacteria > Actinomycetota > Actinomycetes > Mycobacteriales > Pseudonocardiaceae > Actinophytocola. The sequence continues at coordinate 1,007 of NZ_WHTD01000240.1, read as the reverse complement.
TCGGACTGGAAGAACACCAAGGCCAAGGCCAAGAAGGCGGTCAAGCAGATCGCCGCGGAGCTGGTCCAGCTCTACGCCGCCCGGCAGGCCGCGCCCGGCCACGCGTTCGGCGCGGACACCCCGTGGCAGCGCGAGCTCGAGGACGCGTTCCCGTTCACCGAGACGCCCGACCAGATGGCCGCCATCGACGAGGTCAAGGCCGACATGCGGCGCGGCATGCCGATGGACCGGGTGATCTGCGGCGACGTCGGCTACGGCAAGACCGAGATCGCCGTGCGCGCGGCGTTCAAGGCCGTCCAGGACGGCAAGCAGGTCGCCGTCCTCGTGCCGACGACGCTGCTCGCCCAGCAGCACCTCAACACGTTCACCGAGCGCATGCAGTCGTTCCCGGTCAACGTCAAGGGCCTGTCCCGGTTCACCCACGGCCCGGACGCCGAGGCGGTGATCGAGGGCCTGGCCGCCGGCGAGGTCGACGTCGTCATCGGCACGCACCGGCTGCTCCAGACCGGCATCCGCTACAAGGACCTCGGCCTCGTGGTCGTCGACGAGGAGCAGCGGTTCGGCGTCGAGCACAAGGAGCACATCAAGGCGCTGCGCACGCACGTCGACGTGCTCACGATGTCGGCGACGCCGATCCCGCGCACGTTGGAGATGTCGCTCGCCGGCATCCGCGAGATGTCCACCATCCTCACCCCGCCCGAGGACCGGCACCCGATCCTCACCTACGTCGGCGGCTACGACGACAAGCAGGTCGGCGCCGCCATCCGGCGCGAGCTGCTGCGCGACGGCCAGGTGTTCTACGTGCACAACCGGGTCTCCTCGATCGAGAAGGCCGCCCGGCGGCTGCGTGAGATGGTGCCCGAGGCGCGGATCGTCACGGCGCACGGCCAGATGAACGAGGATCGCCTGGAGAAGATCATCGAAGGCTTCTGGGTGCGCGAGTACGACGTGCTGGTGTGCACGACGATCATCGAGACCGGGCTGGACATCGCCAACGCCAACACGCT
>NZ_WHTD01000090.1 GCF_009379765.1 Actinophytocola sp. | reverse complement strand
GGCGGGAACGCCGCAGTCAGCACCCCGACCCCGACCAGATCCGGCAACCGAACCTGCGTACCCACCTTGACCTGCTGTCCCACTCTCGCCACAACCAAGATCATAACCCCACAGCACCTAAGTTAGCGGCATTGGGCCGTGGCCCCGCGAGACCAGCTCGTGTCCGCCTACGCCCTGCGCCGCCGCGATCCCGATAAGTGATCTGGCACGAATCTGGCACGCGAGGGGCGCGGAGCCCGAAGAGGACAAGATATGATGTCTACTTGGGAGGGACTGCAACCGGTGACCTGCGGGGGAAGACTGGAGCGGGTGACGGGAATCGAACCCGCATGACCAGCTTGGAAGAGCGGCGCCCACGGCTGGCCGATACCCCTGACCTGCGTCGGAAGGGTGGCCGCGGTACCCGCTGATGACCGTGGTTGACCGCCCTTAATGGCCCGCCAATGGCCCATGCTTCAGGCCGTCCGTGCAGCTCAAGCCGGGTCCAGAACCTGAGTTGGTTCGGGCTGATCGGGTGCCTCCGTGTCATGATCTCACCTCTCTGACCGCCGTTGACATGATCGAAGTGGTTGGTCGGCGCCTGCTCGTCGCCGTTCCCCTCGCCCTTGCCGATCCGTAGCACCGGATCGTCGGTGTCAAGGGTGGAGCGAAGCGAGATCGCGTCAGCGACGCCGATAGGCGCCCTTGATGCCGGCGGGCCGGTGTTAGACGATCATCGGGAGATGAGGGGTCGTTTGCGTACCCCGGGCTCGATACCGTCCTGTCCATGTCTGGAGCAGGACCGTGGTTGTTGGCGTCGATATCGCCAGTCTTTGCGATCTTGGGCGTGGTCATCGGGGCACGGATGACGAATCGGCGTGAGCTGACCAAACTCACAATCGAACAAGAGGAGAGGCTGCGAGCTCGCAGGCAGGAGGCTTACTCCGAGTTCTACGCGCTCATTTTCGGAGCCGCGACCGCCGTGATGGAGGACTACGAGGTTGGAGTCCTGAAGGAGGTGCCGGTTGAACGCTTCCACGATAGTCTCCGGTTGCGTGCGGTCATCGGGTTGCTGGGACCTGAAGAGGTCTCGCGGAGAGTCGAGGGCGTTCTCGCGACTCTCAGCGGTCTCTATACCGCGGCCAAAGATCCATCTGAGCACGCCGACGTCCCGCTGATAGCCGTGGAGGTAAGGCGTGAGGTCGACGAGTTGCTCGGTTCGATGGAGCACACATTGACTCAGAGCGTCGCGCCGCCGGTGGTGGCGCTCCCATGGCGGGCTCGTGGGCTGCGCCGCGCTGGCCGGCCGGCGTGAGCGGAGCGGTAGCCGGCCGTGCCGCGATGGATGTGGGCCACGTTGCCAACGCGACGGGCCGAGCGCGCCGCCGGCGGCGGCGCGCCTTGATCCCACAGAGCCAAGTTCTGCAGTAACAGACCGAGTCTTGTCAGCGACCCCGTTGAAGGAAGGATGCATTGCGATCTGCGTACGAGTGCAGCCCCCCGAGAAGGCGTATCCCGAGGAGGTATCTTTAAATGGCAACCCATGATGACAAGAGTGCGGATAACAACCTGGAAAAGAGTATTGATAGGTCTGATGTTATTGACCTGCAGGACCCCGGGAGCACTAAACAGCCCGGCAGTACGGACGATGACGAATAGAAATGATTCCGCAGACCGTTGCGGCACTGTTGGCGTTCCTGGCACTAGTCGCGCCAGGTATATTCTTTGAGCAGCGACGTGAACGTCGTCGCGTAGCTCCCACTGCATCTGTGTTCCGGGAAGTATCCGGAATTGCGCTCGCCAGTTTGTCGCTGACCTCAGTCGCCATTTTGGTTTCCCTGATTGCGCGCGCAATTTTTGGTGATCCAGTGGTGGATCTTCGCACATGGGTGACCAGAGGCGCGGAATACTTCAACCGAAATTTCTACATGGTAGTCATAAACGTCATCGCGATGGTATTGCTGGCGTTCATAATTGCTTGGTTAGCTGATCGAGTGCTTCTTTTCCGTCGTAAAGGAACAGGTAAGCTATCAGCGAACTCGCTGTGGTATCAGGCGTTCCGCGAAGACAAACCAGATGATTCGATTCCGTGGGTGCATGTAGAGTTGCTTGACGGCTCCTCTTTTTACGGAAACCTGCGCGGAAGCACGGCTGGATCCGGAGTGGATGACCGCGAGATATGTCTCGATGGCGCTTATCTGGCGCGTAGGAAACCGCCGGACAAGAATGGAAGCCATCCAACTAAAGTAGCAACAATAGGAGGAAAGTGGGAGTATGTGATCATTCGAAGCTCTGAAATTCGATATATAAAAGTGCAATATCTCCACAAGAGTACCGGTGAGATTCTGCAATCGCCTCGTCGTGTGGGTGCCCTTGCTCGTGACGCTGAAGGCCATGAGGCGAAACCTTAGGGCCGTCGTATACGGTCACCGGTGTGAGTGATCTATTAGCGATGGCGCACAGGCAGGCAGATGACCTTCTTCGTGGGCCGTTGCCGCGCAGGTGGGTGCACGTTCAGGGCGTCGCCGGTCGGACACAGCAAGTCGCGACGCTATTCGCCTCGGCCGATCGTGAGCTGTTGGAGGCTGCGGCGTTGCTCCATGACGTTGGGTACTCGCCGGGCATCGCGCACACCCGTTTTCATCCGCTGGACGGGGCGCGGCACCTCCGGGAGTTGGGGGCGGACGCGCGACTGTGTGCACTCGTGGCGCACCACTCCTGCGCTTACCGTGAGTCTGAGTTGCGTGGGCTGTCGGCTGAGTTGGCCGAGTGGGTGGACGAGGAGACACCACTACGAGATGCCCTGTGGTGGGCGGACATGACCACCTCGCCGGATGGGTTGCCGGTGGCGTTCGATGAGCGGATCAAGGAGATTCAGGAGCGGTACGGGCCGCAGGATGTGGTGACGTTCTTCATCCGGCAGGCTGAGCCCGAACTGCGGGGTGCGGTCGAGCGGACGGCGGCGCGGTTGCGGGCTGCGGGGATCGCTTACGAGTAGTACGGCTCGGCGCGTTGCTCCAGGCCGTGGCGGATGCGTAGGCGGATGCTTGGGTGGATGTTGAGCGCGTCCAGGTCGGCGGGGTCGCGCCAGAGGACTTCCTTGGACTCGTTGCTCGTTCGCAGCTCGCCGCCGGTTGGCTCGGCGCGGAAGCAGATGGAGAACTCTTGGCGGACCTCGCCGTCGGTGAACTCGATGACGTGGTCTGGGTCGCTGTAGATGCCGATCAGGCCGGTGACCTCGACCGCGATGCCGGTCTCTTCCTTGACCTCGCGTTGGACGGTCTGGGTGAGGGTCTCGCCCAGCTCTAGCGCACCGCCGGGGATGGCGTACAGGTCGTTGTCGGTGCGGCGGATGAGCAGGAGGCGGCCGGACTCGTCCTGGACGACGGCGGTGACGGCCACGACGATGCTGTTGGCCGCGGGAGCGTCGGGGTTGCGGTAGTGATCGATTCGGGCCATAGCTCCCTGCCTACCACTTGACCGGCTTGGCGTCGCTCCACACGCTGTCGAAGCTCTCGGAGTAGGTCTCGAACAGGTCGCCGCCGGAGAGTCGGCGCAGGTGGAGCAGTGGGGCGTGGGCGGCCATGAAGCCGTAGACGTGGGTGTTGATCAGCATGTCGTCGTCGAAGCGGTAGATCGAGTTGTAGAGCGTGGTGCCGTGGCTGCGGATGGCCACGTTGGGCACGCCGTCCAGCGGCTTGAAGAACGCCAGGGCGTTGCGGACCTTGGCCGCGAGTGTGCCCTTGCCGATGCCTTCCTCGTCGCTGCGGCGGGCTACCGCTCGGCTGGCTGGGTCGCCGATCAGGATGCGGATCTTGGCGCCTGCCTTGGCCTTGGTGCGGAGCTTCTTGATCAGGGCCGGGTTGTCGGTGAGGAACATCCCGGAGTACATCAGGATCTCGATGTGCTGCTCGGCGCCGTCGACGAGGTGGTCCCACAGGTCCATCGGCACGGAGTGGCGGTGCGGGTAGACCTTGACCACCTCGGACTCGGCGATCTCGGTCTTGCGCTCGGCGGCGATCGCGGTGGGCCAGAGGTAGTTCTCGGACTCGCGGACGAGTCCCGCGATCGTATGCCGGTGCCGCCGGTACGGGGTGCGTCCCTTGGTGATCCAACGCTCGACGGTCTTGGGGTCGACCTTGGTCGCCCTGGCCAGGTGCTCCAGGTCCAGCCCGTTGCGTAGCATGGCGTCGCGGAGCCGTTCATTGGTCATTCGCGCCCGTTTTCCCAGGTGTTGTGACGAGTAGGGACGTCCTGAAGGTAGCAGAGACGTCCTGAGAAGTCCTGCTGTGCGGTGTGCGCGTCCTCTTTGGTTGACGACATTGGGGTTGTGCCCGGGACACGCCGGGCCTGACCCAGGAGGACACATGCCACTCATTCCGACCCGGTTTCCGGTCGAGTTCGGGGAGGTGTTCCCGTTCGGTGCGTTCGTGCTGGGCGTCGAGCCCTCGATGGCTTTCTCGGCGGACCCGAGCGTGCCGAAGGTGCAGGAGCGGGACAAGGAGACCGGACAACTCGTGTGGGTCGTCCGCGCGATCGACGCCAACGAGGAGGCTGCGAAGTACGGGGCCGAGTTCAAGGTGAAGGTCGCGGCGGATCACCAGCCGGTGCCGCCGGCCAAGCTCGCCGGCTTCCCGTTCGCGCCGGTCGAGTTCGACGGGCTCACCATCACGCCGTACGCGAACCAGAAGGGGCGGATCGCGCACAGCTTCCGCGCGTCGGGGCTGCGTGCGCCGGCCGGTGCTGGTCGTGGCAAGCCCGCGGCCGAGAAGCCGGCGGCGTGAGCGCGGGGGTGGCCGAGTTGCGGGACATGGTTCATGTGTACGTGACGGCCGACCTGCCGATCCGGGCGCGGGCGCTGCCGTTCGCCGATCGGGTGGAGATCCGGTTCGGCAAGGCGTTCCCGGTCGTGCTGATCGTGGATCGTTCCGCGCTCGGCCAACTCACCGACGCCATCGCTGCGGGCCGCTCTGAGCTGGAGCGGGCCAGCGGGCAGACGGACGCGGAGGGCTGACCAGTGGGATTCAACATCACGTGCTCACCCGGTAAGGACGCGGCGGCTGGCTACATGCGGCTCACCGAGCACCTGCCGGCGCTGGTGATCTACCTGGACCCGGTGAACATGGCCATCCAGCTCCCGCCGTTTCCGGGTGGGGAGCAGCTGTTGGCGAAGTTCTGTCGGGAGCTGGCGCGTGAGGCGACCAAGCTCGCTGACGCTGTCGACCCGGCGGACGAGCCGATCTACTCGACTCAGGCACCTCGGCACACGCTGCCGGGCGACACAGGAGCGGCCGATGTCTAGCGCGCTTCTCCAGGGATCCGCTGCGCGGCCGGATGGTCGTGTGGTCGCGCCGTACGTCACGGCATGGAGTGCCGAGGTCGACCCGCCACACGAGCTAGTGGAGGTGCCGGGACGCGGCATCGCCTACGCGGATGAGACCGTGTCCGACCGGGACAGTAACGGCGTCCTGTGGTATCGGACGTCGCACTGTCCGGGGCAGGGACGGCCGGAGTTCGGTCGGGTGCATCCGATGCGGCAGCGTCGGGCGATGCGGCGGTTGTTGTGTCAGGTGTGCGCGGGTCCGGCAGACCGCACCGACGACGGTGTCCTGTGGCTGCTGCGGGATCACCGCGGCGACTGGCCCGGTTGGCCGGATGGCATGGGAGTGACCGAACCGCCCGTATGCGTGCCGTGCCTGCGGTTCTCGGTGCGGGTGTGTCCCGCGCTGCGCAATGGCGCGGTCGCTGTCCGGGCAGGCCGGTTCGCGGTCGACGGGGTCCACGGCGCTCTCCACACCGGTGGCCCGGTTCCGGTGTTCGTCGGTGCGGTGACGGTGTCGCTGGACAATCCGGCGGTGCGGTGGGTGCGGGCGGTGAGCCTGGCCCGTGAGCTGAGGGACTGCACGATCGTCGATCTCGACGAGCTGGCGGCGGGTGCGTCGTGCCGAACTTGAGCCGTGAGGTGATCCGGGCGTGGTTGGTTGAGCACAACTGGTCGATGGCGCGGCTCGCCGAGGAGTGCAGCGCGCTGGGTGAGGACACCATCACCGAGGGCGTGATGCGGAACGCGGTCAACGGGATCGACCCGATGCGGCCGGGCCGGATCATGCTGATTTCCAAGGTCACCGCGAAGTTTGGCGATGGGATCCCGTACCGGCAGTTGGTCGCCGACGAGGGCGGTGGCCGCTCCTGACCAACAAGCGTGAAAAGTCCTAAGTAGACAAGTCGAACGCATGCGGGTCGTGTGGCGATGGCGCATGTCCTTGTTGTGCTGCAACGAATCCGTAGGCGCAGAAGCGGAACCCGGGCTCGCAACCTTGTCCGCTCCTGCGCTGTCCATCCCAAGGGGAATGAACAGTGAACAGGCTAGAACCAAACCAATCGGCAGCGCCAGTGGGGGTCACCCGAACGCGCTGCGCCCGGTGCCGGCGCTTCGCTCGGCTCCTTGCCCGTGAGACCTGCTGCGCCCGGTGTGCGGGTGTACTTGCGCTTGAGTTCGGCTCGGGCCGGGGCGGTGAGCGGTGATGGCGCGGCAGAGGGATTCCCGGTGGGTTGACCCGGCGCTGTTGGAGGTGTCCCGTCCGCGGTTGCCGTGGTGGACGCTGCTGCCCGGCTGGGTCAAGCTCGTCCTCTCTCCGGTCGCGGCCGTCGTGTTGCTCGGCTGGATCGTCTACCAACTCGGGCGGGTGGTGTACCGGTACCCGCTGTCGCTGTGCCTGCTGGTGGCCGGCTGGTGGTCCTACTCCGGGCTCGGCCCGTGGTGGTTCTGCGCGCTCCTGACGGTCCTGCTCGGCCTGCTCGCGGTGTGGTGGTGGCGTTGGCGGACCTCGTTCGACCGGGTCGCGCTGCGTCGTGTCCGGACGGAGTTCCGGCGGCTCGTGGTCTATGCGTGGGACTGGCGCACGGTGATGCGGCTCTCGGACCTCACGAAGGACAAGCGTGGTCGGGAGTACCGGCCGACGCTCGGGCGGGTGCGCGCTGAGGGCTGGCGCGACCTTGTGCGGGTGCGGATGGTGAAGGGGCAGGCACCCGAGCAATGGGAGTTGCACGCGTCCGGGCTGGCGCACTCGTTCAACGCGGAGTCGTGTCGGGTGCGGGTGGTCAAGCCGCGTCGGCTGGAGCTGGACTTCATCCACTCCGACCCGCTGGAGTGCTCCATCCCGGCGCCGGCTCTCCCCGAGGACACCACCGGTGTGGACCTGCGGCGGGTCGTGATCGGCCGCACCGAGACCGGCAAACCGCTGCGGCTGCCGTTGCTCGGCACGCACGTGCTCACCTGCGGCGTCTCGGGTGCCGGTAAGGGCTCGCTGCTGTGGGCCGTCGCATGCGCCCTCGCCCCCGCGATCAAGGCCGGCCGGGTGACACTGTTCGGGATCGACCCCAAGGGCGGGATGGAACTCGGGCAGGCACCCGAAGTGTTCGAACAAGTCGTGTACGACAACGCCTCCCGTGCGGTGACGCTGCTGGAGTGGCTGGCGCAGGAAGTGAAGCGCCGCGCGGAGTCCTACCGGGGTCGACGTCGCATGTGGACACCCGAGTCCGGTGACCCGTTCCTGTTGCTCGTGGTCGACGAGCTGGCCGACCTGATCGCCTACCAAACCGACCGGACTCTGCGGGATCGGGCGACGCGGGCGGTGCAGGCGATCACGTCGCAGGGGCGGGCGCCGGGCGTGTGTGTGCTGGGGCTGTTGCAGGACCCGCGCAAGGAGATCATCGCCTTTCGGCACCTGTTCTCCACCCGGATCGCGATGCGCCTGGATGAGCCGGCGCAGGTGGACATGGTGCTCGGAGACGGCGTGCGGAAGCGGGGTGCCGCCGCGCATGAGATCTCCGAACACACCCCGGGCGTTGCCTGGGTGAAAGAGGACGGGCGGCGGGAACCGGTGCGGGCGCGGGTGTTCCACGTCACCGACACTCACCTCGCCCACCTTGTCGGCTACCTCACCGGCCGGCCTGTGCACCCGGTGCCGGCCGAGGTGGTCGCCTTCCCGGACCGTGCCGACCAGCCGAGTGGGGGTGCGGCATGAACAGCCCCGACGTGTTCGTACGGATACTCGGGTCAGTTCGTGAGCACCTGGCCACCCGCCCGGTCGCGGCAGGGATCGCGTCAGTGGCGGTCGCGGTGAACTCGATCGAGGGCGAACACGCCACCGTGCACCTGCACAGCCTGGAACTCCCCGAGCTGGCGGGCGCACTGCTCGGGTGGGCGGACACCCTGACCGAGATCACCGCGTCCGCCTGGCGGCCACCACCCGGCGACCGCGTGCACCTGTCCGTGTCTGGCCAGCTCGACGACGGCCTCGCGGTCACCGTCTACGGCGGTGTGGCCTACGTCGAGACCATGTTCGGGGCCGACCTGGCACCGGGCGGCCGACACAGCGTCGCCTTGGGTGTTCTGCGTGGCTGGGCCACCAATGGTGGGGCGGTGGCGGCATGACCGGCCAGAGCAGGGCCGAGCGGATGCGGCAGCCACTCGCGATTGACGTGGTTACCGCAACCGCGGAACAACACGGGGTGTGCGTGCGGCCGTTCACCATGGAAGTCGGTGACCTCGACACCGGCGAACTGCGGCACGTCGCCGTCCCGTGTGGGTCCACCGTGGAATCCCAGTGCGGGCCGTGCGCCCGGAAGGCCCGCGCGTTGCGGCTCGTGCAGTGCCGCGAGGGCTGGCACCTGGTCGACGAACCCGACTTCACCCCGGACCCGCCCAGCGCGGACCACACCGCCTTGATGGCACTGCGGGCCGACCTGGTGACCGCCTACCGACAGGCCGAGGGCGGCGACGCGGACGAACTGCGCGACGAAATCCGCTCGGTCGACGAGGAACTTCGGCAACTCGGCATGCGCGGCCGGCTCCCCTCGATCGAGCTGCCGACGAAAGCCGCGCGGAAGCGGTCGACGAAACGGCGGCAGGACGCACCCGATCTGCCACGGCGGCGGGTCGAGCGGCGCACCGTCGGCCGGGAGTTCGCGGGGCGGTTCCGGCCGTCCATGTTCGTCACCCTCACCTGTGACAGCTACGGGCGGGTACGGGACGACGGAACACCGGTCGACCCGTCGAGCTATGACTATCGACGTGCGGCTCGGGACGCGGTGCACTTCGCCTCCCTGGTCGACCGGTGGTGGCAGAACCTCCGGCGCTGCGTGGGCTGGGATGTGCAGTACTTCGCCACGGTGGAGCCGCAGAAGCGGGTGGCGCCGCACCTGCACGCGGCTATTCGTGGGTCGGTGCCGCATGAGGTGCTGCGGGAGGTCACCGCGGCCACCTACCACCAGGTGTGGTGGCCGGCGCACGACGAGCTGGTCTACGACCATGGCCGGCTGCCCGTGTGGGACGGGAAGCGGTTCGTCGACCCCGACACCCGGCAACCGCTCACGCCGTGGGCTGAGGCGCTGGAGGCCGTCGACGAGCCGGCGCACGTCGTGGCGTTCGGGCGGCAGGTGCACTCCAAAGGCATCCTCGGCGGCTCCGAGGAAGCCGGCCGGCACGTCGGCTACCTGACCAAGTACCTCACGAAGTCCCTCGGGGAGGTCGTCGAGGCCGACTCGGAGCGGCAGCGGCGCCACCACGACCGGCTGCACGACCAGCTGACCGTCACCCCGTGCTCGCCGCGCTGCGCGGTCTGGCTGCTCTACGGCATCCAACCGCTCGGCGCCGGCGCCAAGACCACACCGGGGCACTGCAAGGGCCGTGCTCACCGGCGCACCACGCTCGGCCTGCCAGGGCGGCGGGTGCTGGTGTCGCGGAAGTGGTCCGGGAAGACCCTCGCCGACCACAAGGCCGACCGGCGTGCCTTCGTGCTCCAGACCCTCGCCGGCATAGGCATCGAGAAACCGGCCGAACAACCTCGCCGGCTCGTGTGGCACAAGGTCCAGCCCGGCGACCCGAACGTCCCGCCACGGACGCACCTGCTCATGCACGCGATAGCCGAACGGATCCGATGGCGGGCCGAGTACGACACGGCGCTACTCGCGGCTGGCGAACTTTCGGCAACTCCACCACAAGCGGCCTGACCAGGGGGGAAGCGATGACCATGAGCAAGTACCTGACCGCCTCGGAGGCGGCTGACTACCTGAACACGTCGGTCCGCTTCGTCCGGCGGCTGATCGCGGAGCGGCGGATCGCGTTCCACAAGATCGGGCGGCATGTCCGCCTGGCCGTGGCCGACCTTGACGCGTTCGTCGCGGCCGGTCGGGTCGCACCGATCACGGCGCGTGGGTTCGGGGAGGTGGCCTGATGGCGAACAAGGACGGCCACCGGCGATTCGGGAATGCTCGGCAACGTGGTTCGGGGCGATGGCAGGCCAGGTATCCCGGGCCGGATGGTCAGCTGAGGAACGCGCCCAACACGTTTCCGTCCAAACGGGACGCTGAGCAGTGGTTGACGGTAACTGAGGCGGCCATGCTGCGCAGCGACTGGATCGACCCGTTGCTCGGCAAGATCACGCTCACCGACTTCGGCACGCGGTGGATCAAAGAGCGCAAGCTCGGAGAACGGACCCGTGAGGAGCACGCGCGCACCTTCCGGCTTCACGTCGTGCCGTTCCTCGGCCACCTGACGCTCGGCGACATCGGCACCGACACCGTTCGGTCCTGGCGGGCGACGCTCGCTGAGGAAGGGCGGTCGGACATCCGGATCGCCAAGGCATACAAGCTGCTCCGCGCGATCATGAACACGGCGGCCGACGACGGGCGGATCAAGCGCAACCCGTGCCGGATCAAGGGTGCGGACCAGGAGTACAGCCCGGAGCGTCCTGTCGCGTCCGTGCCGCAGGTGTTCGCGCTCGCCGACCAGATGCCGGCTCGGTTCCGGGCGCTCGTCCTGGCGGCCGCCTTCACCGGGCTGCGGTGGGGCGAGCTGATCGCGCTACGCCGATGTGACGTGGACACCGAGGAACGGACCGTGCGGGTGCCTCGGCGGCTCGCCCAGCTCAACTCCGGGGAGATGGTTGCCGGGCCGACCAAGTCCGCGGCTGGCTTTCGTACGGTCGCCTTGCCCGAGTTGATCGTCGACGACCTGACGGATCACCTGGACAGGTTCGTCGAATCCGGTGATGCGGCGCTCGTGTTCGTCGGCGAGAAGGGCGCGATGCTCAGGCGTGGCAACTGGCGTCGGTCGGTTCGCTGGCCGGAGTCGGTCAAGGCGGCCGGTCTGCCCGAAGGCTTCCACTTCCACGACCTCCGGCACACCGGTAACCACCTCGCGGCCTCGGCCGGCGCCAGCACCAAGGAACTCATGCACCGGATGGGCCACGGCAGCATGCGGGCCGCGCTGATCTACCAGCACGCGACCAGTGAGCGGGACCAGGAGATCGCCAAGGCGGTCACCCGGCGGGCACGAGCGGCCCGCAAGAAGGCCCAGAAGAAGACCAAGCAGAAGGCCGACGACCAGGGCAAGGGACACGCGGCCTAATGGCCCGCTAATGGCCCACGGCCGGACGGAGTGCTGCCCGAGACAGGGTGGCACCCCTTCTGAGCTGCGGGGGAGTACTGGAGCGGGTGACGGGAATCGAACCCGCATGACCAGCTTGGAAGGCTGGGGCTCTGCCATTGAGCTACACCCGCATACGCCGTCCGAGGCGTCCTGCGGAAACAGCCTAGCGCGCCGCGATACGCTGTCCAGGCATCCCCCGAGCACGACCGGTGGGGGCGGGCTGTAGCGCAGCTTGGTAGCGCATCCGCTTTGGGAGCGGAGGGTCGCAGGTTCAAATCCTGTCAGCCCGACCAGCAGGGGGGTGGCCCACGGCCGCCCCCGGCGCGTCCGCGAGCCGGCGAGTTCCATAGACTCGGACGGACCCCGCGGCTCAGGTCGGCCTCGGGCGTGTCAGTCACACCAGCCCTAGGAGATCACGTTGAAGAGCACCGTCGAGCACCTGAGCCCGACGCGGGTCCGGATCAACGTCGAGGTGCCGTTCGACGAGCTCAAGCCGAACTTCGACCGCGCGTACCGCAAGATCGCGAACCAGGTTCGCATCCCGGGCTTCCGGCCGGGTAAGGCGCCCGCGCGTGTCATCGAGCAGCGGATCGGCCGCGCTCCCATCCTCGACGAGGTCGTCAACGAGGCGATCCCCGCCAAGTACAGCGAGGTCATCACCGCCGAGGAGGTCCGCGTCCTGGGCCGCCCGGAGATCGAGGTCACCAAGATCGAGGACGGCGACCACCTGGCCTTCACCGCCGAGGTCGACATCCGGCCCGACATCACCATCCCCGCGTTCGGTGAGCTGTCGGTCACGGTCGAGGACATCGAGCTGAGCGACGAGGAGGTCGACGAGCAGCTCGACGAGCTGCGCGCCCGCTTCGGCACGCTCGCCGGCGTCGACCGGGCCGCGGAGACCGGGGACTTCGTCTCCATCGACCTCGAGGCCACCGTCGACGGCGAGGAGGTCGAGGAGGCCAAGACCTCCGGGCTGTCCTACGAGGTCGGCTCCGGCGAGATGATCGAGGGCATCGACGAGGCCATCATCGGCACGTCGGCCGGCGAGACGAAGACCTTCACGACCAAGCTGGTCGCCGGCGAGCACGCCGGCCGCGACGCCGAGGTCAAGGTCACCGTCCAGACCGTCAAGGTGCGCGAGCTCCCGGAGCCGGACGACGACTTCGCCCAGCTGGCCAGCGAGTTCGACACCGTCGACGCGCTGCGGGGCGACCTGCGCGAGCGGCTCACCCGCGTCAAGCGCATGCAGCAGGGCGTCCAGGCCCGCGACAAGGTCCTCGAGGCCTTGCTCGAGGTCACCGAGGTGCCGCTGCCGGAGAGCGTCGTCGAGTCCGAGGTCGAGAGCCGCCAGCACGACGCGGTGCACACCTTCGACCACGACGAGGACCGCTTCAACGAGTTCCTCACCGAGCAGGGCAAGACCCGCGAGGAGTTCGACACCGACGTCCGCGAGGAGGCCGAGAAGGCCGTCAAGACCCAGCTGGTGCTGGACTCGATCGCGGAGGCCGAGAACGTGTCCGTCGACGACAACGAGCTCACCGAGCGGATCATCTACCAGGCCCAGCGCTTCGGCATCAGCCCGGACGAGTACGTCCAGCGCGCCCAGCAGTCCGGCCAGCTCGGCGCGATCTTCGCCGACGTCCGGCGCGGCAAGGCGCTGGCCTCGGTGGTGCGCCTGGCCACGGTCTCCGACGCCTCGGGCAACGACGTCGATCTCGAAGAACTGTTCGGCCCGCGCGACGAGCCGGCCGCCGAGAACGAGCCGGCGCCAGCCGATCAGTGACGCTCTGAGCGAACTTGGGCCGTCCAGGGCATGTCGCCGCGTCCTCCTTCGTTAATGTCGAACGTGAGACAGACCAAGGTCATTTCCAGCGAAAGCAGGCAGACGTGACGCAACCACTGCGGATGCCCGACATGCGGTCCGGGACCGCAGGGCTCACCCTGAACGACTCCGTGTACGAGCGGCTGCTCCGGGAGCGCATCGTCTTCCTCGGTTCCGAGGTGGACGACGACATCGCCAACCGGATCACGGCGCAGCTGCTGCTGCTGGCCGCCGAGGACCCGGAGAAGGAGATCACCTTCTACATCAACTCGCCGGGTGGCTCGGTCACGGCGGGCATGGCGATCTACGACACCATGCAGCACATCGAGCCCGACGTGGCGACCTGGGCGATGGGCATGGCCGCGTCGATGGGCCAGTTCCTGCTCTCGTCCGGCACCGCAGGCAAGCGCTACGCCCTGCCGCACGCGCGGATCATGATGCACCAGCCCTCCGGTGGCGTCGCCGGCACCGCTTCCGACATCGCCATCCGCGCCGAGATCCTCGGCAAGTGGAAGCTGGAGATGGCGGAGCTGACCGCCGACCAGACCGGCCAGACGGTGGAGAGGATCACCGCCGACGCCGACCGCGACCGCTGGTTCACCGCCGAGGAGGCGCGTGACTACGGCTTCGTCGACCACGTGGTCAACAGGGTCACGCAGACCCCCAACGGCAGCGGCCGCTGACCGGGCCAGACCTAGGAGACTTGACAGTGAGTGACCTATACGCACCTCAGGCCCGGTATGTGCTGCCCTCCTTCGTGGAGCGGACCAGCTACGGGGTCAAGGAGTCCAACCCGTACAACAAGCTGTTCGAAGAGCGGATCATCTTCGTCGGCGTGCAGATCGACGACGCGTCGGCCAACGACGTGATGGCGCAGCTGCTCTACCTGGAGTCGGTCGACCCGGACCGCGACATCATCTTGTACATCAACTCCCCGGGCGGCTCCTTCACCTCGCTGATGGCGATCTACGACACCATGCAGTTCTGCCGCCCGGACGTGGTGACCTACTGCCTGGGCCAGGCGGCGTCCGCGGCGGCCGTGCTGCTCGCGGCCGGCACGCCGGGCAAGCGCTTCGCCCTGCCCAACGCCCGCGTGCTGATCCACCAGCCCGCGATGGAGGGCGTCTACGGCCAGGTGTCCGACCTCGAGATCCAGGCCAACGAGATCCAGCGGGTCCGGCGGCTCATGGAGTCGACGCTGGCCAGGCACACTCTCAAGTCGGCCGACGAGGTCCGCAAGGACATCGAGCGGGACAAGATCCTCACGGCTGACGAGGCCAAGGACTACGGCATCGTCGACGAGGTGTTGTCGTACCGGAAGCTCTCCGCTACCCGGTCGTGAGGCGCCGACCCGACCCTGTGCGGAGGGCGGTCACGCCTCCAGCGGGTGCGGGGCACCTGATAGGCCGAATCCGACAACTCGGCGGGTAGGTTCTCCCACTGAGTGGGGGTTGGCAGGTACCGTCAAAGGCAACAGGCACACGACCGGGCCTGGAGTGCAGTGCGCGACACTGGCAGTCGAGGCCCGTTCAGCCATAAATCCAGGTGTGCTCCCGGCACGCCGGAGGGGACAGAGGTCAGCGGTCATGGCGCGTATCGGTGACGGTGGCGACCTGCTGAAGTGTTCTTTCTGCGGGAAGAGCCAGAAGCAGGTGAAGAAACTGATCGCCGGTCCCGGCGTATACATCTGCGACGAATGCATCGACCTCTGCAACGAGATCATCGAGGAAGAGCTGGCCGAGGCGGGTGACGTCAAGCTCGACGAGCTGCCCAAGCCGGCCGAGATCGACGAGTTCCTCGACCAGTACGTGATCGGGCAGGACGAGGCCAAGCGCTCGCTCGCGGTCGCGGTCTACAACCACTACAAGCGCATCCAGGCCGGTGACCGGGCCAGGCCGGAGCCGCGCGAGGGTGGCGGCCGCGAGTCCCGCGACGAGACCGTCGAGCTGTCCAAGTCCAACATCCTGCTGCTCGGCCCCACCGGCTGCGGCAAGACCTACCTGGCGCAGACCCTCGCGAAACTGCTCAATGTGCCGTTCGCGATCGCCGACGCCACCGCGCTCACCGAGGCCGGTTACGTGGGCGAGGACGTCGAGAACATCCTGCTGAAGCTCATCCAGGCCGCCGACTACGACGTGAAGCGTGCCGAGACCGGCATCATCTACATCGACGAGGTCGACAAGATCGCCCGCAAGAGCGAGAACCCGTCGATCACCCGCGACGTCTCCGGCGAGGGCGTGCAGCAGGCGCTGCTGAAGATCCTGGAGGGCACCACCGCGTCGGTGCCGCCGCAGGGCGGGCGCAAGCACCCCCACCAGGAGTTCATCCAGATCGACACCACGAACGTGCTGTTCATCGTGGCCGGCGCGTTCGCCGGGCTGGACCGGATCATCCAGGACCGGATCGGCAAGCGGGGTTTGGGCTTCGGCGCCGAGATCCGCTCCAAGGCCGAGATCGACACCACCGACTTCTTCTCCGACACCATGCCCGAGGACCTGATCAAGTTCGGGCTGATCCCCGAGTTCATCGGCCGGCTCCCGGTGGTCGCGAGCGTCACCAACCTCGACAAGCCGTCGCTGGTGCAGATCCTCACCGCGCCGCGCAACGCCCTGGTCAAGCAGTACCAGAAGCTGTTCGAGATGGACGGCGTCGAGCTGGAGTTCACCGACAACGCGCTGGAGGCGGTGGCCGACCAGGCCATCCTGCGCGGCACCGGCGCCCGCGGCCTGCGCGCGATCATGGAGGAGGTGCTGCAGCCGGTGATGTACGACATCCCGAGCCGCACCGACGTCGCCAAGGTCGTCATCACCGAGCAGACCGTCCGCGAGAACGTGAACCCCACGATCGTGGCGCGTCAGCCGTCCCGCCGCGAGCGCCGCGAGAAGTCCGCCTAGCCTCGCTCGGCAACGCGCGGCAGCCCGCCGGAAACCCCGGCGGGCTGCCGCGCGATCAGGCGACGGGGCGCCTCCATCGGTGCAAGGATGGGGCATGCCGATGCCGCCCTACGTCCTGCTTCTCCACGGCCACACCGGATCCGGGCCGAAGCACTGGCAGAGCTGGCTCGCCGGCGAGCTCGCCAACATCGGCGGGGTGGTCGACGTCCCGCAGCTCACCGACCCCGACCGGCCCGACCTCGAGGTCTGGCTCGCCGAGCTGCGCCACCACCTGCACGCCGCCCCGGACGCCGACGAGCGCGTCGTGCTCGCCCACTCCGCCGGGGCCGCCCTCTGGCTCCACCACGCCGCCCGGCTCACCGACGACCACGCCGAACGGCCGCTGCGGTTCGACCGCGTCCTGCTCGTCTCGCCGCTCGGGCCCGGCTGGGAGCACCCGGACGTGCACGGCTTCACCCCGGCGCCGCTGGACGCTGCCGGGGTGCGCAGGGCCGCCTCGTGGACCCAGGTCGTGGTCGGCGAGGACGACCACGCCTGCACGGTCGCGCAGGCGATCGAGATGGCCGCGCAGCTCAAGGTCGACCTCGACGTGATCCCGGGCGGTGCGCACCTCAACACCGACGCCGGCTACGGCCCGTGGCCCGCGGTGCTCGACTGGGTGCACGACAAGCACACCCGGATGGTCACGAACCGGTGATCCGCCCGGAGATCCGTTCGGCGCCGGTGTAGACGTTCATGCTGGTGCCGCGCAGGAACCCGATGAGCGTGATGCCCTGCTCCTCGGCCAGCTCCACGGCGAGCGACGACGGCGCCGACACCGCGGCAAGCACCGGAATGCCCGCCATCGCGGCCTTCTGGACGAGCTCGAACGACGCGCGGCCGGACACCATCAGCACGGTCCCGCCCAGCGGGACGCGGCCGTCCAGCAGGGCCCAGCCGGTGGCCTTGTCGACCGCGTTGTGCCGGCCGACGTCCTCGCGCACCAGCAGCTCGCCCTCCGCGGTGAAGATGCCGGCCGCGTGCAGACCGCCGGTGGACTCGAACACCCGCTGCCGCTCGCGCAGCAGGTCGGGGAACGTCACCAGCGTCTCCGGCGTGACCGCGCAGTCGTCGCCCGCGGGGGAGAACCGGGTCTTCAGCTTCACCGCGTCCAGCGCCGCCTTGCCGCACACCCCGCACGACGAGGTGGTGTAGAAGTTGCGCTCCACGCCGACATCCGGCGGCTCGACGCCCGGCGCGAGCGCCAGGTCCAGCACGTTGTAGGTGTTGCGGCCCTGGTCGTCGACGCTGTCGCAGTAGCGCGCGGTGCTGACGTCCGCGGTGGCGCCGATGACGCCCTCGGTGAGCAGGAAGCCGTGCGCCAGCTCCACGTCGTGGCCGGGCGTGCGCATCGTGACCGCGAGCGCCTTGCCGTCGACCCTGATCTCCAGCGGCTCCTCGGCCGCTAGCGCGTCCTGCCGTCGGCGGCTGCCGTCCTCCGAGAGCCGCAGAACCGGTCGACGTACGGTCACCCGTCCCATGGCATACAACCTACAGTCCGGGCGTTCGCAAGAACTCTTTAGAAAGAACTCTTGCTAAAGAGTTGCTTAGCAAGGTATCTTTCGAACATGGCCGAAGCCGCACCGAAGATCACCGACCCGAAGGCGCTCCGCGCGCTGGCGCACCCGCTGCGCTGGCAGCTGCTCGAGATCCTGGGGCGCGCGGGAACCGCGACGGCGACCCGGTGCGCCCAGGAGACCGGCGAGAGCGTGGCCAACTGCTCCTACCACCTCAACCTCCTCGCGAAGTACCACTACGTCGAGAAGGCCGAGGGTGGGCAGGGTCGGGAGAAGCCGTGGCGCGCCGTGCGCGACGGCTTCCAGCTGAGCACCGAGGGGATGGACGACGACGGCGCGATCGCCGCGCGGGCGGCGTCGAGTGCCTTCCTCGACTACGAGCTCAACCAGATCAAGGAGCGCAGCCTGACCGCACACCTCAACCCGCCCGAGTGGCGGGGAGTCGTCGGGGTGGACAACACCAAGGAGTTCCTGACTCCCGACGAGGTCGACGAGCTGCGCTCGGCCGTGCGTGACCTGATGGAGAAGTACAGGGATCGCCGCCAGAACCCGGAGCTGCGCCCCGAGGGCGCGCGCTCGGTGGGCATCTTCCTCTCCACCTCGATCCCGCCCACCCGGGACTGACCCGATCCGACCCGATATCGGCCGTCGACCGACGGCCCGGTTCTGCTTGCCCAGAAATGGAGATCGTCATGGATTCGTTCGGCGCCGACATCATCGCCAGCAGCCGCCGCGCCGACCTGGCCGCCGACGCCGAGCAGTCCCGGCTGGCCCGCGCCTCGCGCGAGTGCCAGGAGAAGTCGCGGCCCGCGCCCCGGCCGGAGCGCAGCGCCGTCCGGGCTCGTCGCGCGGTGGCCGTATGAGCCGCATCCGGAGATGATTTCGAACTCAGATGATACGGTTCTCGTTCTACACGCCGCTCGACGAAGGTGGCGCCAGGAGGTCTCGTGAGACCCCTCGAGACCAACTCGTCAGGATCCGGTGCGGGCACCGTGGACCCGAGGGCCTGGTCCGTCATAGCGCGCGGCAGACGCGCCGGCGGAAAGGTCTTCGTCAAGGGCGACAGCGTCAACGGACTGCCCGCGGACTTCCTCGTCGGCCCCGACGGCGTGCAGCGAGCCGCCAAGTACGGCCGGCACGCGAGCGATCACTGGTCGGTCGACGAGTTGCTCGCCCTTGCCGGCTGAGACCGCGACGCGCTCGGGGGCGCGGGGGGCGCTAGTACCTTGAACCGGGTGACGCAACGCTATGACGTGGTAGTGGTCGGCGGTGGCCACAACGGCCTGGTCGCCGCCGCCTACCTGGCCCGCGCCGGCCGCTCGGTCCTGGTGCTCGAACGACTCGACCGGGTGGGCGGTGCGGCCATCAGCGCCCCCCCGTTCCCCGGGGTCGGCGCCCGACTGTCCCGATACTCCTATCTGGTGAGCCTGCTACCCAGCGCGATCGTGGCGGACCTGGGGCTGCGGATCTCGTTGCGGTCGCGCGCGGTGTCGTCGTACACGCCGACGCCGCGGTCCGGCGCCCCGGGCGGGCTGCTGGTGGAGCGCGAGCCTGGACCGGCGACCGCGGCGTCGTTCCGCGCGCTCACCGGATCGGACGCCGAGTTCGCGAGCTGGTCGCGCTGGTACGGCGAGCTCGCCGCGATGGCGAAGGCCGTCGCGCCGACCATGCTCTCCCCGCTGCCGTCGCGCGACGCGCTGCGTTCACTGGTCGTCGAGGCCGCCGGGGAACCGTTGTGGCGTCAGGTGTTCGAGCGCCCGATCGGCGAGGCGATCGAGGAGACGTTCGCCGACGACCTGGTGCGTGGCGTGGTCGCCACCGACGCGTTGATCGGCACGCACACGTCGCTGCGGTCGGAGTCGTTGCTGGCCAACCGATGCTTCCTGTACCACCTGATCGGCGACGGCACCGGTGAGTGGCGGGTGCCGGTCGGCGGCATGGGTGCGGTCAGCGGCGAGCTGGCGCGCGTCGCGCGCGAGGCCGGCGCGACGCTCGTCACCGGCGCCGAGGTGACCGCCGTCGACGCGGACGGGGACTCGGCGCAGGTCCGGTACGTGGCGGGCGACGAGGAGGTCACGGTGGCGGCGGGGCATGTGCTCGCCGGCGTCGCGCCCGCGGTGCTGGATCGCTTGCGGGGGCGCACATCCGAGCCACCTGCCGGGGCCCAGCTCAAGATCAACGTGTTGTTGCGCAAGCTCCCGCGGCTGCGCTCCGGCGTCGATCCGAGGGTGGCGTTCGCGGGCACGTTCCACCTCGACGAGTCCTATGTGGAGCTCGAGGACGCCTACCGGGCGAGTGCCGCGGGCGAGGTCCCCGATCCGTTGCCCGGCGAGATGTACTGCCACACGCTGACCGACGAGTCCATTGTGGATTCGGGACTGCACACGCTCACGCTGTTCGGGCTGCACCTGCCGGCCCCGCTCTTCGCCGCCGACAACGCGCGCCTCCGCGACACGTTGGTGGACCGCTATGTCGCGGCCCTGAACCGCCACCTCGAGGACCCGATCGAGGACTGCGTGGCCACCGACGTGGACGGCCGCCCGTGCGTCGAGGCCCGCACCCCGCTCGACCTGGAGGAGGAGCTCGCGATGCCGGGCGGCCACATCTTCCACGGCGACCTGGCGTGGCCGTACCGCACCGACGGCACCGGCGACTGGGGCGTGGCGACGGACGTGCCCAACCTGCTCCTGTGCGGCAGCGGCGCGACCAGGGGCGGTGGCGTGAGCGGCATAGCCGGCCACAACGCCGCGATGGCCCTGCTCACCTGACGAGGCCCCGCCGGAGCGGGGCCGGCGCCGTGGGAGGTCAGGCCGCGAGCTGGTCCTTGACCTGGGCCAGTGTGGGGTTGGTCAGGGCCGCGCCGTTCGGGAAGTGGACGGTCGGAACGGTCTGGTTGCCGCCGTTCACGCTCATCACGAAGTCGGCCGCACCCGGCGTGCGCTCGATGTCCACCTCGGCGTACTCGATGCCCTCGCGGTCCATCTGCGACTTCAGTCTGCGGCAGTAACCGCACCATGTGGTCGAGTACATCGTCAGCTTGTTCGGCGCCTGGGTCATCGCACGCTCCTGGTCACTCCGATGGGGGGCACGAGACATAACGCACCGCGGGCACCGGACATGCCCGGTGAGCCAAAAGTCACAAGATCAGGCCGGGCAGCCGCTCGTGGCCGGCAGCGGGCTGGCCGGGTCGAAGTACGTCGCCGGCTCGCGGGACTGGCTCGCGGTCACCGCGCGCTCCGTCGACGCCGGCGTGAGGTAACCCTTCCGGTACGTCTCGCACCCCATCGAGTACGCGTAGCCTGTCGCGTCGCCGTACCAGAGGCCCTGGCTGCTCGCCGTCCAATGGTCGCCCGCCCGGAGCACGTAGTCGACGTCCGCGCGCACCACGACCAGCACGTTCATGGCGTCCACCAGCCGCGTCGGGCCCTGCGGCTCGAACGCGTAGACGAACACGTAGTTGGTGTGGACCACCAGCTCGCCAGCGTCCCCCGCGGTGACGTTCATCTCGCCGTCGACCTTGGCCTGCGCCGGCAGCAGCTTCGCGGTGTCCGACACCAGGCTGACCAGCGACTGCACCTCGGGCTCGCGCCCGCCGATGAACAGCGGCTCAAGCTGCCGGCGCGCGTCGGGCGCGAGCTTGTCCAGGAACGCCGACGGGTCGTGGTCGACCACCATCCGCCGGTCCAGCCGGCTCGCCACCAGCACGTCCCGCACGAGCGCGGTGGCCGCCGCGACCTGCTCGGCGCTGAACCCGCCGACCGCCTCCGGCGCCGGTGCGGCGATGCCCGCGGCCCCGTCGGCCCAGTCCTGGGCCGGGGTGGAGTCGAACGGTCGGGACAGGTCGACCAGCGGCGCCGTCGCCGTCGCGGCCGCCGGGGCCGTCCCGGTCAGCGGCGCGGCCGCGGGCTCGGCCCCGAAGAAGGGTCGAACGTCCCCGCCCTGATCAGCAGGGTCAGCACCGCGCCGACCGCGAGGATCACGAGCCCGCCGGCCAGCCAGCGGGCATGCCGGCGCCGCCGCGCGGTGCGCAGCAGTTGCCGCACGTCGGCGCTGGCCGCGCGTTGGACACGGCCCGCCCACTCGGCATCCTCGGCCGCCGGGTCAGCGGCGGACTGGCGAGGGTTCACCGGCTCCCCAAGTGTGCTGTGGTTGACGCATCAACCAGCCAAAACATGAACTATCTGGTGCTCAGCACATCGATTCAGCCGTTCGCAGTGTTAACAAGTCCGGCTCCGGGGAACTCGAATGCATGCCGGTCAGCGCGGTTCGTAGACTCTTCGAGCGTGACTGGAACCTCATCGCGGCAGACCACCGACCTACCGCCGGCCTGGGAGCCGGCGACGGTAGAGGCGGAGCTGTACCAGCGATGGGTGGACGCCGGCTACTTCACCGCCGACCCGACGAGCGACAAGCCGCCGTTCTGCATCATCATCCCGCCGCCGAACGTCACCGGCAGGCTCCACATGGGCCACGCCCTCGAGCACAGCCTCATGGACGCGATCACCCGGCGCCGCCGGATGCAGGGCTACGAGGTGCTGTGGCTCCCCGGCATGGACCACGCCGGCATCGCCACCCAGAACGTGGTCGAGCGCGAGCTCGCCGGCGAGGGGAAGTCCCGCCACGACCTGGGCCGGGAGGCGTTCGTCGACCGGGTGTGGCAGTGGAAGGCCGAGTCCGGCGGCAAGATCCTCAACCAGATGCGCCGGATGGGCGACGGGGTCGACTGGACCCGCGAGCGGTTCACCATGGACGAGGTCCTGTCCCGGGCCGTCCAGACGATCTTCAAGCGGCTGTTCGAGGACGGGCTGATCTACCGCGCCGAGCGGATCATCAACTGGTGCCCGCGCTGCCACACGGCGCTCTCGGACATCGAGGTCGAGCACTCCGACGACGAGGGCGAGCTCGTCTCCGTCCGCTACGGGGACCGCGACCACTCGATCGTCGTGGCCACCACCCGCGCGGAGACGATGCTCGGCGACACCGCGGTCGCGGTGCACCCGGACGACGAGCGCTACAAGCACCTCGTCGGCACCGAGGTCGAGCTGCCACTCACCGGGCGGATGATCCCGGTCGTCGCCGACGAGCACGTCGACCCGGAGTTCGGCACCGGCGCGGTCAAGGTCACCCCCGCCCACGACCCGAACGACTTCGAGATCGGCCGGCGCCACCACCTGCCGGCGATCACGATCATGGACGAGCGCGCGGTGATCACCGCGCACGGCCCGTTCGAAGGTCTGGACCGGTTCGAGGCGCGGCCCGCGGTGGTCGCGGCGCTGCGCGCGCACGGCCGGATCGTCGCGGAGAAGCGGCCGTACGTGCACTCGGTCGGGCACTGCACCCGCTGCGGCACGGTGGTCGAGCCGCGGCTGTCGCTGCAGTGGTTCGTCAAGGTCGAGCCGCTCGCCAAGGCCGCGGGTGACGCGGTGCGCGACGGCCGGACCACGATCTATCCGCAGGACCTCGTCAAGCGCTACTTCGACTGGGTCGACAACATGCACGACTGGTGCATCTCGCGCCAGCTGTGGTGGGGTCACCGCATCCCGGTCTGGTACGGGCCCAACGACAAGGTCGTGTGCGTCGGCCCGGACGAGGAGCCGCCCGAGGGCGATGGGTGGCACCAGGACCCGGACGTGCTCGACACGTGGTTCTCCTCGGCGCTGTTCCCGTTCTCGACCCTCGGCTGGCCGGAGCAGACCAAGGACCTCGAGCGCTTCTACCCGAACCACCTGCTGGTCACCGGCTACGACATCCTGTTCTTCTGGGTGGCCAGGATGATGATGTTCGGGCTGTACGCGATGGACGGCGCGCAGCCGTTCGACCACGTCTTCCTGCACGGGCTCGTCCGCGACCCCACCGGCAAGAAGATGTCCAAGTCCCGCGGCAACGTCATCGACCCGCTGGACTGGCTGGACCGCTTCGGTGCCGACGCCACCCGGTTCACCCTGGCCCGCGGTGCCAACCCGGGCAGCGACATGGCGATCTCCGAGGAGTGGGCGGGTGGCTCCCGCAACTTCGGCAACAAGCTGTGGAACGCCACCCGGTTCGCGCTGATGAACGGCGCGACGACGGCCCGGGAGGTGCCGGCGCGCGACACGCTCACCGATGCCGACCGGTGGATCCTCGACCTCACTGACGCCGTCGTGTCCGAAGTGGACGGTCTGTACGAGGACTACCAGTTCGCCAAGCTGTGCGACGCGCTCTACCACTTCACCTGGGGCGAGCTGTGCGACTGGTACCTCGAGCTCGCCAAGGTGCAGATCGCCGAGGGCGGCGAGCGCGCCGACTCGACCCGGGCCGTGCTCGGCCACGTGTTCGACGTCGTGCTGCGCCTGCTGCACCCGCTGGTCCCGTTCGTCAGCGAGCGCTTGTGGACCACGCTCACCGGAGAGGAGTCGCTGGTGGTCGCGGCGTGGCCCGCGGCGTCCGGGCACGCGGCCGACACCGAGGCGGCGCGGCGGGTCGACGGGGTGCAGAAGCTCGTCACCGAGATCCGCCGGTTCCGGTCCGACCAGGGCGTCAAGCCCGGCCAGCGGGTCCCGGCCCGACTGTCCGGTGTGGACGCGGCGGGGCTGTCCGCGCTCGCGCCGGCCGTGGCCGCGCTGGCCCGGCTGGAGGCGCCGGGCGAGGCGTTCACCGCGAGCGCGTCGCTCGAGGTCGCGCTGGCCGGTGGCAGCGTGGTGGTGGAGCTGGACCTGTCCGGCACGGTCGACATCGCCGCCGAACGCAAGCGCCTCGCCAAGGACCTCGCCGCGGCGGAGAAGGAGCTGGCCGGCTGCGACGCCAAGCTGGGCAACCCCAACTTCACCGACAAGGCGCCTGCCGAGGTGGTCGCCAAGATCACGGCCCGGCGCGAGGTCGCCGCCGCCGAGATCGAGCGGATCACGGCCCGGCTCGACGCCATGCCGGGGAGCTGACCGGATGTCCACAGTGGACGAGTCGGTCTGGGACGACCTCCGCCAGGTCGAGGCGGAGCTCAACACCCGCTGGCCCGAGACCAGGATCGAGCCGTCGCTGACCAGGATCGCGGCACTCGTCGACATGCTCGGCGACCCACACAGGACCTACCCGGCACTACATGTCGCGGGCACCAACGGCAAGACGTCGGTGGCGCGGATGATCGACGCGCTGCTCAGCCGGATCGGCCTGCGGGTCGGCCGGTTCACCAGCCCCCACCTGCAGCTGGTGACCGAGCGGATCGCGATCGACTCGGCGCCGATCGCGCCGGAGCGCTACGTCGAGGTGTACCGGGATGTCGAGCCGTACATGGCGATGATCGACCGCGGCGCGGAGGTGCAGCTCTCCAAGTTCGAGGTGCTCACCGGCATGGCGTTCGCCGCGTTCGCCGACGCGCCGGTCGACGCGGCGGTGCTCGAGGTCGGCCTCGGCGGCACCTGGGACGCCACCAACGTGGCCGACGCCCGGGTCGCGGTGGTGGGTCCGATCGGGGTCGACCACGTCGAGTACCTCGGCCCGGACCTCGCCGGCATCGCGCGCGAGAAGGCGGGGATCATCAAGCCCGGCGCGATCGCGTTGCTCGCCGAGCAGTCGCCCGAGGTCGCGACCGTCCTGTTGGAACGGTGTGCCGAGGTGGACGCCACGGTCGCCAGGGCGGGCATGGAGTTCGGCGTGCTGCGCCGGGACGTCGCGGTCGGCGGGCAGCAGCTCAAGCTGCAAGGGCTCGGCGGCGCGTACGACGAGATCTTCCTGCCGCTGCACGGCGCGCACCAGGCCGACAACGCGGCGCTGGCGCTCGCCGCGGTGGAGGCGTTCTTCGGCGCGGGCGCGCAACGGGCGCTGGACAGTGAGGCGATCCGGGAGGGTTTCGCGTCGGTGGTCGTGCCGGGCCGGCTGGAGCGGGTCCGCTCGGCGCCGAGCGTGTTCGTCGACGCGGCGCACAACCCGCACGGCGCCCGCGCGCTCGCGACCGCGCTGGACGAGGACTTCGGGTTCCGCAACCTGGTCGGCGTCGTGGGGGCCATGCGGGACAAGGACGTCCAGGGCATCCTGGCCGCGCTGGAGCCGGTGCTGCACGAGGTGGTGATCACCACGAACTCCTCCGAGCGGGCGATGGATCCGAACGAGCTCGGGGAGGTCGCGGTCGAGATGTTCGGCGTGGACCGGGTGACCGTGGCGCCCCGGCTGGACGACGCGGTGGAGACCGCGATCCGCCTCGCCGAGGAGGACATCGGGACCAACGAGCCCATGTCCGGTGTCGGCGTGGTGGTCACGGGCTCCGTCGTCACCGCGGGTGAGACCCGGGCGCTCTTCGGAAAGCAGCCCGCGTGAGCACCAAGCCGCCCGCCAACCCGATGAGGTCGTTCGCCGGGGTGATGGCGGCGACGCTGCTGCTCGAGGTCATCGTCGTGCTGCTGTCCATGCCGGTCGTCGCCAACCTGGGCAGCGGCATGGCCACCTGGCAGGGCGTGCTGGTCGGCGTGCTGGCGCTCGCGTTGCTGCTCACCTGCGCGGTGCTGCGCAAGCCGTACGGCATCTGGGTCGCGGCCGGCCTGCAGGTCGTGATGATCGTCTGCTGGCTCGCGCTGCCCGCGCTGGGCATCCTGGGACTCGTGTTCGGCGTGGTGTGGGCGATCCTGCTGTGGATGCGCTGGGACGTCGCGCGCCGGATGGCCGAAGGGCGGCTGCCGGGCCAGCGGGCCGCCAAGCCCGGGTCCACAGAGGACTGAAGCCGGCCGGCCGGCCGGCCGCGCTCGTCGCGACGCTCAGCTGAGCGCTGCTCGGGCCGCCTCCATGGCCTCGTCGGTGTCGATGCCCAGCGCGTGCACGGTGGCCGCGTACTCCGCGGCGGCCTGGCGCAGCGCGATCCGGCTGCGGTCGCCGAGCGCGCTGACGAACGTGCCGGCCCGGCCGCGGGTCTCGACCATGCCGGCCTCCTCGAGCTCGCGGTAGGCCCGCGCGACGGTGTTCGCGGCGAGGCCGAGCTCGGTGGCGAGTGCGCGGACGGTCGGCAGCCGGGTACCGACGGCCAGCGTGCGGTCGCTGATCCGGCGGGCCAGCTGGGAGCGGACCTGCTCGAACGGCGGCTGGCTCGAGGAGACGTCGATGGTGATCAGATCTGCTGGCACGGCGTTCACGGTAACGGTCCCGAGGCGGGACGCTAGGCTGCGCCGGCACACACATCCAGTGTCTGAAGGAGAGTCGTGAGCGAGCGCAGTTTGGTCCTCGTGAAGCCGGACGGTGTCAGCCGTCGCCTGGTCGGGGAGGTCATCTCCCGCATCGAGCGCAAGGGCCTCACGCTGGCCGCGCTGGAGCTGCGGAACGTCGAGCGTTCGGTGGCCGAGCAGCACTACGCCGAGCACGCGGGCAAGCCGTTCTACGAGTCGCTGCTCGAGTTCATCACCTCCGGCCCGCTGGTCGCGATGGTCGTCGAGGGCGAGAACGCGATCGCGGCGTTCCGGCAGCTGGCCGGCGCCACCAACCCGGTGCAGTCCGCCACCGGCAGCATCCGCGGCGACTTCGCCGTCGAGGTGCAGTACAACATCGTGCACGGCTCGGACTCCCCGGAGTCGGCCAAGCGCGAGATCGACCTCTGGTTCCCCGAGGTCTGACTCGGCCGAGGGCTGGTGAACGGTGGGCGAACTCGTCATCAACAATCCGTGACGGTGCGCTGACCGAGCGCACGTTCGCCACGACACGGTCGTGCAGACCCTCGACCGCGGCCTGGCCGACCTGGTCGACCAGCGGCTGGCTGCGCCGCGCGCTGCGGATCCCGCCTCTCGACCGACGGTTCGCCGGACCCGGTCCACGTCGGCTCGGCACGTAAACTCGTTCGACTTGTCGGTGCCGGCATCTAGTCTGCCGAGCGTGGGTGACAACGGTGCGCTGGTTCGCGCGCGGGGGCTGGTGAAGCGGTTCGGCGAGTTCGCCGCGGTCGACGGGATCGACGTCGAGGTCCGGCGGGGCGAGGCGTTCGGGTTCCTGGGGCCCAACGGCGCGGGCAAGTCGTCCACCATGCGGATGGTGGGATGCGTCTCGCCCCGGTCCGGCGGCGAGCTCACGGTCCTGGGCATGGACCCCGAGCGGGACGGGCCGCGGATCCGGGCCCGGCTGGGCGTGGTGCCACAGCTGGACAACCTCGACTCCGAGCTCACCGTGCGGCAGAACCTGCACGTCTACGGCCGCTACTTCGGGCTGTCCAAGTCCCACGTCCGCGAGAAGGCGGCCGAACTGCTCGACTTCGCCCAGCTCACCGAGCGCGCCGACGACGAGGTCGAGCCGCTGTCCGGGGGCATGAAGCGCAGGCTCACCATCGCCCGCTCGCTCATCAACGACCCCGAACTGATGCTGCTCGACGAGCCGACCACGGGCCTCGACCCGCAGGCCCGGCACCTGCTGTGGGACCGGCTGTTCCGGCTCAAGCAGAGCGGCGTCACGCTCATCATCACCACTCACTACATGGACGAGGCCGAGCAGCTGTGCGACCGCCTGGTCGTCATGGACGGCGGGCGCATCGTCGCCGAGGGCAGCCCCGCCGAGCTCATCGGCCGGTACTCCACCCGCGAGGTGCTGGAGCTGCGCTTCCCGCCCGGTGAGAACACCGGGCACGCGCTGGAGGACCTCGCCGACCGGGTCGAGGTGCTGCCCGACCGCGTCCTGCTCTACGCCGCCGACGGCGAGACCGTGCTCGAGGCGGTGCATGCGCGGGGCGTGCGGCCTGTCTCCAGCATCGTGCGGCGCAGCACCCTCGAGGACGTCTTCTTACGGTTGACCGGCCGAACGTTGGTGGACTAGGGAAGGGGTGACAAGCACACCGATGGTGGTTACCGGGCTGACCCAGAACTGTGCCGCTGATCGCCGAGCAGTTCGGTTGCCTCCTGGCCGCCCAGGACAACCCGACCACCGGGATCGCGGGCACGTACGGCGGCTTCGGCTGCGGCCTCTGGTTCGCGTTGCCGCTGCTGAAGGCCGGGCCGCACGAGCTGGTGATCACGGGGAGCAGCGGCGACCTCGCGGTGAACGTGGTCTACCACCTCACGCTCACGTCGGTCACCTGAGGCCGCGGCCCACCCGGAGGACCGGCCGATGACCCGACAGTCCGAAGTGGACGCGCCGGCCGTGCCGCGGCCGAGCACGGGCCGGGTGCTCGGGCTCGTGCGGGGCCCGCTTATCGTGGTCGAGGGCATGTGGACCTGGTACCGCCGCAACTGGCGGGCCACCGTGGTCTCCAGCATCGTCCAGCCGGTGCTGTTCCTGCTGGCGCTGGGGTTCGGTCTCGGCTCGCAGGTCCAGTCGACCGACGCCACCGGGGGCCTGCGCTACGTCGTCTACCTCGCGCCCGCGCTGCTGGTGGCCACGGCCGCGCAGATCGCCGCGTTCGAGTCCACCTACCCCGTCCTGTCGGCGTTCAAGTGGCAGCAGACCTACCACGCCATCAGCGCGTCGCCGATCAGTCCCGCGCAGATCCTCGCCGGCCACCTCAGCTGGGTCGGCATCCGGCTGGCCGGGGCCGGCGCCGCCTACCTGGTGGTCGCGGCGGCACTCGGCACGCTCACCGGGCCGGGGGTGCTGCTGACGCTCGTGGTCGCCGTGCTCACCGGGCTGGCCGTCGCCGCGCCGATCACGGCCTACGCGGCCACCATCGAGTCGGAGGGGCAGCAGTTCAATGCGATCTTCCGGTTCGTCGTGATGCCCATGACACTGTTCGCCGGCGCGTTCTTCCCCGTCGAGCAGCTGCCGGTGTGGATCCGCCCGATCGCCTGGGTCACCCCGGTCTGGCACGGCACCGAGTTCGGCCGGGACGCCGCGTTCGGCACGCTCGCCTGGTGGCCCGCGCTCGGCCACCTCGCGTTCCTGCTCGCGTTGTTCCTCGGCGGCGCCCGGATCGCCGCGCGCAACTACCGGCGGCGGCTGTCGTCGTGACGGCCACGATGGACGAGGCGCCGCCGCGGGGCGGGCTGCTGCTTCGGATGCTGCCGACCGGCATGTACGCCGGCCGGGCGCGGGTCCTGGTGGAGCGGTCGATGCTGGTCAACCGGCGGGCCTGGCTCGCGGTCGTGTCCGGGTTCTGCGAGCCGCTGTTCTACCTGTTCGCCATGGGTGTCGGGTTCGGCAGGCTGGTCGGCGACGTCGCCGGGCCGGGCGGCGAGCCCATCGGCTACGTGGCCTACGTCGCGCCGGCGCTGCTGGCCGCGTCCGCGATGAACGGCGCGGTGTACGACGCCACCTTCAACATCTTCTTCAAGTTCAAGTACGCCAGGCTCTACGACGCGATGCTGGCCACCCCGCTCGGCCCGGTCGACGTCGCCGTCGGTGAGATCGCCTGGGCGCTGCTGCGCGGCGGGATGTACGCGTGCGGCTTCCTGGCCGTGATGCTCGGCATGGGGCTCCTCGCCTCGTCGTGGGCGGTGCTCGCGCTGCCGGCGGCGTTGCTGGTGGCGTTCTCGTTCGCCGCCATCGGCATGGCGTGCACCACGTTCATGCGGTCCTGGCAGGACTTCGACCTGGTGCAGCTCGCGCTGATGCCGATGTTCCTGTTCTCCACGACGTTCTTCCCGCTCGCCGTCTACCCGGGACCGGTCCAGGTCGCCGTCCAGTGCCTGCCGCTCTACCACGCGATCGAGATCATGCGGGCGCTGTCCACCGGGTTCGTCGACCTGTCGATCCTGGGCCACCTCGCGTACTTCGTGGTGATGGCCGCGATCGGCGTGGTCGTGGCGTCGCGCAGGCTGGGCGTCCTGCTGCTGCGCTGAGCCGGCGGCGCAGCAGCAGGACCGGGGCTCAGAACAGCGGGCCAGTGATCGTGATGCCGACGGCGTCGCCGTAGCCGGCGTAGAGTGCGAAGATCAGCAGGGCGGCCCCACCCAGCCCGACGGCCTTGTTGAAATTGACCATCTCCAGCTGCTTGGCCTGCGGGTCCGTCTCCTTCCAGAACGCGTGCATCAGGAACGCGGTCGGGAGCAGGAAGACCACCAGCAGCAGGGCGCCGAGGTCGAGCCAGATCCCCAGCAGCACCAGCAGCCCGCCCACGATGATCAGCACGCCACTGGCGAGGGTGGCGACCTTTGCCATGGGCACGCCCTTGCTCGCGGCGTACCCACCCATGGTTTCGGCCTGGGTGACGTGGGCATAGCCGGAGCCGATGAACAGAACGGCGAACAGGATGCGTCCGATGAGGGCGACGACGTCCACGATGACCTCCAAGAGGCAGGACGGGTAGTCAACTGTTCAACTGTCTCGCTTCGCGATCATCGGCGCAACAGGTGATCGCCAAGACGCGCGGGTTAGGCTGGCCGCATTATGGAGTCCGTTTTTCCCAGTCTCGAGCCGTTGCTGCCCAGGGTGTCCAAGCCGGTCCAGTATGTCGGCGGGGAGCTGAACTCGACCGTCAAGGACTGGGACGCCACTACCGTGCGCTGGGCGTTGATGTATCCCGACGCCTACGAGGTCGGCCTGCCCAACCAGGGCGTCATGATCCTCTACGAGGTGCTCAACGAGCAGCCCGACGTCCTGGCCGAGCGGACGTACGCGGTGTGGCCCGACCTCGAGGCGCTGATGCGCGAGCACGGCGTGCCGCAGTTCACCGTCGACGGGCACCGCCCGGTCGGCGCGTTCGACCTGCTCGGCATCAGCTTCGCCACCGAGCTGGGCTACACCAACATGCTGTCCGCGCTCGACCTCGCCGGTATCCCGCTGCACGCCGCCGACCGCACCGGCGAGCACCCGATCGTGCTCGCCGGCGGGCACGCCGCGTTCAACCCGGAGCCGATCGCCGACTTCATCGACGCGGCCGTCCTCGGCGACGGCGAGGAGGCCGTCCT
The DNA here is from genome assembly GCF_009379765.1 of Actinophytocola sp. Taxonomy (GTDB): domain Bacteria; phylum Actinomycetota; class Actinomycetes; order Mycobacteriales; family Pseudonocardiaceae; genus Actinophytocola. The sequence goes on along the minus strand of NZ_WHTD01000090.1, from coordinate 1,551 downwards.
CGAGATCACCGACCTGGTGCGCGCGTGGAAGCGGGAGGGCTCGCCCGGCGGCCGGGACGAGATCCTCACCCGGCTCGCCGAGACCGGCGGCGTGTACGTGCCGCGCTTCTACGACGTGAGCTTCGCCGGCGACGGCGCGCTCAACCCGGTCACGCCCAACCGCGACCGGGTGCCGGAGCGGGTCGCCAAGCGCACCACGATGGACCTCGACGCGTGGCCGTACCCGAAGCAGCCGCTGGTGCCGCTCGCGGAGAGCGTGCACGAGCGGATGAGCGTGGAGATCTTCCGTGGCTGCACCCGCGGCTGCCGGTTCTGCCAGGCCGGCATGATCACCCGGCCGGTGCGCGAGCGGTCCATCGAGGGCATCGGCGCGATGGTCCACAAGGGACTCGAGGCGAGCGGCTTCGAGGAGGTCGGCCTGCTGTCCCTGTCCAGCGCGGACCACTCGGAGATCGCCGAGATCACCAAGGGCCTCGCGGACCGGTACGAGGGCACCAACACCGGCCTGTCGCTCCCGTCGACCCGGGTCGACGCGTTCAACATCGACCTCGCCAACGAGCTGTCCCGCAACGGAAGGCGCTCCGGCCTGACGTTCGCCCCGGAGGGCGGCAGCGAGCGGATCCGCCGCGTCATCAACAAGATGGTGTCCGAAGAGGACCTCATCCGCACGGTCAGCGCCGCGTACGCGAACGGCTGGCGGCAGGTGAAGCTGTACTTCATGTGCGGGCTGCCCACCGAGACCGACGACGACGTGCTGCAGATCGCCGCGATGGCCAAGGAGGTCATCCGCGCGGGCCGGGAGGCCAGTGGCCGCAAGGACATCCGCTGCACGATCTCCATCGGCGGGTTCGTGCCCAAGCCGCACACGCCGTTCCAGTGGGCCGCGCAGTGCGACCCGGACACGGTGGACGACCGGCTGCGCAAGCTGCGCGAGGCGGTCAACTCCGACCGCAACCTCGGCCGCAACATCGGGATGCGCTACCACGACGGCAAACCGAGCATCGTCGAAGGGCTGCTGTCCCGCGGCGACCGCCGGGTCGGCGCGGTGATCGAGCGGGCGTGGCGCAACGGCGGCCGGTTCGACGGCTGGAGCGAGCACTTCTCCTACGAGCGCTGGATCTCCGCCGCCGCGGAGGAGCTCGAGCCGCTGGGCGTGAGCCTCGCGTGGTTCACCACCCGCGAGCGCGCCGAGGACGAGGTCCTGCCCTGGGACCACCTGGACTCGGGTCTGGACAAGGAATGGCTCTGGGAGGACTGGCAGGAGGCGCTGGACGAGCGCGAGCTCGACGACTGCCGCTGGACCCCGTGCTTCGACTGCGGCGTGTGCCCCGCGATGGGCACCGACATCGAGATCGGCCCGACCGGCCGCAAGCTGCTGCCGCTGAACCCGGTCTAGTGTCCCGCGCCGGAAGTCTGTTGCTTATCTCGGCGGATCCAGGTTTCTGCTGGCAAGGCGCCGGTTCGTCCTCGTACCGGGTTGTACTCGGGCGGACCGGCAACGCCGCCAGCAGGAAGCTGGGCCGGCGAGACAAGTGATGAACTTCCGGCGCG
>NZ_WHTD01000057.1 GCF_009379765.1 Actinophytocola sp. | reverse complement strand
GGCTACCACCCGCCCGCGTGATGCACCCATTCCCCGACGCGCGCTTCGACGCCAGAACCCGAGGCAGGAGCCCAGTGCGTTAGCAGCGCACGCTGGGATCTGTGCGGGGGGCCGCCCGCAAGCGCGGTCCCTACCGCGATCGAGTTCCTCCGGATCTGTTGGGCACTGGAACTCGACCCGAAAGCGGTCGTCACCGAAGCACACGGGAGATAGATGCTCGACCACGTACACACGCAAGCACCTTCGCTCCTCAACGTCCACCACGAGCCCCTTCGGGCGACTGGCCGGCCTGATTGCATCGCACAGCCTTGCGTATCTCAAGCCACACCGAGCGCGCCAGAACGGGGGAGCTATGGGGCACGCTTGAGGTCGTTCAACAGCTCGCAGAAGTCTGCGCCCGTACCTGAGCCGTAGGTGTGCAACTCGTGCTCAAGTTCACCAGCGACCATCAAGAGTGACGGGCGGCTCTGTCGGCCGCCCTGCAACGCCCCCATGCCTAGCAAGGCTGCTTCGTCCACGTCACCCTGTCGAGCCGCGATGACCGCCAAGGTCAGCTGGGCTTCGGCCTTGCGCATAGGGGACACAACGACACCTTCCGGGTTAACGCTGCGTCGGATGACCTCTTCGGCGTTACGCTTCGCCAGTTGGTCATGACCGACAATTCGGTAGGCGTCCATCGCGTAGAAGTCCCATTTATCTGGATCAACCACAAAATGATTTTCAGGCCTTTCCGGGTAGGGTAGTTTATCCAGTAATGCGCGACCGTTTTCGAGCGCTTCGTGAACCTTCTCGGGCATCCCCATGCGTGAGTAGGCTTTCGCCTGCTGAGCGTAGAGTTGCACTGCGACCGAACGTGACGGTGCAGCTTGGATGCCTGCTTCTGCTGCCGGGATAACCGCGCGGTGGCTGCCTGCTGTCAGGTGGAACCACGCGAGCATTTCGTGAGCCCAGCCTACGATCCCAGGGTCGCCGGACTCTTTGCCCAGTTCCATTGCCATGCGCCGCGTTGCCTCAGCCGACCGCGCGTTACCGACATCATATTCGAGGCAACCCACGAGCAGCGCTAGCATTCCGGCGTTGTCGAGTATGTCCCGATGCTGGGCTAGCGTTAGGTGATTTCCGAGCAGTTCGGTAACCTTGCCCAACCAGCTCTTGCCAACAGCCATCAATTCTCGGGCATCCGTATATGAATAGTCGCAACACAGCTGCTCAACAGTAATATTGAGAGCGTCGACGGCCGACGAGTCAATTGCCGATGTTCGTACGCGCTGAAGCAATTCGAGAGTGTCCATGCCGGTGGCGGCAACCAAAATATCGTCGCGGGATGCGGGGACAATCAGGTTGTTGCCGTTTGCGCGTGAATACTGTGGTGGGCTCAGTCTGCTTTGCCCTGCGAGATCGAACCATAGCAGATGCTGTGGCAGGTGCAGAATTCTGGCGTAATTTCGGAGCGTTTTGAGGTTCTGCTCCGGCTGGCCGTGTTCGATCTTGCTTACCTGTGCCTGCGTGAGACCAAGCCATCGTCCCAGCAGTTCCTGATTGAGCGCCTTGCCGAACAGTTGAAGATGGCGGGGGTGGTTTCGGTATGCCCTGAAGATTTTGCCGATGTGCTGACTTTCGAAGGCTGCCCGAAATTCGCCCGTCTCGAAAAACTCATTCCTGAGCTGGGCTGGTGGCGTGCGAAGCTCGTCGCGTTTTTCCCGGTGGCACCTGCTGCACAGTCGTGCGGTGTTGTCAGCCGCAAGCATCGTCCCGCAGCCTGGACAGCGACGACCGCCACCGACCGCACCGCGCGAGGCACCGCGCTGCGGACCGCTAGGAGCGCTCATCGGATCCCCGCCAAGAGTTGGAGCCAAACTGCCTCTGACCAGCGTACATGGGGCGGACGTGCGCGCTGCGCAACCGCGCGCCCTGGTTTTGGTAAGTGTGTGCGCTTGTGCTCATGACAACTGTTTCGCGCGCAACTCGCACACCTACCTCGACCTCGACTCCGGGCACGACTTCGACACCCAGGTCGTGGTCAAGGTCAACGCGGTCGAGGTGCTCACCGCGCAGCTGCGATCGCCACGCTGGACCCACGAGCACGTCGCCATGGGCACCAACACCGACCCGTACCAGCGGGCCGAGGGCAGGTACGCGCTGATGCCCGGGATCATCCGGGCGCTGGCCGACAGTGGCACGCCGTTCAACATCCTCACCAAGGGCACGGTGCTGTCCAGGGATCTCCCGCTGCTGGCCGCCGTCGGCGCGGACGTGCCGGTGGGGCTCGGCGTGTCGGTCGCACTGGCGGACCGGACGCTGCAGCGCAGCCTCGAGCCGGGCACCGCGAGCCCGCAGGCGCGGCTGGAGCTGGTCCGCAAGATCACCGACGCGGGCCTGCCGTGCGGGGTGTTCGTCGCGCCGGTGCTGCCGGGCCTCACGGACTCGATCGAACGGCTGGACGAGCTGCTCGCGGCCATCGCAGAGGCCGGCGCCACCGGTGTCACGGTGCTGCCGCTGCACCTGCGCCCCGGTGCCCGCGAGTGGTTCGCCGCGTGGCTTTCCCGCGAGCACCCGGAGTTGGTGCCGAGCTACCGCCAGATCTACGCCCGCGGCTCCGACGCCGACATCCGCTACCGCCGCTGGCTGGGCCGCCGAGTGGGGCCGCTGTTACGCCGGCACGGCTTGGCTCCCAAGGACGCCAAGGAGCCCCGAACGGAGGCGACCTGGCCGGAAGGCAGCCTGGTGTCGATCCCCGAACAGGCGGCCCCGGTCCACCAGGAACAACTCGAGCTCCTCTGATCCCGACCGCCGCGGAGGGTCGGTCAGGTTCGGGGCGTGGCGCCAACTCGCGGGCCGAGGCCATTCGGCCCGGGTTGGCGGACCGGACCGGCTCCCCGACGCCGTTGCGGCGGCTCACCCTTGCCGACGTGGAGGTCCGTCTCGAGGACGAGCGTGCGGAGGCCGCGGTCGGGCCGACGATCGCCGACGAGGTCGTCGGCCGGCTCGGTGACGAGCCGGAGTGGGTCGTGGTCGGTGCCGAAACCGCCGCGGCGATCGGCCGGCACCTGCACCGGCACGGCAGGCGGACCCGGCTCGCGGTGGTGGATCCGGAGAGCTCCGCCTACTCCCGGCGTGGGCGCGTGGCGCGCCGACTACGGCTCCGCGACGGCATGCCGTCGCGGAGCCCGGGCATCGGCCGGCCGCGCGTCGAGCCCTGCTTCCGGCCCGGGTCGGTCGACCTGGTGATCCCGGTGCCGGACGCCGCGTCCGTCGCCGCGATGCGGTGGCTCCGCGACGAAGCGGGACCGAAGCAGGACCGGCCGCCGGCACCAACCTGTGGGGCGTCTGCCACCTGGCCGCCCGGATCCGGGAGGAGGGAGCGAAGGGCAGCATCGTCACGGTCGTCGGCGACAGCGCCGAGCCCTACCTGGCCACCCACCACGACCCGGGATGGGTCACGGCACGAGGGTTCGACTCGGCGCCGTACGAGGCCGTCATCGAGCGGTTCGTCCCGCATGGGGGAGTGGCGCAAGGGCCTGAGTCAGGTGCGGTCCCGGGGCCAGTCCCAGCGGACGCAGAACGTGCCGGGGCCGAAGTCGAGGGCCACCGCGTGTGCCTCGCCGGCGGCGTTGACCTCGACCTTGCGGCGCGTGGTGGTCTGCTCCTCCGGGTCCACGGTGTACAGCTCGCAGTACGCCGGCAGCGCGTGCGGGTCGAACCGCAGCTCCAGCACGAACTCACGAACAGGGGTGGTGAACTTGCGGCAGTAGCTGTCGTCGCCGCGGGAGAACGGCGGGCCGGGGTGGTTCAGCGCGTACTCGACGATCGACGTCTCGCCGCGGGCGAGCGGCGCCTCGAGCAGTATCTCGGCGGCGATGAGGCCGGCGGCCTCATCGCGGGCGATCCGGCCGATCCGGCACGACTGGTGCGCGGTGATCTCGGGGAACGGGCGGCCGATGCGTTCGAGGTCGTAGACCATCACGGTGCGATCGACGCCGTCGCGCTCGGCGCGGACCACCTGGCGCACGGCGATGCGCTGCTCGCCGCGGTCGACCGCCACATCCATCCGGTCGTGCTGGCTCAGCTTGGTCAGTGCGGTCTCGGTGGCGAAGTCGATGCGCTTGAGCAGCTTCGACACCGGCTCGCGCTCGTGCCACAGCGCCTCGATCGGCAGCCGGGACGACTCGCGCTGCACCCGGCCGCGCGGTCGCGGCGGACCGAGTAACGCGATCAGCGAACCCGGCGCCACACCGAGCACCGACTCGAGGTGCCCGAGCGCGGCGAGCGACTCGGCCCGCTCCGGGCGCCGCCGGCCGGACTGCCAGTAGCTCAGCGCGGTGACACTCACCGACACGCCGCGGGCCCGCAGCCGGTACTGGATCCGGTCGAGGGACAGCCCACTGGCCTGAATGGCCGTACGCAGCGCGGTGGGGAAGGCGTCCGCGGCAAGGTTGTCCGCAGGTTGGGGGGCCATCGCGCGCCGGACCTCGCCACCAGCTGCGCGGTGCAGTTCCCGAACTGGTTCGCGGGTCGCGCCGCCACCCATCGTGGTCTCCCTGCGTTCGCCCCCAGCGATTCCTACCACCTGGTAACCGCCACCCTACGGGTTGACGGGGTGGCGTGGTAGCCATCACGTCAAATCCGCGTGTGATCGACCTGCTGCGTACGGTGATGCCAGCCCCGGAAACCTGCTGGACGGAACCACGCCGCCGTTGGCTAGCCTCTTCCCGTTCGATTGATGTCTCGACAGGAGAGAGCACGCCGTGATCCGCACGCACGAGGCCGGGACGCTTCGCGCCGAACATGCCGGACAGACCGTCACGCTGAGCGGTTGGGTCGCTCGCCGGCGAGATCACGGTGGGGTCATCTTCGTCGATCTCCGTGACGCGTCCGGCGTCGCGCAGGTCGTGTTCCGCGAGGGTGAGATGGCCGAGCGCGCCCACCACCTGCGCGCGGAGTTCTGCGTTCGGGTCGTCGGTGAGGTGTCCGCGCGGCCCGAGGGCAACGAGAACCCGGAGATCGCCACCGGCGCGGTCGAGGTGCTGGTCACCGAGCTCGACGTGCTCAGCGAGGCCGCCCCGCTGCCGTTCCAGCTCGACGAGCACCTCACCGTCGGCGAGGACGTCCGCCTGCGCCACCGCTACCTCGACCTGCGCCGCGCCGGCCCGGCCCGCGCCATGCGGATGCGCAGCGAGGCCAACCGGATCGCCCGCACCGTCCTGCACGCGGAGAACTTCGTCGAGGTCGAGACCCCGACGCTCACCCGCTCCACCCCCGAAGGCGCGCGCGACTTCCTCGTCCCGGCCCGCCTGCAGCCCGGCTCCTGGTACGCGCTGCCGCAGTCCCCGCAGCTGTTCAAGCAACTGCTGATGGTCGGCGGCCTCGAGCGGTACTACCAGCTCGCCCGCTGCTACCGGGACGAGGACTTCCGGGCCGACCGGCAGCCCGAGTTCACCCAGCTCGACATCGAGATGAGCTTCGTCGGGCAGGACGACGTCATCGCGTTGGGCGAGCGGATCGTCGGCGCCCTGTGGCGCGACCTGGCCGGGCACGAGATCCAGGGCCCGATCCGGCGGATGACCTACGCGGAGGCCATGGCCCGCTACGGCACCGACAAGCCCGACCTGCGCTTCGACCTCGAACTAACCGAGCTCACCGAGTACTTCGCCGACACGCCGTTCCGGGTGTTCCAGGCACCCTACGTCGGCTCGGTGGTCATGCCGGGCGGCGCCGACCAACCGCGCCGCCAGCTCGACGCGTGGCAGGAATGGGCCAAGCAGCGCGGCGCCAAGGGGCTCGCGTACGTGCTCATCGGCGAGGACGGCACGCTCGGCGGCCCGGTGGCCAAGAACCTGTCCGAGGCCGAGCGCGACGGCCTCGCCAAGGCCACCGGCGCGCAGCCGGGCGACTGCGTGTTCTTCGCGGCCAACGTCGCGGCCGAGGCCCGTGCGCTGCTCGGCGCGGCCCGGCTGGAGATCGGCAGGCGGCTCGGCATGATCGACGAGTCGGCCTGGTCGTTCGTGTGGGTGGTCGACGCACCGCTGTTCGAGGAGGCCGACGCCGCCCGCAGCCACGGCGACGTCGCGGTGGGCGCCGGCCGCTGGACCGCCGTGCACCACGCGTTCACCTCGCCCAACCCCGACTGGATCGACCGCTTCGAGACCGATCCCGGCAACGCGTTGGCCTACGCCTACGACATCGTCTGCAACGGCAACGAGATCGGCGGCGGGTCCATTCGTATCCACCAGGCCGACGTGCAGAAGCGGGTGTTCGGGGTCATGGGTATCTCCGCCGAGGACGCCGAGGAGAAGTTCGGCTTCCTGCTGGACGCGTTCAAGTACGGCCCGCCGCCGCACGGCGGCATCGCCTTCGGCTGGGACCGGGTCGTGATGCTCCTCGCCGGCGAGCCGTCGATCCGCGACGTGATCGCGTTCCCGAAGAGCGGCGGCGGGTTCGACCCGCTCACCAGCGCGCCCGCGCCGATCACCGCGGCGCAGCGCAAGGAGGCCGGCGTGGACGCGAAACCGGCTTCCGCCAAGGCGTGAGCCCGTGCTGCACCTTCGGGTGATCTGCCCCGCGGAGGTCACCGGCGATGTCGTCGCGCTGCTCACCGAGCACCCGGGTGCCGCGCACCTCGTGCGGCTGCCGGGCGCGGCCGTGGCACCACCCGGCGACGTCATCGAGGCCGACATCGCCAGGGAGGCGGCCGACGGGCTGATCGCGGCGCTGTGCGAGCTCGGCGTCGACCACTCCGGCGGCATCACGCTGGAGCAGATCGACACGGCGCTGTCGGACGCGGCGGACAAGGCCGAGGAGGACGCGCCGGGCGACGCCGCGGACGCCGTGGTGTGGGAGGAGCTGCTCGCCCGCACGGGTGAGGAGTCCCGGCTCAACGGCACGTTTCTCGCGTTTCTCGCGATCGCGTGCTTGCTCGCCGCGGTCGGCGTGATCACCGACTCGCCGGTGACGATCGTGGGTGCGATGGTCGTCGGTCCGGAGTTCGGGCCGCTGGCCGCGCTCGCGGTCGGCCTGGTGCGCCGCAGGCGGGACCTGGTGCGCCGGGCCGCGATCGTGCTCGCGGTGGGCTTTCCGGTCGCGATGGCGGTCACCGCGCTCGGCACGTTCGTGGGCAACGCGGCCGGCCTGTTCGACGCGCGGGCGCTGGTCGGCGACCACGAGGTGGACTTCGTCTACACGGTCGGGCCGTGGTCGTTCATCGTCGCGCTGCTCGCCGGGGCGGCCGGGATGCTGTCGATGACCTCGGCCAAGTCGGCCGCGCTGGTCGGCGTGTTCATCTCGGTCACCACCGTGCCGGCCGCCGGCTACGCGAGCGTCGCGGCGATCCTCGGCGAGTGGGCGCGGTTCGGTGACTCGGTGTTGCAGCTGGCCGTCAACCTCGCCGGGATCGTGCTGGCCGCGGTGGTGGTGCTGGTGCTGCGTCGCGCGACGTGGACGACCGCCGACGCCGGGCGGCCACTGTCCGAGGGGTGACATTGCCGAGATTTCTCCGCGCGGCCGCAGCGTGCTCGACATGAACCTGTTTTCGTTATTTGTCCCCGAAATCCTGGCTACTTGATCGATGGACACGACTACGGTCAGTGCCAGGAGCGGGAGTAGGGTCTGAGGAGATGAGTGTGGAAACCGCCGCCGACCCGCCGACACTTGGCGGCGAAGCGGATCCCGAGGTGTTGGCGACCGTGGTCGCGGCGGAGTCTGTGCTCAGCCGCCGGTTCGGCGCCACGATCAAGCTGTCCGAGCCGCAGGATCTCGGTGGCAGCGAGCGATCCGTGGTGTTGCGGGTCAGGGTGGCGACGAGCCCGTTCTCCCTGCCGCGCACGCTCGTGCTGAAGCGCTATCTGGAGCCGCTCGACCGGCACTGCGACAGCTTCGTCCGCGAGGCGGCGAGTTACCAACTGTTCACCGCGCTCGCGTCCGAGGACCGGATGTGCCCCGAGCTCTTCGCGCACGGCGCGGACAGCCGGCTGGTGGTGCTCGAGGACCTCGGCGGCGCGCCCACGCTCGCCGACAAGCTGCTCGGCAACGACGCCAGGGCCGCCGAACGCGCGTTGCTGTCCTACTCGCGTTCGCTGGGCCGGCTGCACGCCACCACGGCGGGCCGCGAGGCCGACTTCGACGCGCTGGAGCGCCGCCTCACGGTGCCCGACTTCAAGGACCCGCTGGCCGTCGACGGCGCCACCGCGCTCGCCGCGCTGCCCGCGCTGCTCGACGCCGAGCTCGGCCTGTCGACCCCGGAGGAGGCCAACGAGCACGCGGGGAGCAGTCGTCAACTGCTGGAGACCGGCCGGCACCGCGCGTTCAGCCCCTCCGACTCGTGCCCGGACAACAACCTGATCACCAGCAGAGGAGTGCGGTTCCTCGACTTCGAGGGCGGCTGCGTGCGCAACGCGATCTTGGACGCGGCGTACCTGCGGGTGCCGTTCCCGTCGTGCTGGTGCCCGTTCGCGCTCCCGGCCGGGATGACCGACGCGATGTTCGCCGGCTGGCGTGCCGAGGTGAAGGTCGTCTGGCCGGACCTCGACGACGACGCGGTGCTGCTGCCGCGGCTGCTCGACGCGCAGCTGTTCTGGGTGTGGTTCACCACGTGGCAGTTCTTCACCCGGCCCGAGGCCGCGCAGTCCCATTCGACGAGCCTGGCCGACACGCCGCCCGACACGCTGGTGCTCACCGACCGGTGGCGCAGGCTGGCCGAGGCGGCGGAAGCGTCCGGGGTGGCCGCGGTCGCCGAGCACTCCGCGAAGGTGAGTGACGCCCTGCGGGTCCGGTTCGGCCACGACGATGCACTGCCGCTCTACCCCGCGTTCCGCTGACCGCCGAAACCGTCGGTGGCCCGTGATCAGCTCTTGGTCGCGAGCTGTTCCTTGAAGCTGGTCAACGCTTCGACGTCGGACGGGGGGTTGCGCACGTAGAAGTCGAGGAACTCGGCGAGCCCGGGAAAGTCGCAGTCGGACTCGATCGCGGCGGCCGCGGCCGCGCGGTCGAACTCCGTCCGGCGCAGCTGGACCGTGCCGCCGGCCAGCAAGGCCCACTGCGCACCCGTTGTGCCGTAAGGCATGCCGACGCTCCCGGCATTGACGATCGTGCGCCGGTCGGCGAGCCGGGCGAACGGCATGTGGGTGTGGCCGCACACGATGGTGCGCACCGTGTCGGGCACGTCGGCCAACACCTCGGCCCAGCGGGACAGCTCGCTGTCGACGAAAACGAACTCCTCGTCGTCGCGCGGGGTGGCGTGGCAGAAGAGCACCTCGCCCAGCCCACGCACGTCGAGGGTGAGCGTGCCAGGGAGCCGGTCGATCAGCTCGAGCTGGTCCGCGCGGAGCCGTCCCGCGGACCACGGTCCGATGGGAAACGACGTCTCCACCTCGGGTTGGTGGGCGAAGCCGACCATCTCGCGCTCGCAGTTCCCCTTGACCCAGTGGACCCGGTCGCCGAGCTCGCGCAGGCGGTCGAGGGTCCGCACGGGTTGCGGGCCGAGCGCGATGTCGCCGGTCAGCACGACGGCGTCCGCGTCGCGCACGTCGGGCTCGGCTAGCACCGCCTCCAGGGCCGGCAGGACGCCGTGGATGTCGGACAGGACCGCGACTGTGTCAACCATGCGGCCAGCCTGGTTGCCCTCGTCCCCGCGCACCAGAGGTTTCGCGGCGGGCGGACGGCGTCGCGGTCCGCGCGATCTGCGACCCCTGGCGGCGGGACGTAACGTGAGATGGTGGTCGACGACGAGGTCGGGAGGCTCTCCGCGCTGGCGGATCTGGTGACGCCGATGGCGATCCGGGTCGCGGCGACCCTACGCATCGCGGACCGGCTGGACGGTGGGCGGACGGCCGCGGAGGTCGCAGAGGAGGCCGGTGCGGATCCGGACGCGCTGGACCGGCTGCTGCGGCACCTGGTCGGGGTCGGCCTGCTGCGCCACGACGGAACCGGCCGCTACGGGCTGACCGCCCGGGCGGCGTCCTGCGCTACGACCATCCGGCCGGGCTGCGTGCCGAGTGGGACATCGAGGGACCGGCCGGTCGCGGCGACCTGTCGCTTGTGCGGCTGCTGCACAGCGTGCGTACCGGCGAGCCCGCGTTTCCGGCCCAGTACAGGCGGCTGTACTGGACGGACCTGGCCGCCGACCCGGCGCGCGCCGCGGCGTTCGACGACGCCCGCGGCGCGGCGGTGGGGGTGGAGGCACCGGACATCGTGGCCGCCTACGACTGGGGCTCGCTCGGCGACGTGGTCGACGTGGGCCGGCGGCAACGGTGCGCTGCTGATCGCGCTGCTGAACGAGTTCCCGGCGCTGTGCGGCAGGGTGCTCGACCTGCCCGGCACGGCGGAGACGGCCCGCAAGCTCATCGACGCGGCGGGCCTGTCCGACCGCGCCGACGCGGTGTCCGGCGACTTCTTCGAGCCACTGCCGGCAGGCGCCGAGGGCTACCTGCTCTCCGCGGTGATCCACAACTGGGGCGATGCGGACGCCCGGCGAATCCTGCGCCGCTGCGCGGACGCCGCGGGCGCGGACGGTGCGGTGTTCGTGATCGAGCGGGTCGCCATGGGCGCGTCGACGAGCTCGGACCTGCGCAACCTGGCGTGGCTGGGCGGCCGCATCCGCGACGTCATCGAGCTCACCGCGCTCGCCGAGAGCGTGGGGCTGGTGGTCGCGGCGGTCCACACGTCGGGCGAGATCGCGGTGCTGGAGCTGACGAGCCCGTAGCGGGAGCGTCAGGCGCTGGTGAAGCGGACCCCGTCCGGGGCCAGGGCGCCCAGGCCACGGACCGTGTCGTCCAGGGTCTCCGCCTTGTGCTTCGCCGAGATCGCCAGCGGGGAGCCGAACGTCGTCGCGAGGCGGCGCATGCGGCGGTCGAGCACCCCCGCCAGCTCGCCGTCGAGGGTCGCCTTGGCCTCGTCGGTCACCAGGATCGTCAGGTAGCGCGCGGTCGCGTTGCGCCTGCCCTGCCAGGTGCGCAGTCCGACGGTGGTGATCTCCGCCCAGTCCAGGCGCATCGACGCCGGCCGCAGGAACCCGCCGACCCGCACCCACACGTGCTCGGCGTCCGCGGCGAGCGCCGGGCCCAGCGCGATCTCCGAGCGCAGGACCAGCAGCTCCAGCACCACCCCGAACGCGCACAGCACCCCGATGACCAGCCACCCGCCGAACGCCCCGGTGGCGGCCACGCCGAAGCCGGCGGCCACCGTCGTCAGCGCGAACACCACGGTCGAGGGCAGCTGCTCCCGCACCGCCGAACCCCGGTTCGGGTGCACGACCAGCTTGGTGTCGTCGGGAAGGCGGGTTGCTCGCTGCACGTCCGCAGCGTATCTCCGCGGATACTCTGCGAGTGATCGTCGGATGAACCGCCGGAGCAGGGGAGGCACCAGGGTGTACTCGCGTTACGTCGCGCTCGGCGACAGTCAGACCGAAGGTATCGGCGACGGCGACGAGGTCGGCGGCTACCGCGGCTGGGCCGACCGGCTCGCGGCCGCGCTCGCCGGGACCAACCCGGAGCTGCTGTACGCCAACCTCGCGGTCCGCGGAAAGCTCGCCGGGGAGGTGCGTGCCGAGCAGCTCGGGTCCGCACTCGCCCTGGAGCCCGACCTCGCCACCGTCGTCGCCGGCCTCAACGACCTGCTCCGGCCGAAGTTCGACGTCCCCGAGGTGGTCGGCCACCTGGAGGCGATGTTCGCGGCGCTGACCGGGGCCGGCGCGACGGTCGCCACCGTCACCTTCCCGAACATCGGCAAGATCACCCCGCTGGCCCGGCCGCTCGTGCCGAGGGTGCTCGCCCTCAACGCCGCCGTCCGCGCCGCCGCCACCCGCCACCGCGTCCGCGTCGTGGAGGCCTTCTCGGTCGAGGTCACCACCGACTCGCGCATCTGGTCGGCGGACCGGTTGCACGCGAGCCCGGTCGGACACGCGCTGATCGCCGCGGCCATGGCGCACGTGCTGGAGCTGCCCGGCAGCGACGACTCGTGGACCCAGCCGCTGCCGGTCCTGCCCCGCCCGGGCCTCGTCCGCGCGACCGGCACCGAGCTGCGCTGGATCGCGAACTTCTTCGGCCCCTGGATCGGTCGCCGCATCCGGGGTGTCTCGTCGGGCACCGGCCGCACCGCCAAACGCCCCGACCTCGGCCCGGTCCTCCTCGACGAGGTGTCTTAGGTCCGCTCCGTCCCGCCGCGGCTCAGCAGCAGCTCGCGGGCGTCCTCGTGGCCGCCGTGGCCGGCCCAGTTCGCCGGGGTGCCGCCGTACAGGTCGTCGACGACGGTCGGGTCCGCGCCGGCGTCCAGCAGCACCTCGATCACCTCCAGGTGACCGCCCTCCGCGGCATGGTGCAGCGCGGTCGTGCCGACCCCGTGGTGCGGGCCGCCGAACGTGCCGACCGCGGACGGTGCCGCACCCAGCGCGAGCAACCGCCGCACCGCGGCCACCCGGCCCTGCGCCGCGGCCCAGGTCAGTGGCGTGCCCTGGTAGACGTTCGCGTCCGGTGACGCGCCGAGCCGGCGCAGCGCGGAGATCGCGTCCACCGCGTCGGCGCGCGCGGCCCAGCTCATGGCCTCGTCGCGGATCTCGGTCATCGCGTCGGACGGCCGCCATGCGGGGAAACCGCCGTGCGGCCGGTAGAAGCCACGGTGCGCCCCGGCATCCGGCGAGTCCCACAGCTCCTCGACCAGCGCGACGTCGTTCAGCCCGGCGGCCGTCCGCAGGTTCCGCGGCACCACCCCGTGTGCGGCCAGCACGGCGGCGACCTCGCGGTTGCCCCAGAACAACGCGGCCGCGAGCGGCGTGCCACCGTCGCCGCGGGCGGAGACGTCGACCGGCGCGCCGGCGGCGATCAGCACCCGCGCCATGTGCGGCAGGTTCGCGTAGCCGGCCTGGTGCAGTGCCGTCCACCCGTGCGCGTTCCCGTGCGCCACGTCCGCGCCACGCTCGAGCAAGGCCGACACCAGCCGCTCGTCGCACGTCGCCGACGCCAGGCCAAGCAGGTCGTTGCCGTTGGTGCCGACCGCGGTCACCAGCTCGGGGAAGGTGTCCAGCAGCTCGGTCAGCCCGTCGACGTCCTGGGCCCGCAAGGCCCGGAACGCCCGCGCGAACGGCTCGGCGTCCAGGTCACCGACGTGCCGGCGCAGCACGGGCCACGACGTGAACCCGTGGTTGCGCGCCACGACCAGCCGCGCGCCGGCCGCGGTCAGCGGCGCCGACCACCTGGCGAACGCGGCCACCGCGGCCGGGGTCCCGTCCTGGGCCGAGGACAGCAGCCCGCCGGCCCGGCCGGCGTAGTAGTCCGGGTCGGCCTCGAACGCGTGCTGCAGCGACCGGCCGGCGGTCGCCACCCGGTCGACATAGGCACGCAGCTTCGGCCAGCTCGGGAACCCGTATCGACGGGCGATCAGCAGCTGGGCCTCGGCAAGCTTGAGCGAGCGCGCCCGGCGCAGGTCCTTGGCCTGCTTGCGCAGCTGCTCGAGACTTACGGCAGCGGGTAGCGTCACGACAACCTCCATACCCGAAACGCCCGAGGTTCGCTGGCACCGGGCGGGGCAGAAGGCACGTGCACCCGACAAACGAGACCGGGGTGGGCTCGGCCCTGTCCGCGAACCAGGACGCGGCCCCGGGCCGCGCGAGCCGATGGTAATCGCTGTCGGTGGGCGCGGGTAGCGTCCAGCACGTGGACGATGGGCTCGACCTGCAACTGTTCGACGGCCCGCCGAAGGAGCAAGCGCATCCCGGCGGCAGCGCGCGGATCGCCGCGAACGCGCCGCTCGCCGTGCGCATGCGGCCCGCGCACCTCGGCGAGGTACTCGGCCAGGACCATCTGCTCGGCCCCGGTGCCCCGCTGCGCCGCCTCGTCGAGGGCGCCGCTCCCGCCTCGCTGCTGCTCCACGGCCCGCCCGGCACCGGCAAGACCACGCTCGCCATGTTGGTGTCGAACGCGATCGGCCGCAGGTTCGTCGCGCTGTCCGCGCTGTCCGCCGGGGTGAAGGAGGTCCGCGGGGTCATCGAGGAGGCCCGCCGCAGGCTCACCCACTCCGGCGAGTCCACGGTCCTGTTCATCGACGAGGTCCACCGCTTCTCCCGCACCCAGCAGGACGCCCTGCTCGGCGCCGTCGAGGACCGCATCGTGCTGCTCGTGGCCGCCACCACCGAGAACCCGTTCTTCTCGGTCGTCTCCCCGCTGCTGTCCCGCTCGCTCGTCCTGCAGCTCCGCTCGCTCACCGACGACGACGTCCGGGCGCTGGTCCGCCGCGCGCTCGACGACGAGCGCGGTCTGGGCGGCGCGGCCACCCTCGAGCAGGACGCCGAGGACCACGTCGTCCGGCTCGCCGGCGGCGACGCCCGGCGCGCGCTCACCGCGCTGGAGGCCGCCGCCGACTCCGCGCTCGCCACGAACGACGGCACCATCGACCTCGCCACCGTCGAGTCCACAGTGGACAAGGCCGCGGTCCGCTACGACCGCCAGGGCGACCAGCACTACGACGTCATCAGCGCGTTCATCAAGTCCATCCGCGGCTCCGACGTCGACGCCGCGCTGCACTACCTCGCGCGCATGATCGAAGCGGGGGAGGACCCGCGGTTCATCGCCCGCCGCCTGGTCATCCACGCCAGCGAGGACATCGGCATGGCCGACCCCACCGCGCTGCAGACCGCCGCCGCCGCGGCCCAGGCGGTCCAGTTGATCGGCCTGCCCGAGTGCGCGCTCAACCTCGCGCAGGCCACGGTCCATCTGGCCACCGCACCCAAGTCCAACGCCGTCACCACGGCCATCTCCAAGGCCATGCAGGATGTCCGGGAGGGCGCCGCCGGCACCGTCCCGGCCCACCTGCGCGACGGCCACTACGCCGGCGCCAAGAAGCTCGGCAACGCCACCGGCTACCGCTACCCGCACGACGTCCCGGAGGGCGTGCTCGACCAGCAGTACCCGCCGGACGAGCTCGTCGGCGTCGACTACTACCAACCGACCCAGCGCGGAGCCGAACGCGCGCTCGCCGAGCGCGTGCCCAAGCTCCGCCGGGCCATCAGGGGGGACTCATGAGGATCGGCTACTGGTACGTGCTCGTCGATGACGGCATCCCTCCCGCCCAGCTCGGCCGGGAGCTGGAGGAGCGCGGCGTGGAGGGGTTGTTCCTCGGCGAGCACACCAACCTGCCGGTCGCCTCGGCCAAGCCCGGCGACGAGCAGGACCGCATCCACCCCCGCATCGCCGACCCGCTCACCACGCTCGCCGTCATCGCCGGCGCCACCGAGCGGCTCACCCTCGGCACCGCGGTCCTGCTCGCGGCGCAGCACGAGCCGATCGCCACCGCCAAGGCCGTCGCCACCCTCGACGCGTTCTCCGGCGGCCGCGTCGTCCTCGGCGTCGGCCCCGGATGGCACGCCGGCGAGCTGGCCTCGCACGGCGTCGACCCGAAGAAGAAGGTCGCCGTGCTGCGCGAGCACATGCTGGCCATGCGCGAGATCTGGACCAAGGACGAGGCCGAGTTCCACGGCGAGCACGTCGACTTCGCCCCGCTGTACTCGTGGCCCAAGCCGGTCGGCGGACCCACCGTCCTCGCGGGCGGCGGCCTCGACCCGGCCTGGCGCAAGATCACCCAGTACGCCGACGGCTGGCTGCCCATCTACCCGGGTGACACCGAGCCGCTCGCGGCCGACATCGCCGAGATGCGCCGCCGCGCCGCCGAGCTCGGCCGCGAGCTCCCGGTCACCGTCATGAACGCGCCGGCCGACGTGGCCGCCCTCGCCGTGCTCGCGGAGGCCGGCGTCGACCGGGTCCTGCTGGAGCTCCCGCGGGCCGGTCGGGACGCCACCGTGCGCACCCTCGACGGGCACGCCGACCTGCTGGCACGCACCTGGTGATCCGGACAGGCCGCCGTCGTGGTCGCGCGGTAGCCTGACGCGCAATTCCGAGACGTTCACCCCGAGGAGGGCTCGTGTCAGCAGGGCAGCTCGCCGCGCTGATCGCGGCCGGCGCGTTCGTACTGCTCGTTCTGCTGCTGGCGGTCGTTCTGTTCAAGCTCGGGCGCACGCTCGACGAGGCCACGATCGCGATCCGCAAGGCGCATACGAACACCGACCCGCTGTTCAGCGAGGCGAACACCACCCTCACGCACGTCAACACCCAGCTCGAGCGGGTGGACGGCATGACCGCCAACGCGCAGGCCGTCACCGGCAACGTCTCCGCGCTGACCTCGGTGTTCACCGCCACCCTCGGCGGCCCGCTGGTCAAGGCGGCCGCGTTCTCCTACGGCGTCAGCAAGGCGCTCAAGGCCCGCCGCAAAGCCAAGGAGGCCGGCGACGGGAAACACGCGCGACGGGGGAAGCGCAAGGGAGCCAAGCGGTGAAACGTCTTTTTTGGCTTGGGGTGGGTGTCGCCGCCGGCGTAGCCTTGTCCAAGAAGGCGAAGGAAACCGCACGTCAGGCCACGCCCGCCGGTATCGCCGGCAACCTGGGGGAGGCCATGCGCGAGCTGGCCGGCGCCATCGGCTCGTTCGGCGCCGACGTCCGCGCGGGCATGGTCGAACGCGAAGAGGAGTTGTCCGAAGTGGTGGAGCAGCGATCGGGCGTCAGTCCCGTGGCTCGCCACGCGCTGGGTGTTCGTGGCGACAAGCGGGACGACCGGCCGGCGCGGCCGCGTCCCGCGTCCCGCGACGCGCGAGCTCGCCGGGCGGGCAGCTGACCCGCGCCCGCGCGGCGCGTGGCTGTTCGCCGTAGTCGGACTCCCGTCGGTTCCACACCTTCCTAGGACACACCGTGCAGACACACGAGATCAGCAAGCGATTCCTCGATCACTTCACGTCCGCCGGGCACACCCTCGTGCCCAGCGCGTCGCTCATCCTCGACGACCCGAACCTGCTGTTCGTCAACGCGGGGATGGTGCAGTTCAAGCCCTACTTCCTCGGTGCGGAGCCGCCGCCGTACCCGCGCGCCACCAGCGTGCAGAAGTGCGTGCGCACCGGCGACATCGACGAGGTCGGCAAGACCACCCGGCACCTCACGTTCTTCCAGATGGCCGGGAACTTCTCCTTCGGCGACTACTTCAAGGCTGGCGCGATCGAGCAGGCCTGGCAGCTGGTCACCGGCAGCCAGTCCGACGGCGGCTACGGCTTCGACCCCGAGCGCATCTGGGTCACCGTCTACCAGACCGACGACGAGGCCATCGAGCTGTGGCGCAAGATCGCCGGCCTGCCCGACGAGCGCATCCAGCGCCGCGGCGGCAAGGACAACTACTGGGACATGGGCGTGCCCGGCCCCGGCGGCCCCTGCTCGGAGATCTACTACGACCGCGGCGAGGCGTTCGGCAGGCCCGGCGGCCCGGTCGCCGACGAGGACCGCTACCTCGAGATCTGGAACCTCGTCTTCATGCAGGACGAGCGCGGCGAGCTGTCCCCGAAGGAGGACCACCCGCCGATCGGCGAGCTGCCGGCGAAGAACATCGACACCGGGCTGGGGATAGAGCGTGTCGCGTTCCTGCTGCAGGGCGTGCACAACATCTACGAGACCGACCTGGTCCGCTCGGTGATCACCAGGGCGGAGGAGATCTCCGGCCGCCGCTACGGCGCCGACCCGGTCGACGACGTGCGGTTCCGGGTCATCGCCGATCACGCGCGCAGCGGCGTCATGCTGATCGGCGACGGCGTCACCCCGGCCAACGAGGCGCGTGGCTACGTGCTGCGCCGGCTGCTGCGCCGGATCGTCCGCTCGGTGCGCCTGCTCGGCGTGAACGAGCCGGTGCTCGGCGAGTTCGCCGCGGTCGTGCGGGACACCATGGGCCCGGCCTACCCCGAGCTGGTCACGCAGTTCGACCGGATCAACTCCGTGGTGCGCAACGAGGAGGACGCCTTCCTCACCACGCTCACCAGCGGCTCGAAGATCTTCGACCTGGCGGCCGGCGAGACCAAGCAGTCGGGCGGCACGGTCCTGGCCGGCGACAAGGCGTTCCAGCTGCACGACACGTACGGCTTCCCCATCGACCTGACCCTGGAGATGGCCTCCGAGCAGGGTCTGTCCGTCGACGAGGACGGCTTCCGCCGGCTGATGGCCGAGCAGCGGCAGCGGTCCAAGGAGGACGCGGCCCAGCGCAAGGTCGGGCACGGTGACGGCGGCGCGTACCGGTCGATCCTGGACAAGCACGGCGGCACGGACTTCCTCGGCTACCGCGACCTCACCTCCGAGGCCACGGTCGTCGGGCTCATCGCGAACGGCGAGCCCGCCGTCGCGGCGGGCGCGGGCGCCGAGGTCGAGGTCGTGCTCAACCGCACCCCGTTCTACGCCGAGGGCGGCGGCCAGCTCGCCGACACCGGCCGCCTCGTGGGCGACGGGTTCGAGGTCCAGGTGCACGACGTGCAGTCGCCCGTCGCCGGCCTCAACGTGCACCGCGGCAAGGTGGTCTCCGGCGAGGTCACCCTCGACGCGGGAGTCAACGCGGAGGTAGACCCGAGCCGGCGGCGCGCGGTGTCCCGCTCGCACTCGGCCACCCATCTGGTGCACGCGGGGGTGCGGCGGGCGCTGGGCACCCAGGCCGCGCAGGCGGGTTCGCTCAACGCGCCGGGCCGGCTGCGGTTCGACTTCACCTCACCCGCGGGCGCGGTGCCGGCCAGCGTGCTCGCGGACGTCGAGGACGAGGTCAACGACGTGCTGCTCAACGACTACGACGTGCGTGCCGAGGTCACCACGCTCGACGAGGCACGCAAGTCCGGCGCCATCGCGTTCTTCGGCGAGAAGTACGGCGAGAAGGTCCGCGTCATCACCATCGGCGACTACTCCAAGGAGCTGTGCGGCGGCACGCACGTGCACCGCTCCGGCGAGATCGGCGTGGTCAAGCTGCTGTCCGAGGCGTCGATCGGCGCCGGTGTGCGCCGGGTCGAGGCGCTGGTCGGGCTCGACGCGTTCCGGTTCCTCGCGCGCGAGCACGTGCTGGTCGGCCAGCTCGCCGAGCAGTTCAAGGTGCCGGTCGAGGAGCTGCCGGAGCGCATCGGGCAGACCGTCGAGCGGCTGCGCGCGGCGGAGAAGGAGCTCGAGAAGCTCCGCGGCGCCCAGCTGCTGTCGTCCGCGGGCACGCTCGCGGACCAGGCGGAGGACGTGCACGGCACCGCGCTGGTCGCGGTCGCCACACCGGACGGCATCGGCGGCAACGACCTGCGCTCGCTGGCGTCGGAGGTGCGCAACCGGCTCGGCGCCCGGCAGGGTGTCGTGGCGCTGTTCTCCGCCGACGGCCCGAAGGTCAGCTTCGTCGTCGCCACCACGTCCGCGGCCCGCGACAACGGCCTCGCCGCCGGCAAGCTCGTTCCGGCGTTCGCCCAGGCCATCGGCGGTCGCGGAGGCGGCAAGCCCGACCTCGCGCAGGGCGGTGGCGGCAACCCGGCAGGCGTGCCGGAGGCGGTGGCCGTGCTCCGCCGAACGCTCGCGGAGGGCTCTGCGTGACCGAGCCGGACCGGCCGGGTCTCGATGATCCGGGACCCGGCCGCCGGCTGGGCGTCGACGTCGGATCCGTGCGGGTCGGGGTCGCGCTGAGCGATCCGGGTCCCGTCCTCGCGACGCCACTCGTTACGCTGTCCCGCGACGAGCGCTCGGGCACGGATCTCGATCGGCTGGCCGAGCTCGTTGTCGAGCACGAGGTGGTCGAAGTGGTGATCGGTTTACCGAGGACGCTCGCGGCCCGCCACGGCAAGGCGGCGGCCGGCGCGGTCGTATACGCCAGGCGGCTGGCGACGCGGGTGCGTCCGGTGCCGATCCGGCTGGCCGACGAGCGGCTCACCACGGTGAGCGCCACCAAGATGCTCAGCGACCGAGGGGTACGCGGCAAGAAGCAGCGTGCGGTGGTCGACCAGGCGGCGGCCGTCGAGATCCTGCAGGCCTGGTTGGACGAACGGGCCCGGAACCTGCCTCCGGAGGCACGGCAACCATGACCCACGACGAGCTCGACCTGTTCTCCGACGCCCGCACCGAACGCAGACGCCCGTTGCGCAAGCCACCCCGCAAGCGCAAACGCCGGACGGTGCTGTGGGTCAGCATGGTGGTCGTGCTCGGGATCATCGCGGCGGGCGGCTACTACGGTCTGCGGCAGATCATGGACATCGGCAGCTACGACGACTACTCGGGCGCGGGCGAGACCCAGGTCGTCATCGAGGTCAAGGACGGCGAGTCCACCGGCGACATCGCCGCCACGCTCGCCGAGTCGGACGTCGTCGCGAGCTCGCGGGCGTTCGTCACCGCCGCGGAGTCCGACGAGCGGGTGCGCGCGGTGCAGCCCGGCTACTACGTGATGAAGACGAAGTCCTCCGGCGCGGCCGCGGTGACCCAGATCGTGGCCGAGGACGCCAAGGTCGGGAACCTGCAGATCAAGGCGGGACTGCAGCTCGACGACATCAAGAACGGCGACAAGACGACGGCGGGGATCGTGTCGCTGCTGGCCAAGGCGTCGTGCGCCGAGCTGAACGGCAAGAGCACCTGTGTGAAGCCCGAGCAGCTGCGAGAGGCCATGAAGAAGGCCGACCTGGCCAAGCTCGGCGTGCCGGACTGGGCGCTGCCGTACGCGACCAAGGCGCAGCCGGAGCGCAGGCTCGAGGGCCTGGTCATGCCGGGCGTGTACGACGTCAAGCCCGGCGCGACCGCCGACGAGCTGTGGAAGCAGCTGGTGGGCGAGTCGGCCACGCAGCTGCAGGCCGTCGGCATGCCGAACATCGCGCAGCCCACCGGCTTCACGCCGTACCAGGTGCTGGTCATGGCGTCGCTGATCGAGCGCGAGGCCATTGAGAAGGACTTCGGCAAGGTGTCGCGGGTGACGTACAACCGGCTCGCACAGCGGACAAAGCTGCAGTACGACTCCACGGTCAACTACGTGCTGGACCGGCCCGCGATCCGCACCAACGACGAGGACCGCGACAAGGCGGGCGCGTACAACACCTACCAGAACAGCGGCCTCCCGCCGACGCCGATCTCGGCGCCGAGCCCGGAGGCGTTCAAAGCGGCCGCCGAGCCGGTGGCGGGGCCGTGGCTGTACTTCGTGCGCTGCCAGACGGACGGGACGTCGTGCTTCGCGAAGACGGACGACGAGCACCAGGCGAACGTGGACGCGGCGCAGGAGCGCGGTGCTTACTGACGTTCGGCGCGCCGCGGTGCTCGGCTCGCCCGTGGCGCACTCGCTGTCGCCGGTCCTGCACGGGGCCGCGTACCGCGCGCTCGGGTTGACCGCCTGGACGTACGACCGGGTGGAGGTCTCCGCCGCCGGGCTGCCCGCCTTCGTGTCCTCTTTGGACTCGTCGTGGGTGGGACTGTCGGTGACGATGCCGGGCAAGCACGCCGCACTGGCTGCCGCCTCGTCGGCCACCCCGCGAGCCGTGGCCGTCGGCGCCGCGAACACGTTGGTACGGCGGGACTCCGGCTGGCACGCGGACTGTACGGATGTGGACGGTGTGGTCGGCGCGCTGCGCGCGGCCGGGTTCGCCGGCTCCGGTTACGGCGTCGTGCTCGGTGCCGGCGGGACGGCCTGTGCCGCGCTCGCCGGCCTGTTCGACCTCGGCATCTCGCGGGCCCACGTGGTGGCCCGCGACCCCGCCAGGGCCGAGTCCGCCGTGGCGTGCGGCGCGAAGCTGGGTCTGCCGGTGGAGGTGGTGGGCTGGTCGTCCGCGTCGTCCGCGTCGTCCGCGTCGTTCGGCGCGTTGGCCGCCGGCGCCGCCGTGCTGGTCAACACCGCTCCGGCCGGCGCCGTCCCGCCGTCGGAGCTGGCCTTGGCCCCGTGCGTGCTGGACGTGGTCTACCACCCGTGGCCGACCCCGCTGGCTTCGGCGGTCGCCGAGCGTGGCGGGGTGCTGGCGACGGGCCTGGACATGCTGCTGCACCAGGCGTTCGGCCAGGTCGAGCAGTTCACCGGCGAGCCGGCCCCCCGCGCGGCGATGCGCGACGCGCTGCACGAGGCGACCGGCGGGATCCTGCCGCTGCGGATCTAAGGTGTCCGTCATGGATGACGAGCAGCTGCGCGCCGTGACGATCGGAGAGCTGGCGCCGTACGCGACCAAGGTCGTGATCGAGGACTACGACCCGAGGTGGCCGGCGTGGTTCGCGGAGGACCGCGCGCGGATCCTCGACGCGTTGGGGGAGCGGGCGCTGTCCGTCGAGCACACCGGTTCGACGTCGGTGCCCGGCCTGCCGGCGAAGCCGATCATCGACGTCATGCTGCTGGTCGACGACACGGCCGACGAGCCATCGTACGTGCCCGCCCTGGTGGCGGCGGGGTACAGGCTGCGCATCCGCGAGCCCGAGTGGCTGGAGCACCGTTGCCTCAGGCGCCGGGTCGAGGACGGCGATCCGCACGGCGTGAACCTGCACGTGTGGTCCCCGCGCCATGCCGCCGAGGAGATCGACCGCGTGCTGTCGTTCCGGGACTGGCTCCGCACCCACGACGACGACCGCGACCGGTACGCGGCGACGAAGCGCGAGCTGGCCGCGCAGGCGTGGCGGTACGTGCAGAACTACGCGGACGCGAAGACGTCGTTCATCGAGGAGATCATCGCCAAGGCGCGCGGCTGATTTCCGCCAACCCGGGCGAAAGGACCATTCGCACGGGTTCGTCCTTGCCGCCGGCCGCGGGTCCGGGCACCGTGGAGACATGCCCCTCGCGACACTCTCCTTTGCCGTGGCAGGCGCCGGTTCCGGCCTGGCCGGCCGGTGGCTGCTGGCCCGCCTCCGCCGCGGCGCGATCGTCCACAGTGGTTCGGTGGCCGGTGCCGTGGCCCTCCTGTGGGCCGTACTGGGCTGGAGAGTCTCGAGTGGACAGTTACCGCCCTGGTGGCTCCCGATCCCACTCGTGTTGACGTGGTTCGCGGTCCTGCTCACGGCCACCGACCTTCGCCACCGGCGCTTGCCCGACGCGCTCACCCTGCCCGCCTACCCGGCTCTGGCGGCCACCACGGCTCTGGCCGCCGCCCTGGGCGGTGGCTGGTCGCTGCCCATCGGCGCGGCGGTGGGTGCCGTGGTGTTCGGCACGGTGCACGCGCTGGTCCGTCTGGCGAGCCCGGCATCGCTGGGCGCGGGCGACGTGAAGCTCTCCGGCAGCCTGGGTGCGGTCCTGGGCGCGATCGGCTGGCCGGCCATTGTCCTGGCGGCGGGCCTGGCCGCGCTGCTGACCCTCACCCTGGGCCTGCTGACCCGGCACCGCGGGTCCGGCATCCCCCACGGCCCGGGCCTCCTGGCCGCCACCTGTGTACTGGCCGTCTTCCCCGGCAGCTCGGTGGCCCCGCCGTGACCGTCCAATGCCGACACCCCACCCGAGGTCGCCACCACGGACCGACCCGCCACCGCGCCGACCCACCTGCCGTGTCGACCTGCCACGTGGTTGTGTCGTCCCGTCACGTCGCCGTGTCGCCCCGCCACGTGGTTGTGTCGTCCCGTCACGTCGCTGTGTCGCCCTGCCGCGTGGTTGTGTCGTCCGGTGGCGTGGTTGTGTCGTCCGGTGGCGTCGCTGTGCCGACCCGCCACGTCGCGGCGTCGCTGTGCCGACGCCCTCCGGGCCGACGCTCGGCCGACCCGGCGTCGCGACCGCCGCTCACTCGAAGGACGCCTGGTCGGTGGCGGTCAGCCGGGCATGACAGGATCAGCGGGTGTTGCGTTGGATCACCGCTGGGGAGTCACATGGCCCGGCGCTCGTCGCCGTGCTGGAAGGCATGGTCGCCGGCGTCGAGGTCACCACGATGGAGCTCGGTGAGCAGCTCGCCCGCCGGCGGTTGGGGCTCGGGCGCAGTCCGCGCATGGGCTTCGAGACCGACCGCGTCGAGTTTCTCGGCGGGGTCCGCCACGGGCTCACCCAGGGCGGCCCCGTCGCGGTGCGGATCGACAACGCCGAGTGGCCCAAGTGGGAGAAGGTCATGGCGGCCGACCCCGTCGACCCCGACGAGCTGGCCGGCCTCGCCCGCAACGAACCGCTCACCCGCCCGCGCCCCGGTCACGCCGACCTGCCCGGCATGCAGAAGTACGGCTTCGACGAGGCCCGCCCGGTCCTCGAACGCGCCAGCGCCCGCGAGACCGCCGCCCGCACGGCCCTCGGCACCGTCGCGCGGGCCTTCCTGCGCCAGCTCCTCGGCGTGGAGGTCATCAGCCACATCGTCTCCATCGGCACGGCCGAGGCGCCCGACGGTCCGGCGCCGCAGCCGGAGGACCTCGCGAGGATCGACGAGAGCCCGGTCCGCGCGTTCGACCCCGCGGCCACCGAGGCGATGGTCGCCGAGGTCGAGGCCGTCAAGGAGGCCGGCGACACGGTCGGTGGCGTCATCGAAGTCATCGCCTACGGGTTGCCGCCGGGCCTCGGCTCGCACGTGCACTGGGACCGCCGCCTCGACGCCCGACTGGCCGGGGCGCTCATGGGCGTCCAGGCCATGAAGGGCGTCGAGATCGGCGACGGGTTCACCACCGCGCGCCGCTGGGGCAGCCAGGCCCACGACGAGATCGACCGCGCGGGCGGCGTCAGCGGTGTCAGCAGGCGCTCCAACCGGGCCGGCGGCCTGGAAGGCGGCATCACCAACGGCGAGCCGCTGCGCACCCGGGTCGCGATGAAGCCGATCTCGACCGTCCCACGTGCACTGTCCACAGTGGACGTCAAGACGGGTGAGCCCGCGGTCGCGATCCACCAGCGGTCCGACGTGTGCGCGGTGCCCCGGGCCGGCGTGGTGCTGGAGTCGGTCATGGGCCTGGTTCTCGCCGAGGCGGCGCTCGAGAAGTTCGGCGGCGACTCGCTCCCCGAGACCCGGCGCAACGCCGAGGCCTACCTCAAGGCACTGCAGGAACGGTGGTGACCACAGTGACCACGCGTGGTCCCGTACTGATCCTCGTCGGCCCGCCCGGTTCGGGTAAGAGCACGGTGGGCCGGTTGGCCGCCGCGCGCCTCGGCGTCGAGTTCCGCGACTTCGACGACGACATGCAACGTGCGCACGGTCTGCCCGCCGGCGAGCTCGTGGTTCAGCTCGGCCGGGAGCGGTTCCAAGCGTCCGAGCGCGAGCTGCTCACCGCGCTGCTGCCCGAGTTCACCGGTGTCCTCGCCCTCGGTGGCGGCACCCCGACCGCACCCGGCGTCGCGGAGCTGCTCGAGCCGCATCACGTGGTATTCCTCGACGTCGACCTCGAGCACCTCCTGCGCCGCGAAGGGCTCGTGACGCTGCACCCGTGGCTCATGCCCAACCCGCGCGCGCACCTCAAGGAGCTGCTCAACACGCGCCGGCCGGTCTACACCCAGGTCGCCGCCGTCACCGTGCCGACGAGCGGCCGGACCCCCGAGGACGTCCTGGCCGACGTCCTCGCGAGCCTGCCCGTCGCGACCGACCGAGCCACCGACTAACGACCCGACGGCGGCGACACGATCACCGGCGAGCCCTGCGGCACCGGGATCACCTGCACCTTGCCCGACTTGATCGCCTCGTTCACCGCCAGCGCGTTCTGGTAGGCGAGGTAGGCGGTCAGCCCGCCCGGGAAGGTCTCCGCCGCCTGCTGGTCGGTCCGCGCCGTCTGCGCGCGCAACGTCGCCGCCTGGTTGTTGGTCAGCTCGTCGCGCAGCGCGTCCGGCACCTCCGGCTTCTGCAGCAGCACGTTGTCGATCAGCACGAGGTCGTCGCCGAGCTGCGCCTTCACCAGGTCCGGGATCGACTTCTTGACCGCGGTCTCCCACTCCTCCCGGATGTCGTTGTTCGCGTACAGGTCCGGCCACGAGTAGCTCAGCCCGTTCGTGTCCAGCGCCCGGTCCACGA
Source organism: Actinophytocola sp. (assembly GCF_009379765.1). GTDB lineage: Bacteria > Actinomycetota > Actinomycetes > Mycobacteriales > Pseudonocardiaceae > Actinophytocola. The sequence goes on along the minus strand of NZ_WHTD01000057.1, from coordinate 18,041 downwards.
CATCCTTGATGTAGGTGTTCACGAACCGCGGCCAGCCGTCGCCGCCGTTGTCGGAGTCCTCGTCCTCGGAGTACGCGTTCAGCTTCGACCCGATCTGCTCGTGGAACTTCTGCAGCCGCCCGCCCGGCCAGTGCTTGCCCGACCCGTCGGTGTAGGGCTCGCAGCTGGTGTTCAGGTGGAACGTCACCGTTCCGCGGGCGACCAGCTCGATGCTGTCGCTGGTGGCCACGGACAGCGGCCCGGAGTCGGCGCTCTTGTCGGAGGAGAACGCGAACGTGCGCTGTCCGGCCGGATAGAAGTAGTGGTCGTCGAGCACGTCGTCGATGCTGCGCTGACCGGTGGGGGAGCAGTCGACGAACGAGCGGCTGTCGAACCAGCCGTTCGCGTAGTGCACGGCGATGTTCTGTGGCGAGGTGTTGGCGATCGAGCAGCCCGCGAGGGTGAGCACGGCGACGACGAGCGCGGCCACCGCGGCCGGCCGGCGAACCTGGGTCCGAGTCATGCCACCAGTGGAACCCGGCGCGGGTGGGAGCCCTCCCGTCACCGATCGGAAACCGTCGGTGGCTCCTGGTAGGCATGGCGCATGGCAGTCGAACTGGATCGAAGGGCCGTCCTCTCCTACCGCGTCTGGGCGCAGGGCTTACTCGGTGACGCCACGGTCGCTGCCACGGTCGATGCCACTGCCGACGCCGCGGTCGGCGACCTCGACGTGCTCACCGTCGGCCTGCAGGACACGCCGGCCGGCTCCGCCGCGCTGGGCCTACGCCAGCGGGCGGGTCACGCGGAGCTGGACCGGCCGGACCTCGCGCTCGCACTTACCGTCCGCGGCTCGCCGCACCTGCACCGGCGCGCCGACCTGCCGCTGGTTCGCGCGGCGCTGTGGCCGCACGACAACGACATGCTCCGCGCCTACCTCGGCGGCTACGGCGACGAGCTCATCGCGTCCGGCGCCGACGGGCCCGCGCTGCTCCAGCGGGTCGCCGCCGAGATCCGGGCCGCCTTCCCCGGCGACACGGCCGGCAAGGGCGAACTGTCCGGCGCGGTCAGCCCCCGATTACCCGAGGTCGCCCGGCCCTGGTGCGAGGGCTGCGGCTGCGCGCATGTCGCCGACGGGCTGTTCCGGCTCGGCACGCTCTACGCCGGCGTCGAGCTGGTGCCGCACGGCGGCCGCCGGCTGCTGTTCCGGTTGGGTGCGGAGCCCGAGGTGGACCGCGACAACCGCGCGGCGGTCACCGAGCTGCTCCGCACCTGCATGCGGCTCGCCCGGTCCGGCCACGCTCGGCGATCTCGTGATGTGGCTGGACACCCGGTCGGTCACCGCGCCGCCGGACTGGCTGCGGCCGAGCTTCGACGAGCTCGCCGGCGAGCTGGAGGAGGTGCGGATCGACGGCGTCGAGAAGCCGCTGCACGCGCATGCCGAGGCACTCGCCGCCATGAAGGGCGCGCCGGAGCCGCCGCCGGTCCTGCTGCTGCCGCCGCGCGACGCCGTCGCTCTCGGCAGTCGGGCGTTCCTCGTGCCCGACCGCGCGGTCGCCAAGACGGTGTGGCGGCCGGTCGGCAGCCCCGGTGTGGTGCTGGTCGACGGCGACATCGTCGGCACGTGGCGGGCCCGGCAGTCCGGTCGCACACTGCGGCTCACGCTCACGGTGCACACGAAGCTCACGGCGAAGCAGCGCGCCGAGGTCGAGAGACAAGGCGAGGTCGTGGCCGCGGCACGCGGGCACGACGGGAAGACGGAGGTGGAGCTGGACTGATCCCCAACTGAATACCGGCGACGGGCCGGTGCGATGCTCACCTCACCAACCGACGGTGAGGAGCTGAGGCAGTGGAGCCGGTGCGCATCAGGGTGGCCACCGAGCGGCCGTACGAGGTCGTGGTCGGGCGCGACCTCACCGACGAGCTCGTCGACAAGGTTGCCGGCGCGCCCAAGGTCGCGGTCATCCACCCGCCGACGCTCGCCGGTGGCGCCGAGACCGTGCGGCAGCGGCTGCGGGCCGCGGGCGTCGACGCGCACCCGATCGCGATCCCGGACGCCGAGGCCGGCAAGACGCTCCAGGTCGCCGGGCAGTGCTGGGACGCGCTCGCCGCGCTCGGCATGGACCGCGGCGGCACGGTCGTGGCCTTCGGCGGCGGTGCGGTCACCGACCTCGGCGGGTTCGTCGCGGCCGGCTGGATGCGTGGCGTGCGTCTGGTGAACGTGCCGACCACCCTGCTCGGCATGGTGGACGCGGCGGTCGGCGGCAAGACCGGCATCAACATCGACGCCGGCAAGAACCTCGTCGGCGCGTTCCACGAGCCGTCGGCGGTGCTCGCCGACCTGGCCACGCTGCGCACCCTGCCGGCCGACGACCTCGCCGCCGGCATGGCGGAGGTGGTCAAGGGTGGCTTCATCGCCGACCCGCGGATCCTCGCGCTCGTCGAGGCGGACCCGAAGGCCGCGCTCGACCCGGACGGCGACGTGCTGGCGGAGCTGGTGCGCCGCAAGATCCAGGTCAAGGCCGATGTCGTGGCCGCGGACCTCCGCGAGTCCGGCCTGCGCGAGATCCTCAACTACGGCCACACCCTCGGCCACGCGATCGAGCGCCGCGAGGGCTTCCGGTGGCGGCACGGCGCCGCGGTGAGCGTCGGCCTGGTGTTCGCGGCCGAGCTGGCCCGCCGGGCCGGCCGGCTCGACGACGCCACGGCCGACCGGCACCGCGCGGTCCTCGAGTCGATCGGCCTGCCCACCGGCTACGCCGCCGACGCGCTACCGGACCTGCTCCAGGGAATGCTCGGCGACAAGAAGACCCGCGCCGGCGTGCTCCGGTTCGTGGTACTCGACGGGCTCGCGAAGCCCGGCCGGCTGGAGGCGCCCGAGCCGGCGTTGCTGACCGCCGCCTACACGGCGATCAGCAACGCGTGAGCTCAGCCCAGCGCGTGCTCGGCGGACTCGGTCGGCAGGCCCGCCGACACCCAGTCCTCGATGCCCTCCCGGTACTTGCGCACGTTGGCGTAGCCGAGCCGCTCGAGCCCGTCCGCCACGGCCTGGCTGTTGGGGCACGCGGGGTTCGAGCAGTAGGTCACGATCGCGGCGGCCGTGTCCGGCAGCAGGTCGGCGGCCCGCTTCGGCACGTCGTCGGCCACCAGCGGCACGGCGCCCGGCAGGTGCTGGCGCGCCCAGTAGTCGCCGCCGAGCGCGTCGACGACGGTCACGGCGCCGGCCTCGATCGCGACCCGCAGGTCGTCGCGGCTGATCAGTGCGGTCATGGTTCGTCCTTCATGCGAGCTGGAAGCGGACTAGAGTCCGCTATGACATGAGTGGCAACACCGGACCACGGTCCGCTTATTCCACCGAAGCCGAGCTCGTCCGGTTCGGGAAGCCCGAGCGCGCGGAACGGGCCGACGCCGCCCGCAACCGCGCCCGGGTCCTCGACGCCGCACGCGCGTTGTTCCGCGCGCACGGCGTCGACTCGGTGACGATGGACCAGGTCGCGGCCGCCGCCGGGGTCGGCAAGGGCACGCTGTTCCGCCGCTTCGGCGACAAGGCCGGCCTCGCCGTCGCCCTGCTCGACGCGCGCGAGCGTGATCTCCAGACGGCCATCCTGAGCGGCCCGCCGCCGCTGGGCCCCGGCGCCGCCCCGGCGGACCGGCTGGTCGCGTTCCTCGCGGCGTACGTCGACTTCCTCGACGAGAACCTGGACCTCGTGCACCTGTCGGAGACCGCCCGGCCCGGCGCGCGCTACGACATCGGCGCCTACCGGCTGTGGCACCGGCACGTCGCCGTACTGATCGACCAGGCCGACCCGGACCTCGACGCCGACTACCTCGCGCACGCCCTGCTCGCGCCGCTGGCGGCCGACCAGCGAATGGCGCTGCACGAGGACATCGGGCCGGCGCGGGTCCGCGCGGGGCTGGCTACCCTGGCTCGATCGATCCTCACGAACGGGAGTGCGACATGAAGGTGCTGGTGCTCAACGGACCCAACCTGGGCAGGCTGGGCATGCGCGAGCCCGAGATCTACGGTCGCACCACCTACGCCGACCTCGTCGGGCTGTGCGAGAAGACCGGCGGGGAGCTGGACATCGAGGTGACCGTCCGGCAGACCGACCACGAGGGCGAGATGCTCGGCTGGCTGCACGAGGCCGCCGAGCACAAGATCCCGGTCGTGCTCAACGCCGGCGCGTGGACGCACTACTCGATCGCCGTCCGGGACGCGTGCGCACAGCTGACCGCGCCGCTCGTCGAGGTGCACATCACCAACGTGCACAAGCGCGAGGAGTTCCGCCACCACAGCTACGTCTCCGCGGTGGCCAGCGGCGTGATCGTCGGCCTCGGCGTCGACGGTTACCGGCTCGCGCTGCACTGGCTGGCCGAGAACGCGACCACCACCGCATGACGACGCTCCACACCCCGCGGCTCACCCTGCGGCCGATCACGGCCGATGACACCGCCGCGCTCGTCGCGATGTTCAGCGACCCCGAGCTCGGCCGGCACCACGCGGGCGACCTCACCGACCCGGACGAGATCGTCGCGCTCGTCCGGCGCCGGCTCGACTACCGCGGCCCCGACGGCACCGGCGACTGGATCTTCGAGCGCGACGGCGAAATGGTCGGCATCGGCCACCTGCGCACCTCCACCGAACTGCCGGGCGGGGTCCTGGAATGCGGCTGGCACCTGGCCCGCGCGCACTGGGGGAGCGGGTTCGCGGAGGAGGCCGCCCGCGCGATCGTCGGCCATGCGCACCACACGCTCGGCGCGCCTGCGGTGTTCGCGCTCGTGCACGAGCAGAACCCGCGCGGCCGGCGGTTCGTCGAGCGGCTCGGCTTCGTCGCCGTCGGCTCCGGCGACCACTACGGCGCCGTTCACGACGTGCTGGTCAGCCTGCCCGAGCCGGGCGGCGTGCACCACGTCGAGCTGTGGGTGTCCGATCTCGCGAGCGCCGAGAAGTCGCTCGGCTGGCTCCTCACCGAGCTCGGCTGGCGCGAGTACCAGCGCTGGCCGCGCGGCGTGAGCTGGCGCTACGGCGCCTCCTACGTCGTCGTCGAGGACTCGCCGGACCGGCGCGGCGACCGGCACGAGCGGACCCGACCCGGGCTCAACCACCTCGCCCTGCACGTGCCAACGGGGGAAGACCTGGACCGGATCGTCGCCGCCGCGCCCGAGCACGGCTGGCGGCTGATGTTCGCCGACAAGCACCCGCACGCCGGTGGTCCGAAGCATCTCGCCGGGTACCTCGAGAACGACGACGGCTTCGAGCTGGAGCTGGTCGTCGCCCAACTCACCCTGTAGTCCCTACACTGTTCGAGGGTTTCGAGGGCAACCGTTCGGAGGGCGCTTCCACGATGCGCGTCACGCACCGTCGAAGACCAGCGGCGTTGTTCACCGCGCTCGTGAGCCTCGCCCTGGTTGCCGCGTGCACCACCAGCGAGGCCTCGCCGAAACCCGAGGAACACCCGACGACCGGGGCCCGGCCCGGCGGGGAACCTTCCGCCACGCCGCCGTCGCCGGACCCGGAACCGGCAGCCCTCCTCACCGGCAACGGCCGGCAGAGCCGTGGCGTGATCGCGGCGGGCGGCGGCGACGCGCCCTACAACTACGCGCCGTCGGTGCTGTACGACCGCGGGCGCTACCGGATGTGGTGGTGCAGCCAGCTCGGCGTCGCCAACCCGCCCGGCGACGACATCCTGCTCGGCGAGTCCCGCTCGCTGGCCGGCCCGTTCCGCGGTCCCGACGGCTCGAAGGCCACGCCGATCTTCTCCGGCCGGGCCGGCGGCTTCGACGGCATGCACACCTGCGACCCGTCGGTGCTCCGCGTCGGAAACAGATACCTCATGTACTACACCGGAGCGGCCGGCGACACGCGCACGGCAACGCGATCGGCCTCGCCACCAGCCCGGACGGCCGGGTGTGGACCCGCGCCAACGACGGGAAGCCGATCGTCCGGTCGGCCCGCCAGGTGTCCAACGGCAACACCTACGGCGCCGGCCAGCCGTCGGCGGTCTACCTCGGCGGCAAGTTCTATCTGATGTTCACCGACACCACCGGCCGCGGCACCGGGCACAACGGCGCCGGCCAGTTCGTGCTGCGCTCGCCCGACCCGAAGTTCGCCGAGGACGTCGAAGCACTCGGCCCGGACGGCTTCGAGCCGGTGCCGGACACCGGCGCGCGGCTGCGCACGGTGGTCGACGCGTTCAGCGCCGACTGGATGTGGGTTGACTCGCTCGCCGCGTTCGCCATCGCCCACGAGACCCGCGACGGCACCACGATCACCTTCTGGGACCTGGACTTCCGCTACAACCCCTACGACCCGGTGCTCGTTGCCGGCACCTGGCGCGAGGGACCGGGCCTGGTCCGCCGGCCGGACGGGCACGCGGTCGGGTCGGCGGCCGACCCGTGCGGCACGGTGTCGATCGACCTCGTGCGGGCCACCAAGGAGGCCGGTTCGGGCCGTCGAACCTGCGCCACTTCGGGCTGGACGTCAACGGGTTCGACGCCTGCCGCGACATGGACCGGGCGCTGCTCGCGCTCGACGGGTTCGCGATGCCATCGCCGCAGCGCACGGTCGACCTGGTGATCAACGGCTCGCTGGTGCGGTTCGACCGGCGGGCGGTGGCCGAGAAGCTCGCGGTGCGCATCCTCGACGAGCCCGTGCCCGCGCTGGCGGGCGCGCGCGTCGCCGTGAACGTGCGGCCCGGCGCCGACGCGCGGGAGGCGCCGGGCCGTGGCGTCGCGTTCCTGATCGACGACAAGCTCTGGCCGATCAGCTCGCCGGACGTCGCCGCGCTGAACTCCTCGATCGTGGGCGGCGTGACCGACGAGGAGTGGGACGCCTACGCGCGCGGGGCGGACCTCGCCGGTCCGCCGCGTTAGCGCTGGTCGGCCTCGGTGCGCGACCGGGACGGCACCCGGACCCACCGCCCGGCAAGGAAACCGACGCATGCCGGCACCAGCACCAGCAGCGCGGTGAACGCTGCGCCGCCGGTGAGCGCGCCACTCAGGTCGGCGACGCCGGTCTGGTCCACGAAGATCGACTTGCCGATGACGGCGAGCACCGCGGCGCCCCAGCCGGCGATCAACGCGGCGATGAGCCAGACCTTGCCGCGCTCGGGCACGTCCTTCCAGGAGTCGACCGCGCCCCACACCGCGGCCACGCCGACGAGCGCGCCGAGCATGATCGCCTCGAACACGGTGCGGGAGGTCGGGTGGTGCACCCCGAAGTCGGCCCGCACCGTCTCTGCGGCGGCGTGCACCACGGCCAGGACGATGCCGCGTAGCAGCCAGGTTCGCATCGCCACAGCGTAAGCCCTTGCCGCCACTGGAACCGGCAGGTGTGCCCTAGGCTCGGCCGCATGCACGAGACGCACGGTCGCCGCCGGGCGGCCCTGCGCTCCCAGCTGCGGGAGCGCGACCTGGATGCCCTGCTGGTGGTCGACCTGCGCAACGTCCGCTACCTCACCGGGTTCACCGGCTCCAACGCGGCGCTGCTCGTGCATGCCGGCGACGAGCCGGGCGCCGAGGACCGGACCGTGTTCTGCACCGACGGCCGCTACCTCACCCAGTCCGCGCAGCAGCTGCCCGACCTCGAGCGGATGATCGACCGGCCCTGCCCGCCCGCGCTCGTCGAGCATGCCGCGACCGGCACGGGTTACGGCCGCACCGGCTACGAGAGCCACCGGGTCACCGTCGAGGAGCTCGACACGCTCACCGGCGCGGCGGGCGGGATCGACCTGGTCCGCGCGCCGGGCCTGGTCGAAGAGCTCCGGATGGTCAAGGACGACGACGAGATCGAGGCGCTGCGGATGGCGTGCGCGGCGGCGGACCGGGCACTCGCCGACCTCATCGAGCACGGTGGCCTGCGGGCCGGGCGCACCGAGCGGGAGGTCGCGCGCGACCTGGAGAACCGGATGCTCGACCACGGCGCCGCGGGCCCGTCGTTCGAGACGATCGTGGCCACCGGCGCGCACTCCGCGGTCCCGCACCACCGGCCCACCGACGCCGTGCTGCATGCGGGCGACCTCGTGAAGCTCGACTTCGGCGCGCTCGTCGACGGCTACCACTCGGACATGACCCGCACGTTCGTGCTCGGCGCGCCTGCGGACTGGCAGCGCGAGCTTTATGACCTGGTGGCCGCGGCGCAGGCGGCCGGCCGGGCGGCGCTGGCGATCGGCGCCGAGGTCAAGGACGTCGACGCGGCGGCCCGGGCCGTCGTCGAGGCGGCGGGCCGGGGCGAGGAGTTCCTCCACGGCCTCGGCCACGGCGTCGGGCTGGAGATCCACGAGGCCCCGGACCTGGCCAAGACCGGTAAAGGTAGACTGTCTGCCGGCATGGCCGTCACGGTGGAACCGGGCGTTTACCTGTCCGGCAAGGGTGGGGTCCGCATCGAGGACACACTCGTCGTGCGGGACGGCGAGCCCGAGCTTCTCACGCTGACGACCAAGCAACTCGTCGTCGTGTGACGCAGTCGTGTGACGACCCACCAAGCGTTGCGAGTACAGGAGAGACCTACCCCGTGGCTTCCACCAACGACCTGAAGAACGGCCTGGTGCTCAACCTCGAGGGCCAGCTCTGGTCCGTCGTCGAGTTCCAGCACGTGAAGCCGGGCAAGGGACCGGCGTTCGTGCGCACCAAGCTCAAGCACGTGCTCACCGGCAAGGTCGTCGACAAGACGTTCAACGCGGGCATCAAGGTGGACACCGCCACCGTCGACCGGCGCGAGATGACCTACCTGTACCAGGACGGTCCCCAGTTCGTCTTCATGGACCGCGAGACCTACGAGCAGATCCACATCGACGGCGACGTCGTGTCGGACAACTCGCGGTTCCTGCTGGAGAACCAGACCGCGGTGGTCGCCACGCACGAGGGTGTGCCGCTGTTCATCGAGCTGCCGACCTCCGTCGAGCTCGTCATCAAGCAGACCGACCCGGGCCTGCAGGGCGACCGGTCCACCGGCGGCACCAAGCCGGCCACGCTCGAGACCGGCGCCGAGATCCAGGTGCCGCTGTTCCTGTCGACCGGCGAGAAGGTCAAGGTCGACACCCGCGACGGCCGCTACCTCGGCCGCATCAGCTCCTAGTGTCCCCCGCCGGAAGTTCGTCACACAATTCGCCGGCCCAGCGTCCTGCTGGCGGCGTTGCCGGTCCGCCCGAGTACATCCCGGTACGAGGACGAACCGGCGCCTTGCCAGCAGAAACCTGGACTCACCGACTGAGAGGTCGCGCAGATAGGCCTGGCGGCGCCCACCGCGCCGAGGCGGCGCCTCGCGGCACCGCGCACGCATCGAAGTACGGTCCAGTACGCCGACGCGTGCGCGGCACCGCGATGCATCCACCTCGATCACGGCGGGCATCCACCAACCCACCTGCGCGACCTCTTAAGCAACAGACTCCCGGCGGGGGACACTAGTGGGCGCGCGCAGCAAGGCACGCAAGCGCGCGGTCGACGTTCTCTACGCGGCGGCGGTGCGCGACGCCGATCCGCTGACGCTGCACGCCGAGCGCACCGAGGTCACCGAGCACCCGGCGCCGAACGACTACGCCACCACGCTCATCGAGGGCGTGGTGGCGCACCGCGAGCGCATCGACGAGCTGCTCGCCGAGCACGCCGAGGGCTGGACGCTCGACCGGATGCCGTTCGTGGACGTCGCGATCCTGCGACTCGGGGTGTACGAGCTGCTGTGGGCTTCCGATGTGCCCGACCCGGTGGCGGTCGACGAGGCAGTGCAACTGGCGAAGATGCTGTCGACCGACGACTCACCCCGCTTCGTGAACGGCGTGCTCGGTCGCCTGGCCACGCTCGCCGAGCAGCTCCGCGCCACCCTGTAGCGATCCACCACACACCGCCACCTCTTCCGCCACTGTGGGCGGGCGCGCGCCACGACGGCGCGCCCGCCCGGGTTCAGGGGCTTGCTCACTGCCGGGGCGGTAGGGCCGCTGTCGTGGTCGGTGCGGGTGGGGTGGTGGTGGTCGGGATCGCTTCCTGCCCGTCGGTGTTGCAGGCCGCCAGCAGCGGACAGGGCGAGCAGCGTCGCGACCGCTCGACGACTTCGTAGCGTGATCCTTCGCTCCCCCTCCGTTGATACCCCGGGGGAGCGTATCGGCACGGCGTCCACCGGCTGAAACTCGCGAGAAATTGTCGGTGGCCCGCCATATCTTGGCGGCATGACCGACTCCATCGACCGGCGCAGCCTGGTGGCCGCCGGCGTCACGGTGCTGCTGTGGGCCTCGGCCTTCGTGGCGATTCGCAGTGCGGGGGAGCACTACTCGCCGGGCGCGCTGGCGTTCGGGCGGCTCTTCGCGGGCTCGGTCGTGCTCGTGGTCGTGCTGCTCGTGCGTCGCGAGGGGTGGCCGCCGCGCGCGGCGTGGCCCGGCATCGTCGCGTCCGGTGTGCTCTGGTTCGGCGTCTACATGGTGGCGCTCAACTGGGGCGAGCGGGAGGTCGACGCGGGCACGGCGGCCATGGTGGTCAACGTCGGGCCCGTCCTGATCGCGTTGCTCAGCGGGTGGTTACTCAGGGAGGGCTTCCCGCGCCGGGTCCTGGCCGGCATCGCGGTGTCGTTCGCCGGCGCGGTGGTCGTGGGCTTCTCGACGTCCGGGGGCGGCGACGCGTCGGTGCTCGGCGTGCTGCTGTGCGTGGTCGCGGCGGCGACCTACGCGATCGGCGTGACGTTCCAGAAGCCGGCGCTGCGGCACGCGTCCGCGGTACAGGTGACGACGTTCGGGTGCCTGGTCGGGATGGTGGCGTGCGCGCCGTTCGCGGGGCAACTCGTGTCCGAGATGGACGGTGCGCCGCTGTCGTCGACGATCGACGTGGTGTATCTGGGCGTGTTCCCGACCGCGCTCGCGTTCATCACGTGGGCCTACGCACTGGCCCGAACGACCGCCGCCAAGATGGGTGCGACCACGTACGCGGTGCCGGCGATCGTGATCGTGATGTCGTGGCTGCTGCTGTCGGAGGTCCCGGGGTGGTTCACCCTCGTGGGCGGCGTGCTGTGCTTGGCCGGCGTGGCGATCACCCGGGCCCGCTCGCGCAAGACGGCGGCGGTCCCGCCCGCGGAACCGGCGGAGTCAGTGACTGGTTGACGTGTTGTAGCGCCCACGAAACGGCCGGTTGCCATACATCGTTAACCCGAACGCGTCAGGCTGTTAGCCCATTCAGCGGTGCGCTGACTGGTCCGTCCGCGAGGTCTTTCATCGGGGCGGCCGGTGCCCCAGTCACCGGCCGCCATCATCAGTCCTCTTTGGATGGACGGGCTTCAGGGGGCAGCACGCCCCAGTCGATGAGTTGCTCGGTCAGCTCGCCCGGTGTCATGTCGTAGATGATCGCGAGAGATCGCAGGTCCTCGGTCCGGATGGACAGCACCTTTCCGTTGTAGTCACCACGCTGGCTCTGGATCGTCGCCGCGTATCTGGCCAGCGGACCGACCTTCTCCGCTGGCAGCTGCTGCAGGCGCTCGAGGTTGATCACGATCTTGGTCGCCGGCTCGGCACCGGAGGGCACGCGCCCCTCGGGCAGCAGCTCGACCACCGGCACCCCGTAGAAGTCGGCGAGCTCCGCCAACTTCTGCACGGTCACGGCCCGGTCGCCCCGCTCGTACGAGCCCACCACGACGGCCTTCCATCGGCCGCCGGACTTCTGCTCAACGCCGTGCAGGGACAACCCCTGCTGCTGGCGGATGCCGCGGAGCTTGCTCCCCAGCGCCTTGGCGTAGTCGCCCATATGGCGATTCTCCATTCGTTCGCCCCGCTGGCCGATCTGTGTACGCCGCGGGTAGCCGCATATCAACACGCAGAGTAATGGTTACCCAGTGTTGTCACCAGGTCAAGCTGATCTGCGTACAAGTGCGGTTGATTTGCATCATTACCACCCGGTTGGTGGATCCATTGCGCCTGGTACGGTGCTAGCGGCGCCATGTAGGCGCAGATCAGACGTCCTTTAAGGACCCGTCCAGCGAGGCGGGGAAGGAGGTCAGCCGTGGCACCGCGCAACCGCGGTGCGGCGGAACCGGCCGGGCAGCGAGAGCTGCTGTCGGCCGGCGATGTCGCACGCACCGTCGCTCGAATGGCCCATCAGGTCATCGAGCGAACATCACTCGGCGCAGCCGACGCACCACCCGTTGTGCTCCTCGGCATCCCCACCAGGGGCGCCCCGCTGGCCAGCAGGCTGGCCGCGCGCATCGTCGAGTTCTCCGGCACCGACCTCGGCACCAAGCTGGCCACCGGTGTGCTCGATGTCACCCTGTACCGCGACGACCTCCGGCGCCGCCCCACCCGACCGCTCGGCACCACCGAGCTGCCGCCCGGCGGGGTCGACGACCAGCTGGTCATCCTGGTCGACGACGTGCTCTTCTCCGGCCGCACCATCCGCGCCGCGCTCGACGCGCTGCGCGACGCCGGCCGCCCGCGTGCGGTCCAGCTCGCGGTCCTCGTCGACCGCGGCCACCGCGAGCTGCCGATCCGCGCGGACTATGTCGGCAAGAACGTGCCCACCTCCCGCACCGAGGAGGTCCACGTGCAGCTCGAGGAGACCGACGGCCGCGACGCGGTCCTGCTGCGGCGCGGCGAGGGTGCGTCATGAGACACCTGCTGGCGACGGAGGGGTTGGCCGCGGCCACCGCCACCGCCGTCCTCGACACCGCCGACAGCCTCAAGCACACGCTGCTCGGCCGGGAGGTCCGCAAGCTGCCGACGCTGCGCGGCCGGACCGTGATCACGATGTTCTACGAGGCGTCCACCCGCACCCGGGTCTCCTTCGAGATCGCCGGCAAGTGGATGAGCGCCGACGTCGTCAACGTGTCCGCGAGCGGATCGAGCGTCGGCAAAGGCGAGTCGCTGCGGGACACCGCGCGGACGCTGGCCGCGGCCGGCGCCGACTGCGTGATCGTCCGGCACCCGGCCTCCGGCGCCGCGCACCGGCTGGCCGGCTGGCTCGCCGAGTCCGGCACGTCGGTGGTCAACGCCGGCGACGGCACGCACGAGCACCCCACCCAGGCCCTGCTCGACGCCGCCACGCTGCGCGAACGCCTCGGTGACATCGCCGGCACGCGGGTCGCGATCGTCGGCGACGTCCTGCACAGCCGGGTCGCGCGGTCCAATGTGCACCTGCTCACCACGCTCGGCGCCGAGGTCGTCCTCGTCGCCCCGCCCACCCTGCTGCCCGCACACGTGAACCGCTGGCCGGTCACCGTGTCGCACACCCTCGACGCCGAGCTGCCCGGCGTCGACGCGGTCATGATGCTGCGGGTGCAGGCCGAACGGATGCACGGCGGCTTCTTCCCGTCCGCCCGCGAGTACTCGATCGCCTACGGGATGAGCGAGGCCCGCCTCGCCGCGCTGCCCGAGCACGCGGTCGTCCTGCACCCGGGCCCGATGCTGCGCGGCATGGAGATCGCCTCCGCGGTCGCCGACTCGCCGCGGGCCGCGATCACCCAGCAGGTGGCCAACGGCGTGCACGTCCGGATGGCGGTGCTCTACCACCTGCTGGCGCACGAGGAGGAGATGGCGTGACGTCCCTGGTACTGCGCGGGGTCCGGCCCTACGGCGAGGACCCGACGGACCTGGAGATCACCGACGGCGTCATCGCCGCCATCGGGTCCGATGTGGACACCGGGGGCGCCGAGGTCCGGGACGCCGGTGGGCTCGTGGCCCTGCCCGGGTTCGTCGACCTGCACACCCACCTGCGCGAACCGGGCCGCGAGGACACCGAGACCATCGACACCGGCTCGGCGGCGGCCGCCCTCGGCGGGTACACGGCGGTGTTCGCCATGGCCAACACCGACCCGGTAGCCGACAACGCGGTGATCGTCGAGCACGTCTGGCGCCGCGGCCGCGAGGTCGGGCTGGTCGACGTGCACCCGGTCGGCGCGGTCACCGTGGGACTGAACGGCGAGCAGCTCGCCGAGCTCGGCACGATGGCCCGCTCGCAGGCCCGGGTCCGGATGTTCTCCGACGACGGCAGGTGCGTAGCCGACCCGCTGCTGATGCGCCGCGCGCTCGAGTACTCGACCGCGCTGGACGTGGTGGTCGCCCAGCACGCCGAGGAGCCGCGGCTCACCGTCGGCGCCCAGGCCCACGAGGGCGAGCAGGCCGCCAGGCTCGGCCTCGCCGGCTGGCCCGCGGTCGCGGAGGAGTCGATCGTCGCCCGCGACTGCCTGCTGGCCCGGCACACCGGCGCCCGGCTGCACATCTGCCACGTGTCGACCGCGGGCACCGCCGAGATCCTGCGCTGGGCGAAGGCCCAGGGCATCCAGGTCTCCGCCGAGGTCACCCCGCACCACCTGCTGCTCGACGACGAACGGCTGTCGACCTACGACCCGGTGAACAAGGTCAACCCGCCGCTGCGCACCGCGGCCGACACCAAGGTGCTGCGCGAGGCGCTGGCCGAGGGCGTGCTCGACTGCGTGGCCACCGACCACGCACCGCACGCCCCGCAGGACAAGGACTGCGAGTGGTCCGGGGCGCGGCCGGGAATGCTCGGCCTGCAGACGGCGCTGGCCGTGGTGGTGCGCACGATGGTCGAGCCGGGTCTGCTGGACTGGCGCGGTGTCGCGCGGGTGCTCAGCGAGCGTCCGGCCGAGATCGCCGGCCTGCCCGACCAGGGCCGGCCGATCGACGTCGGCGAGCCGGCGACGCTCACCCTGGTCGACCCGGACGCACGCTGGACGGTGCGTGGCGCGGAGCTCGCCAGCATCGCCGCCAACACCCCGTACGAGGGCATGGAGCTGCCCGGTCGGGTGGTCACGACGCTGCTGCGCGGGCGGGTCACCGCCCATGATGGTGAGGTGCACGCATGACCGAGGCCGTTCTGGTGCTCGAGGACGGCAAGGTGTTCCGGGGGGAGGCGTTCGGCGCCACCGGCACCACGCTCGGCGAGGTGGTGTTCTGCACCGGGATGACCGGCTACCAGGAGACCCTGACCGACCCGTCCTACCACCGCCAGATCGTGGTGGCCACCGCCCCGCAGATCGGCAACACCGGCTGGAACGACGAGGACGACGAGTCGCGCCGGATCTGGGTCGCCGGCTACGTGGTGCGCGACCCGGCCCGGACGCCGTCCAACTGGCGCTCCCGCCGCCCGCTCGACGCCGCGCTCGCCGAGCAGGGTGTGGTCGGCATCAGCGGGGTCGACACCCGCACGCTCACCCGGCACATCCGCGAGCGCGGTGCCATGCGCGGCGGCGTGTTCTCCGGCGACGCGCTGGCGGGCCCCGACGCGATGGTCGACCGGGTGCTGGAAAGCCCGCGGATGACCGGCGCGGACCTCGCGGGCCAGGTCACCACCGAGGCCGCCTACGTCGTCCCGGCCGCCGGCGAGCGCCGCTGGAAGGTCGCCGCGCTGGACCTCGGCATCAAGACCAACACGCCGCGGATGATGGCCGCCCGCGGCATCGAGACCCACGTGCTGCCGGTCGGCGCCACCATCGACAGCATGATCGACGCTGTGCTGGCGGTCGAGCCGGACGGCGTGTTCCTCGCCAACGGCCCCGGCGACCCGGCCACCGCCGACGGCCCGGTCGAGCTCACCCGAGCCGTGCTGGACCGGCGGATCCCGCTGTTCGGCATCTGCTTCGGCCACCAGATCCTGGGCCGCCGCTCGGCCGCGGGACGTACAAGCTGCGCTACGGCCACCGCGGCATCAACATCCCGGTGATCGACGTGGCCACCGGACGGGTGGCGATCACCGCGCAGAACCACGGCTTCGCGCTCGACGGCGAGCCGGGGGAGCGGTTCGACACCCCGTTCGGCGGCGCGGTGATCAGCCACTACTGCCCCAACGACGGCTGTGTGGAGGGTGTGCGGGCGCTCGACGTACCCGCGTTCTCCGTCCAGTACCACCCCGAGGCGGCGGCCGGTCCGCACGACGCCGCCCCGCTGTTCGACGAGTTCGTCGGCCTGATGGAGGGACATTAATGGTTGCCGGTCAGTCTGCGCGACCGATCATCGAACGTTTGACGGTTCGTAACTATAGATTGCTGAAGGACGTCACTTTTGACCAGTTGACTCCGCTTACAGTTCTGTTTGGGCCAAATGGAAGCGGCAAATCGACTGTTTTCGACGTTTTTGCTTTCCTGCACGAGGCGTTCACCACAAACCTTCGTCGGGCGTGGGATCGGCGCAATCGAATTAATGAGATCCGCACCAGAGGGGCGAGCGGTCCGATCGAGTTTGAGCTAAAATATCGCGAGGATCGCAAGAGTAGGCTGGTCACCTATAAGCTCGCCATCGATGAGGAACGTGGTCTCCCGGTGGTCGTGCAGGAGGTGCTCCAGTGGACGACGGCTCCGGGCCAAGGGCGGCCGCGTGACATCCTGAGCTTCTCGCGCGGCTCTGGCTCGGTATATGACGAAACGTCGGGAACCCGTGCGGAAGAGTCGCTGGACAGCCCGGACCTGCTCGCGGTCAGCACGCTGGGGCAACTGAGCAGGCATCCACGCGTGGCGGCCCTACGGCGGTTCATCTCGGGTTGGTATCTGTCGTACATCAGTGCAGACAGCACGCGCTCCTTGCCGGAGGCAGGACCGCAGGAGCGGCTTTCCGCAACAGGGGACAACCTGCCGAACGTCGTCCAGTATTTGCAGGAGCAGCATCCTGATCGACTCGTTGAGATATTTAAGACCCTGGGTGAGCGCGTGCCCAGTCTCGAACGGGTGGAGTCGGAACCCCTTCCAGACGGACGGCTGCTCTTGCGTTTGAAAGATCAGCCGTTCGAAGAGCCGATCCTCGCCAAATTTGTTTCGGACGGAACTCTTAAACTACTCGCATATCTGACCGTGCTATACGACCCAGACCCTGCAGCGATTGTTGGGATTGAGGAGCCGGAGAACCAACTACATCCCAGACTGTTGTATGCCCTTGCCGAGGAAGCGCGATCCGCCGCCACCCGGAGTCAACTTTTGGTGACGACACACTCTCCCTTCTTCGCCGACGCTCTTCGTCCAAAGGAGTTGTGGGCTCTCTATCGGGACGAGAATGGGTTCACCAGGAACGTCCGAGCTTCGGACCTACCGAAGGTCGTCTCCATGGTTGAGGCGGGTGCGCTGCTGGGCAGTCTCTGGATGGAGGGGTACTTCGATCTTGCAGATCCTCTGGTGCGAGCAGGTCTACCCCGGTGAACCAGGTACTGAACCTCGAGTTCTTGGTCGAGGAGCCCTCGACCGAACGGGCGCTCCGTCTCCTCCTTCCGAAGATCATTCCGGGTGTCCCGTTCGAGATTCGCGACTTTCGAGGCAAGGGCCGACTGCTGAGCCAACTACCCAACAGGTTGCTTGGCTACCGGTCATGGATCGACTCAACATCGACATGTGTCGTCGTTGTGGTCGACAGAGACGATGATGACTGCGTTGAGTTGAATGCTCGTCTACGACGCATTGCCGAGCAGGCTGGCATGCGTACTCAACCGGGACCGTTCGGGCCGGTACAGGTGCTGATCCGGATCGCGATCGAGGAGCTGGAGGCCTGGTTCTTTGGAGATGTTGCCGCCATCCAACGGGCCTATCCCAAGGTGTCAGTGCATCTTGGCAAGCAGGCACGCTATCGAGATCCGGACGCGATCACGGGCGGAACATGGGAGGCACTGGAGCGGGTGCTTCAAGAGCGTGGTTATCACGCCACCGGACTGAGGAAGCTGCAGGCAGCCACGGACATCGCTGCATACATGGATGTCGAAGCGAACCGGTCAGGGAGCTTTCAGGCCTTCCGTGAAGGTCTACGTCGGCTGGTGAAAGAAGGAGATCGTGATGCCTAGACGCGATGATCTCTCCCACGTGATGGTGATCGGGTCCGGCCCGATCGTCATCGGCCAGGCGTGCGAGTTCGACTACTCCGGGACGCAGGCCTGCCGGGTGCTGCGCGAGGAGGGCTTACGGGTCAGCCTGGTCAACTCCAACCCGGCCACGATCATGACCGACCCGGAGTTCGCCGACGCCACCTACATCGAGCCGATCAACGCGGACTTCGTCGAGAAGGTGATCGCGATCGAGCGCCCGGACGCGCTGCTCGCCACGCTCGGCGGGCAGACCGCGCTCAACGCCGCCGTCGCCCTCGATGGGCGTGGCGTGCTGGAGAAGT
>NZ_WHTD01000122.1 GCF_009379765.1 Actinophytocola sp. | reverse complement strand
CCGGCGAACAAGATCGTGGACGCGGGCATGGGCCTGGTCGACCGCGTACGCGACGCGATCACGGGTCGCAACAAGTAGCGGCGTGTGCTCTGCGTGCACACTTGTGTTCTCTGCGTGCACACGTGATCAATGTCGATATCCCACGAACTTACGATCTGCATCGTCAATCCCTCACCTCGAAGGGACATCGATGCGCTATCTGACCTCCCTGCTGGTGGCCGCCACCGCGGTCACCCTGATCGGCGGGACCGCCACCGCGGCTCCGTCGGGCGACGTCGGCACCGCGGACACCCGGCCGCCGGGCTGCTCGAGCCACTTCAAGGATCCGAACCCCCGCCAGCGCACCATCAACCGCGACACGAACATGCACGAGATGTCGAACCCGCCGGTGTGCTCGCCGCACGGCCCGTACCTCGGCGCGCTGCGCGACGGTTCGACGTTCATCGTCTACTACGCCGACCCGGTCGAGACGTACTGGTGCTACGGCTACTCGTGGCAGATCGCGAGGACCGGCTACATCCTCTGCGAAGCCTACGACTAGGGGGTAAGTGATGCGCCGAACGAAGGCGGCCGTGGCCGCCGCGCTGATGACCGCGGGGCTCGCGTTGGTGCCGACCGGGAACGCGTCGGCGGAGCCGTGCAACGGGACGTACACGCACTGCGAGACCAACCACTGCGTGAACGCCGTGTTCTACCGCAACTACGACCCGACGGCCGACCACTTCTCCTGGGCGTGGGGCGACACCCTGGTGCAGGGCGAGCAGGGCAACATCCGCGACGAGCCCTACCGGCGGTACGGGCCGCGCGGGGTCCGCGCGATGCACGGTGGGCAGTGGGGCTTCTACAGCACCACGTGCTTCCCGGGCTGACGCACCCTCGGTCCCCGGTCCACAGTGGATCGGGGGCCGGCCCGCGTGGGCCGTGGCCTCCGGCCCCCGGTCTCAATTCTACGGTGGCCCCCCGACAGTTCCGGTGCGTGTGGACAGCCGCCTGTGGACGGCCGAGAACTGTCGGTGGCCACCGGTAAAGTTGATACCGGGGGCCGGAGGCGTCGGCCCGTGGCCGGACGGCCGCGCCGAACCGAGACCGGCCGCGCGCGCGGACCTCGGCCGCGCCGAACCGAGCCGGCCGGACCGCCTCTCGTGGCGGCGGGTTCCGCCGGGCCGGAAACCGAGACCCACGAACCGGCCCGGTCCTCAGGAGGCGCGGTTGTCCTCTCGGGTCAGGTAGCGGTCCAAGGCGTTGGCCGACTTGCGGACGTGGCGGCGGGCCAGGCGTTCGGCCTGGCTCTGCTGGCCGGCGGCGATAGCGGCGATGATCTCGGCGTGTTCGACCAGCGCGGCGGTCGGGCGCCCCGGCACCCGGGCCGACGTGGCGCGGCCCAGGCGGAGCTGGCCGATCATGTTCTCGGCCACGTGCTGGAGCCTGCCGTTCCCCGCGGCCAGCAGGATCTCCTGGTGGAAGACCACGTCCAGGTCGCTGTAGCCGGTCAGGTCGTGCCGGGCCACCTGCTCCGTCTGCTGGTCCAGCACCTCGGTCAGGCGGGCCACCAGGGCCTCGCGACCGGCGAACGCGGCCGCGCGGCGGGCGGCTATCCCGTCCAGCACCTCGCGCAGCTCGTAAAGCTCGTGCATGTCGGCCCGATCGACCTCGGGCACGAAGAACCCACGATGCGGCCGCAGCACGAGGAAGCCCTCCCGCTCCAGCGCGGTCAGTGCGGCCTTGACCGGCGTGGCCGACAGGCCGAACTCCTCACACAGCGGCCGGACGCTCACGTGCGAGCCGGGCGCCAACCGGCCACTCAGGACGGCCTCGCGCAGGGCCTGCCCCTCCGAAGGGGACACCTCGGGTCGATCCCGCCTGGCGTCTGGCAGCGCCGGATCCCCCAACCGATCCCACTCAAGGGCGACATCGCTGTCGTCCGTTGCTTCTGTGCGCATGGCGGCAGTCACGCATTGCTACCGCCGTGTTACGCGTTTGACAACTGGATATGAACCCATGAAGGAGCGGTTATGCGCGCACCCTTCCGGAGAGTGGCCGTGGTCGCGACCGCGGTCATCGCTCTGGTAGCGCCGGTGTTACCGACCGCCGCGTCGGCAGCGCCCAGCATCCCCAATCCCGAGCAGTACTTCGGTTTCCGCATCGGATCCGATGGCAAGCTCGCCACCTTCGACACGATGGACAGCTACTACCAGCTCATCGCCGACCGCAGCAACCGGGTGAACTACGAGGAGGTCGGCAGAACCACGCAGGACAACCCCTACGTGATGATGACGATCAGCTCCAAGAAGAACCTGGACAACCTCGACCGCCTCGTCGAGATCAACAGCAAGCTCGCCGACCCGCGCGGCCTGAGCCCCACCGAGGCCGAGGCGCTGGCCCGCGAGGGCAAGCCGTTCTACTACGTGCAGGCCGGCATCCACTCCACCGAGGTCGGCAACCCGCAGGCCATGCTGGAGATCGCCCACCGGCTGGCCACGGAGAACTCGCCGTACATCAACAACATCCTCAACAACGCCGTCATCCTGATGGTGCCCTCGCAGAACCCCGACGGCACCACGATGGTGAACGACTACTTCAACGCGACGGCGGGCACGAACTACGCGCGCACGTACCCCGACCTGTACCAGAAGTACACCGGGCACGACGACAACCGCGACTGGTTCATGTTCACCCAGGACGAGTCCAAGCTGATGGTCTCGATCCAGAACAAGTACCACCCGCAGGCGTTCCAGGACGCCCACCAGGCCGGCTCGGGCGCACCCCGCATGTTCACCCCGCCGTACCTGTCGCCGTACGACCCCAACATCGACCCGATCACCGTGCAGCAGACCAACGACATGGGCATGGCCATGCAGCGCGGCATGACGTCGGCGGGCATGAAGGGCGTCGGCTGGGCCCGGTCCTACGACTACTGGACGCCGTCGCGCCAGTATCAGGTCTACCACGGCGCGGCCCGGCTGCTGACCGAGGCGGCGAGCGTGCGCGACCTGGCCTACCCGCAGGTCGGCGACGGTCCGCTGGGCTCGCAGGAGTCGGACATCAACTTCATCGAGCCCTACGACTCCAACACCTGGACGCTGCGCCAGATCGTGGACTACACCTCGCAGGCGTTCTACTCCGGCGTCGACGAGCTGGCCAACGACGGCTACAACTGGCTGAAGGACTTCTACAAGGTCGGCGTCAAGAACACCACCCGGCCCAACGAGTTCGCCTACGTCATCCCGGCCGGTCAGCGTGACCCGCAGGCGGTCAGGGACACCTTGGACATCATGCGGACCGGTGCCGTCGAGGTGCGGCAGGCGACGGCGGACTTCACCGCCGGCGACAAGTCCTACCCCAAGGGCTCCTACGTCATCTACTTGGCCCAGCCGTACTCCGGCTTCGCCAAGACGCTGCTCGAGGTGCAGCACTATCCACAGCTGCTGCAGTACCCGGGCGGCCCGCCGCAGCGGCCCTACGACGTGACGGCGCAGACGCTGCCGATGCTGCTGGGCTTCCAGGCGGACCTAGTCACCAACCAGTTCTCGGTCACCACCAAGCTGCTGGACAAGATCACCCCGCCACCGGTCACCATGCCTGCGGAGCCCGCGGACGGTGGCGCCTACGTGCTCGGACCCGAGTCCTACGGCGTCTACCGGATCGTCACCAAGCTGCAGGCACAAGGGATCCCGACGTTCCGGGCGGCCACGCAGTTCACCGACGGCGGCAAGACCTACCCGGCCGGAACGTTCGTCATCCCGCCGACCGCACCGGCGCGGCAGGTGCTGCAGAACCAGTCCAAGGCGACCGGGATCCCGGTGTTCGCGATCTCGGACGTGCCGGCGATCGACGGTGTCCAGCTCAAGCCGGGCACCCGGATCGGCCTGATGAAGCCGCCGAACAACATCCCGTCCGGCTGGCTCATGTGGATGTTCGACCAGTACAAGGTCAAGTACCAGACCGTCGAGGCGAAGGACTACAAGAACCTCTCCGGCACGTTCGACGCGATCGTGATGCCCGAGGGTGTGAGCCGCACCAAGATCGTCAACGGTCTCGACGCGGCGCGCTACCCGAAGGACTGGAGCTGGGCCTACGGCGTCGGCGAGGAGGGCTGGAACCAGCTGCGCGACTTCGTGACGAACGGCGGCACGCTGGTCAGCTTCGGCACCGGCACCTCCACCGCGCAGCAGCTCCTCGACCTGCCGCTGGAGTCGGTACTGCCGAGCAGTTCGTCGGTGTTCTACTCCCCCGGCTCGCTGCTGAGCCAGGAGATCGACACCAACGACCCGGCCGCGTGGGGCATGACGGCGAACAACCCCGTCTGGTTCGAAGGTGACCGGGCCTACCGGATCACCGACCCGGCCAAGTACCCGTTCCACGTGGTCGGCAAGTACCCGGACAGCGGCAACCAGCTGCAGAGTGGCTGGCTGATCGGCGGCGAGTACCTCAACGGCACGGTGAACACCGTGTCCTGGCAGGTCGGCAAGGGTTCCGTGGTCACCTTCGGCAACCAAGCCGCGTTCCGCACCTGGAACCGCGGCGAGCAGAAGATGGTCTTCAACGCCCTGTTCGACGGCCCGTCGCAGAAGCTCACCCCGGAACAGTTCGCGGCACTCGCGGACTGACCCCACGGTGGGGCGGTGGCACCGGCGCCACCGCCCCGCTCTCGGGCTCGCCTCACCAAGAAGGAACAAGGGTGGAATCGGAACAGGGATCTTGGACCAGCGCGCTGTCCCATCTGGAGTGTGCCCGGTGTGGCACCCGCTACGACGCGGACAGCCCGCAGAACCTGTGCACCTGCGGCACCCCGCTGCTCGTGCGGTACGACCTCGACTCGGTCGCCGACCGAGTGTCCACTTCGGACATCGCGGCGCGGCCGCCGGATCTGTGGCGCTACCGTGAGCTGCTCCCGGTGCGGGAGCGGAAGAACGTCGTCACCCTCGGCGAGGGGATGACCCCGATCCTGCCGCTGCGGACGTACGGCGCCCGCATCGGCGTCCCGGGCCTGCTGGCCAAGGACGAGGGAATGCTGCCCACCGGCAGCTTCAAGGCCCGCGGCGCGGCGGTCGGCATCTCCCGGGCACACGAGCTCGGGATCGAGCGGATCACCATGCCCACCAACGGGAACGCCGGCGCCGCGTGGGCGACCTACGCGGCCAGGGCGGGCATGGCCTCGCTCGTCGTGATGCCCGACGAGGCGCCGCCGATCACCCGCATGGAGTGCGCCATGGCCGGCGCCCGGCTGTACATCGTGGACGGTCTGATCGGCGACGCCGGCAAGCTCGCCGGGCAGGCGGTCGCGGACGGCTGGTTCAACACCTCCACCCTCAAGGAGCCCTACCGCATCGAGGGCAAGAAGACCATGGGCATGGAGATCGTCGAGCAGCTCGGCTGGCGCATGCCCGACGTGATCGTCTACCCGACCGGCGGCGGGGTCGGGTTGATCGGCATCCGCAAGGCGCTCGACGAGATGCTCACCCTGGGCTGGCTCACCGGCAAGGTCCCCCGGCTGGTGGCCGTGCAGGCCTCGGGCGTCGCGCCGATCGTGCGCGCGTACGAGGCGGGCGCGGAGACCGCGGAGCCGTGGGAGAACGCGAAGACCGTGGCGTTCGGCATCAACGTGGCAAGCGCGCTCGGCGACTTCCTGATCCTGCGCGCGGTGCGCGACACCGACGGCATCGCGATCGCGGTCGACGACGAGGACACCCTCGCCGCGCAGGCCGCGTGCGCGGCGGCCGAGGGGGTGCTGATGTGTCCGGAGGGCGCGGCCACGCTCGCCGCCGTCGAGCGGCTGCGCGGCAGCGGCTGGCTCTCCGGCGACGAGGAGGTCGTCGTGCTCAACACGGGCAGCGACCTCAAGTACCCGCACGCCGCGGCGATGGCCGAGCCGCCGCTGCTCGCCAAGGACGCGGTGCTGCCGTCATGACCACACGGAGTCCCTCCCAACCGCACCCAAGGGGAACGGAACGTAACCCAGCCACCGGTACGCACCAGACAGAACCCCAACTATCCACGGTGACCAACAGGGATAAGCCCGGGGAGGCGGTACTGCTCGAGCTGCGTGGCGTGCACAAGTCCTTCGGTGAGGTGGAGGTGCTCAAGGGCGTCGACCTCACCGTGGCGCGCGGCGAGGTGCTGGTCGTCATCGGTCCGTCCGGTGGCGGCAAGTCCACCCTGCTGCGCTGCGTGAACCTCCTGGAACCGGTCACCGCCGGCCAGGTGTTGCTGGAAGGGGACGACATCAGCCGACCCGGGGTGGACCTCGACCGGGTCCGCCGCCGGATCGGCATGGTGTTCCAGCAGTTCAACCTGTTCCCGCACCTGTCCGCGCTGGACAACCTCACGCTCGCGCCGCGCAAGCTGCTGCGCACGCCGCGGGCCGAGGCGCGGGATCGGGCGCATGCGTTGCTGGAGCGGGTGGGCCTGTCCGGCAAGGCCGGCAGCTACCCGCGCCAGCTCTCCGGCGGCCAGCAGCAGCGGGTCGCCATCGCCAGGGCGCTGATGATGAACCCGCACGTGATGTTGTTCGACGAGGTGACCTCCGCGCTCGACCCCGAGCTGGTCAGCGAGGTGCTCGACGTCATGCGCGACCTCGCCAACTCCGGCATGACGATGCTGTGCGTCACGCACGAGATGGGGTTCGCCCGCGAGCTCGGCGACCGTCTGGTCTTCGTGGACGGTGGGGTGATCGCCGAGCAGGGGCCGCCAGCAGCGGTGCTGGACGGGCCGAAGGAAGACCGTACCCGTCAGTTCCTCCGCAAGGTGTTGCGGTAGCTCGAAGGAGTTCTCCGATGAGAGCCAACCCGATTCTCTTACTGATCCTCGCCGCCGCGCTCACCGTCGCCGGGTGCGGCAGCGGCGACGAACCCTCCACTTCGGACCGACCAAAGATCACCGAGAAGGCCGACCTCGGTGCGCCGCTGCCGGACGCCGTGCAGCAGAAGGGAACGCTGGCGATCGGCGTGAAGTGCGACTACCCGCCGTTCGGCTACATCGACGAGGCGGGCGACAACGCCGGCTTCGAGATCGACATCGCGCACCGGCTCGCCGGCTACGCGTTCGGTGACGAGAGCAAGGTCGAGCTCACCTGCGTGACCGGGTCGAACCGGGTGCCGTTCCTCACCACCAACCGCATCGACCTGATCATGGCGACGATGAACTACACGCCGGAGCGGGCCGAGACCATCGACTTCACCTCGCCCTACTTCGCCGGCGGCGTGAAGATGCTGGTGCCCCAGGACTCCTCGATCGGCGGCTGGGACGACCTCGACGGCAAGTCGGTGATCACCATCAAGGGCTCCACGGCGAGCCTGTGGCTGACCCAGTGCAAGCCCGACGTCGAGCAGGTGCCGTTCGAGCAGACCAGCGAGGCGCTGACCGCGCTGACCCAGAACCGCGCGGCCGCGTTCGCGCAGGACGACACGCTGCTGGTCGACCTGGCCGCGAAGAACAAGGCCACCAAGGTGGTCGGCGAGGTCAAGGCCGACAGCCCGTGGGGCATGGGCGTGCGCAAGGGCGACAC
The DNA here is from genome assembly GCF_009379765.1 of Actinophytocola sp. Lineage (GTDB taxonomy): Bacteria > Actinomycetota > Actinomycetes > Mycobacteriales > Pseudonocardiaceae > Actinophytocola. The sequence goes on along the minus strand of NZ_WHTD01000122.1, from coordinate 17,444 downwards.
GGCGATGGCCGACTGGGTCGACGCCGCGATGAAGAAGATGCAGGACGAGGACCAGTTCTGGGCGGCGTTCCAGAAGTCGGTGACCGACAAGAAGGTCCAGCAGGAGTTCGAGAAGGTCCTGCCACGCCCTGGCAACGACCTGAGCTACCCGACCGGCCCGATCATCAAGTGCTGATGCACCCCCACACCGACCCGAGAACCCCGCGAGTCCAACACTCGCGACCCGCGAGTCCGACACTCGCGCCTACCGCCGTTCGGTCCGAATGTTGGACTCGCGGGTCCTGGGCGTTGGACTCGCGGGTCCTGGGGGTTGGACTCGCGGGGTGGGGGTGGGGGTGGTGAGCGTGCAGGGGTATGAGTTCGAGCCGGGTTTCGTTCTCGACCATCTGCCCGAGCTGGGCGAGGGCCTGCTCCGCACGCTCGCGATCAGCGCCGTCGGCATGGCCGGTGCGCTGGTCGTGGGCGTCGTGCTCGGCGCCGTGTCCGCGCTGCGGGTCCCGGTGCTGCGCCAGGTCGTGCAGGTCTACGTGGAGGTCTTCCGCAACACTCCCCTGCTGGTCCAGATCTTCTTCCTGTACTTCGCGCTGCCCGACGTCGGCCTCCAGCTGTCCGGGTTCACCGTCGGCTGGCTCTCGCTGCTGCTGTGGGGCGGGGCGTACAACGTGGAGAACTTCCGGGCCGGCTTCGAGGCGGTCGAGCACGGCTACGTGGAGGCCTGCCGGGCGCTCGGGTTCTCCGCGCTGTCCGCGTTCCGGCAGACCAACCTGCCGCTGGGCACGCGGATCGCGCTGCCCTCGGTGACCAACATCCTCATCTCCGTCTTCAAGAACTCGTCGTTCATGATCGCCATCAGCTACCCGGAGCTCACCGAGACCGCAGTGGGCATCGTCGCGGTGTCGTTCCGGGTGTTCGAGATGTTCCTGGCCATCGGGATCATCTACCTGGGACTGGTCTGGCTGATGTCGCTCGGCACCGGGGCCGTCGAGCGCCGGTTCGCGATCCCGGGAGGACACTGATGCCGGCCTGGGTCGGACCGGTCGCCGAGTACGTCGCGGGCGGGCTCGTCACGACGCTGCTGCTCGCGCTGGTGAGCATCGTGGCGAGCGTCGCGCTCGGGACCGTGCTCGGCACGCTGCTGACGCTGCCCACCGTGACGGTACGCGGCATCGTGCGGGCCTACGTGGAGATCTGGCGCGGCCTGCCGATCATCATCACGCTGTTCTTCATCTTCTTCGTGCTGCCGGTGATCGGTCTCGAGGTCGACACCTTCGTCGCGGCCGCGGTCGGCCTCACCCTGTGGGGCAGTGCGAACGTCGCCGAGGTCGTTCGCGGCGCCGTGCAGTCGGTGCCGCGCGGCCAGTCCGAGGCGGCGGCGGCTCTCGGTTTCCCATGGCGGCGGCGGATGCGGCACGTGATCCTGCCGCAAGCCACCCGGCGGGCCCTGCCCCCGCTCGTCGGGCTGGTCGTGAACCTCCTCCAGCAGACCTCGCTCGCCGCGGTGATCGGGCTGCTGGACATCCTGGAGGCGTCCCAGCGGTCCATCGAACGGCTCACCCTGTCGGGCGGCGAGACGCACGCGGTGCCGATCCTGGGTGCGGTCCTCGTCGTGTTCTTCGTCATCTGCCTACCGCTCACCATGCTGTCCCGCCGGCTGGAACGGGTGCTCCGGTGAGCGCCCAAGGAGGTCGACCCGTGAACCGTCTACTCATGTGCCTGGCAGCCCTGCTCGTGGTGGCCGGCTGCTCGTCCTCGGGCGGGTCCGCCGACGACGCCGCGCGCAACACCGCGCCGCCGGGCACGGTCACGCCGTACGCGAGCACCGAGCCACCGCGGCCGCCGAAGCAGGTGGCCAAGGACAACAAGGCCGTCGCCGCGGCCGCGCTGCCCACGAGCGTGCCCGGGTACGCGCCGGCCCCGCCCAAGGAGGCCTCCCTCAAGCTCTGCCCGACGCTCGTCAAGACGGTGCCCGGCTCGCTGGTGCAGGCGTTCAACGTGTGGCGGGGCACCGGCGCCAACGCCGGCCGCACGCTGGCCGTGACCGTGGTCTACGACCCGGAGAACGCGCCGGCGGACGGCATGCTCGCGACGCTGCTGCCCCCGGACTGCGCCGCCGAGGCCGACGGGACGCACTACGTCTACGACCGCCAGCCGCAGGAGCGGTCGGACGGCTGGGAGGGCGTGCTGAACACGATCCTGGCCACGAACACCCAGACCGGCGCGCACTCATACGAGACCGCGTACCTGATGTCCAAGGACGACGCGCTGGTGAACGTGGTCGCGAGCCGCGCGAACCGAGACACGTTCGACCCCTCGGTGGACCAGGTCGCCGCGGACACCCTGGAGACGGTGCTGGCGCGCTTCGCGATCTAGCCGGGTGCCCTCGATGCCCTGAACGACGCACTCGAGGCGCTCGACGTCCCCAGCGACGCGTTCAGGGCATCCCCCGGCGGCGAGCCCGGTGCGGACATCGCCGCGGGCGGGACCGTGCCTGCACAATTCCGGTAGGACCGAGGAAGGAGCAGGCATGGAGACCGATCCCGCCACCGATCCCGCCGACGCCGAGCGCGTGTTGCGCCGGGTGGCCGAGGCCGCCCCGGGCTACCTCGCGTCGCTGGCCGGCCGGCTGGTCGACGACCCGGCGGGCCGCCCGCTGCTCGCCGAGCTGGCCGGGCCGCTGCCGGAGAACGGTGCCGGCGCCGAAGTGGCGGTCGAGGAGCTGCTGCGGATCGGGACGGGCGCGGCGACGCACTCGTCCGGGCCGCGGTTCTTCCACTTCGTCGTCGGCGGCGCCACGCCCGCGGCCACCGCGGGCGACTGGATCGCCACGCTCCTCGACCAGAACGCCGTCCTGTGGACCTCCTCGCCGCTCGCCACCACGGCCGAGACCGTCGCGCTCGGCTGGCTCAAGGACCTGTTCGGGCTGCCCGCCGGCTGGGGCGGCGTGCTCACGCCCAGCGCCACGTTCGCCAACCTCACCGGGCTCGCGGCCGCCCGGCACTGGTGGGCCGCGCGGCACGGCCGCGACGTCGCCGCCGACGGGCTGGCCGGGCTGCCCGCGATGCCGGTGCTCGGCGGCGGCTACGTGCACCCGAGCGCGCGCAAGGCGTTGCAGATCCTCGGTTGCGGCCGGGACACGGTGCGGACACACACCCGCGACGACGCCGGCCGGATCGACCTCGACGCCCTCGCGACCGCGCTCGAGCACACCGGCCCGGCGGTGCTCATCGCCACCGCGGGCGAGGTCAACGCGGGCGACTTCGACCCGATCGACGCGATGGCCGACCTCGCCGCCGAGCACGGCTGCTGGCTGCACGTCGACGGCGCGTTCGGCCTGTTCGCGGCGCTGTCCCCGCGCACCGAGCACCTGCTGCGCGGCATCGGGCGGGCCGACTCGGTGGCCGCCGACGCGCACAAGTGGCTCAACGTCCCGTACGAGAGCGGCTTCGCGTTCGCGCGCGACCCGCAGGCACTCGCCGACGCGTTCGGCTCCTGGAACGCGCCCTACCTGGTCTCCACCGACACCGAGGTCGACTACAGCCGGCTCGGGCCCGAGTCGTCGCGGCGCGCCAGGGCGCTGCCGATCTGGGCGACACTGCGGGCCTACGGCCGGTCCGGCTACCGGGCGATCGTCGAACGCAACCTCGACCTGACCCGGCGGCTCGGCGCACTCGTCGAGGCCGCGCCCGACCTGGAGCTGCTCGCGCCGGTGCGGTTGTGCGTGGCGTGCTTCCGGTACCGCCCGCCCGGCGTGCCCGAGGTCGCCCTGGACGAGCTCAACGCGCGGCTCGGCCGGGCGCTGCTCGCGACGGCCGGGTGTACGCCGGGACGACGGTGTACCGCGGGCACACGGCGCTGCGGCCGGCGTTCGTCAACTGGCGCACCACGCCGGCCGACGTCGAGCTGCTCGTCGACGTGGTCCGGGAGCTGGGTGTCCGATTCGTTCAAGACCTGGCGTGAGCGCGGCCGTACGGTGGCGCCATGGCACCCAGACTTGACCTGATCGGCGTGGTGGTGGCGGACATGGCCACCTCGCTGGCGTTCTACCGGCAGCTCGGCCTGGACATCCCCGAGAGCACGGACGGCGAGCCGCACGTGGAGGTGGCGCTGCCCGGCGGGCTGCGCCTCGCATGGGACACCGTCGACACAGTCCGCTCGTTCGACCCGTCGTGGACCAGGCCGACCGGCGGCCACGCGCTGGGCCTGGCGTTCCTGTGCGCCGATCCGTCCGAAGTGGACAAGACGCACGCCGACCTCGTGGCGGCGGGCCACCGCAGCCACAAGGACCCGTGGGACGCGTTCTGGGGGCAGCGCTACGCGACCGTCGAGGACCCGGACGGCAACGCGGTCGACCTCTTCGCCCACTCGGCTGACCTCACGGCGCACGGGTGACGGTTATGCTCCGGCACCCGAAACGACCTGGCCAGTGCCAACTGGGGCGACGCCGACCCCGCGCAAGCGCTCGCCAACGGTCTGGGCCGGGACGCCCTCTGGGACGCCGAGATCCGCCGGCAGGCCGCCGACACGGGCCTTCCGGTGACCATTGTGGACGGACGACGCACCCCCGCAGACCTCGCGGACGAGGTGGCCTGGCGGTTCCGGCTCTAGTGTCGCGTGATCCTGTTCCTTTGCGTCCGCTGTGGATCAACGTGGTTCCTGGCAAGGCGGAGGACAGCCGCTCGTACTGGATGTACTTGGGCTTTTCTCCAACGCGGCCAGGGGCCGCGTTGGCCGCAGCGGCGTCAAGGTCTCAGGGTCACGCGACACTAGGCCGGGGCGAAGCGGTCGCCCGACAGGACGTCGGCCGTGGACGGGAAGTGGCAGGCGGACAGGTGCTCGGCCGCCGCGCCGCGGGCGACCAGCGGGGGCTCCTCCGTCGCGCAGATGTCCTGGGCCTTCCAGCAACGGGTGCGGAACCGGCAGCCGCTCGGCGGGTCGGAGGCGCTCGGCACGTCGCCGGTCAGCACCACCCGCTCCCGCTTGCCGCGCTGGGCCGGGTCCGGGATCGGGATCGCCGAGAGCAAGGCCTGGGTGTACGGGTGTGCAGGCGCCGCGTAGAGGTCCGATGTGGACGCCAGCTCGACGATCTTCCCCAGGTACATCACCGCCACCCGGTCGCACACGTGGCGCACCACCGACAGGTCGTGCGACACGAACCCGTACGCCAGGCCGAGCTCGTCCTGCAGCGTCGACAGCTGGTTGATCACCTGCGCCCGGATCGACACGTCCAATGCGGACACCGGCTCGTCCAGCACCAGGATCGACGGCCCCAGTGCCAACGCCCTGGCGATGCCGATCCGCTGCCGCTGCCCGCCGGAGAACTCGTGCGCGTACCGGTTCGCGTGCTCGGGTTGCAGACCGACGAGCTCCAGCAGCGACGACACCCGCTCGCGCCCACCGGGCGCGTACCGGCCCTGGATGCGCAGCGGCTCGGCCACGAGGTCGTGCACGGTCATCCGCGGGCGCGGTGCTCGACGCGTTGGCGCCGCACGACATCTACCTGTTCGAGGAGCCGCTGCCGTACGGCGATCTCGCCGGGTACGCGCGGCTGCGGTCGCCTGTGCCGGTCGCCGGCGGCGAGCAACTGTCCACACCGGACGAGTTCGAGCGCTTCGCCGAGCGCGGCGCGTTCGACATCGCCCAGCCCGACGCCGCGTGGCTCGGGATGGCCCAGTTCGGCGAGGTCGCCCGGATGTTCGACCGGGTCGCCCGCACGCGTGGGGTGCGGGCGGGGCGGTCATGCAGAACGTGCACGCCGCGTTCGCCGCGCCGAACACCGCCGTCGTCGAGCTGCCGCCGGACCCGGGGCCGCTGCACACCGAGATCTGGGGCGACTCGCTGCGGTTCCACGACGGGACCCTCGCCCCACCGGACACCCCGGGCCTCGGCGTCACGCTGTCCGAGCGGGTCAAGGAGACGTACCCGTTCGTACCCGGCGCGGAGGAGTTCTCCAGCGTGCCGGGAAAGATGATGAGGAGCTGAAGGTCGTGGAGGTGCTGGTCGCGCAGCCGGTCGACCCGGCCGGGCTGCGCCGGGTGTCGGCCTTGCTGCCGGACGCGGTGATCACCTGCCGCGAGCCGCTCGGACCGGGTGAGTCCGTGCCAGGACTCGAGGACGTGACGGTGCTGTTCGCCGACCACTGCCCGGTGAACGTGGCGGATCTGGTGGCCCTGCGGTGGGTCCAGCTGGGGTCGGCCGGGTACCGGCAGCTGGCGGGGCTGGGGTTGGGGCCGGCGGTGCGGGTGAAGAACGCCAGCGGGGTCAACGACATCCCGATCGCGGAGTGGTGCGTGCCGATGATGCTGAGCTTCGCGCGGGACTATCCGGGGATGTTGCGGGCGCCGGCCGGGGCGTCGTGGGTGCGGGATCGGGTGTACCAGGCGGAGCTGCGCGGGCGGCGGGTCGGGGTGTTCGGGTACGGGAGCATCGGGCGCGAGGTCACCAGGGTGTGCGGCGCGCCGGGGTTGGAGGTGTGGGCGCTGTCGCGCTCGCAGTCGTCGGGCCCGGCCCGGTTCTTCGCGCCGGCGCGGCTGCGGGAGTTCCTGTCCGGGCCGGACTTCCTGGTGATCACCGCGCCGCTGACCGACGAGACGGCCGGCCGCTTCGGCGCCGAGGAGCTGGCCAGGCTCCCCCGACACGCGGTCCTGCTGAACCCGGCCCGCGCGCACGTCGTCGACGAGGCCGCGCTGCTGGCGGCGTTGCGGAACGGCACGATCGCGGGCGCCGCGCTCGACGTCCACCACCGCGAGCCGATGCTCCCCGGCGACCCGTTCCGGACCGCGCCGAACACGGTGGTCAGCCCGCACGTGTCCGGCTCCACCGGCAGCACCCACTTCCTCCCGCGGCTGTGGGACCTCTTCGCCGACAACGTGTCCCGCTTCGTCGCCGGCGCGCCGCTGCGGAACGAGATCGCCCGCGCCGACATCGGCTGACCGGCGCCGTTTCCACGCGGTCTTGAGCGAGCTTCGAGCTCGCGGCGGTCTATTTGCCCAGACGTGAACCCACCTGGGGTACGCGAGGCCGATCGAACGGAAGCCACATGTCCGACAGACTCATCGAGAACTCGCCGCCGCTGGGGGCGATGGGGCCGCGGTCGACCGCGCTGCGTTCCCTCGCCCCCGACCTGTCCCGCGGGATCATGCTGCTGCTCATCGCGCTGGTGCACGCGTCGGTGTTCCGGGCGGCCTGGGCCGACGGGGACGGCGCGGGCTACGCGGTGTCCGACACGTTCGACCGGATCCTGAGCTGCCTGGTCACCCTGTTCGCCGACGACCGCGGCTTCGCGCTGTTCGCCGGGCTCTTCGGGTACGGCGTGGCCCAGATCTACCTGCGCAGCACCGCCGAGGGCCGCGAGTGGCCGGTGGTCCGCGCGCTGGTGCGCCGGCGCGGGCGCTGGCTCATGGTCATCGGCCTGCTGCACACCGTCCTGCTGGCCTTCGGGGACATCCTCTCGGTCTACGGCCTCGTCGCGCTGCTGCTCGCGGGCGCGCTGCGGCTGTCCGGGCGCAAGCTGCTCTCGCGCGCGTTCGCCTGGCTCACGGTCGGCACGCTCGTCTACTCCGCCGGCGTGCCGATGCTCTACCAGGTCCTGTCCGGCGACGGCGCGGTTCCGCTGACCCCGCTCGACGACCTGACCTACCGCCTCGGCTGGCCGCTGATGATCCCGCTGGTGATCGGCACGACCGTCTTCCCGTTCCTGATCGGCATCTGGGCCGCCCGCAAGCGGCTGCTGGACGAGCCCGAGCCGCACCGCGCGTTCCTGCGCAAGGTCGCGGTGTTCGGCATCGCCGGCACCGCGCTCGGCGGCCTCCCCTACGCGCTGATCAACACCGGCGTCATCAGCGACGCGTCGCCGATGGCCTACATCGGCGCGTACTGGCTCAACCTCGTCGCGAGCTACGCGGGCGGCTTCGGCTACGCGGCGGTGATCGCGCTGGTCGCCATCCGGCTCGGTCAGCGGCGGGGTCCGGTCGTCACCGCGCTCGTGGCCACCGGGCAGCGGTCGATGACCTGCTACCTGCTGCAGTCGGTGGCGTGGATGGGCCTCGGCGCGCCGTACCTGCTCGGCCTCGGCAACACGATGCCCGACGTCGTCGCATTGGGCATGGGCGTCGCGGTCTGGGTGAGCACGGTGCTCGTCGCCGACTGGATGCGGCGCCGCGGCATCCGCGGCCCGGCCGAGGTGGTCTACCGCAAGCTCACCTACGGGAAGGCCTACGACGCCGCCCCGCGCCAGCCGGAGCCGGCTACGGTCGGCGGCTGACCACGGGAGCGAGGCCCCGCGGCCCAGTTCGGCCGCGGGGCGTCCGCGTCACGGCACCGGGCGGGTCGGACGTGTTGCCGTCAACGGGATCTGGCCCTTCAGCATCCGGCCGCCGTCCGCGGTGAGCCGGAGGTAGTAGTCCGCCGAGCACGGGGTGCCGTCCTCGTCGAGGGCCCACAGGCCGGAGCCGCTCGGGACCATGCCGGCGTTCTCCGCGGTCTTCGCGATCTGGTTGCCCTCGTTGTACTCGTCGAACATCGAGATGTAGATGCCTTGCGCGCCAACGCGAACCATGTTGTAGAACTGGCGCCACATGAAGTCGCCGCCTGCAGAGCCTCACCGCGATGACCGCGCCGGAGTACAACGTGATCATGGCCGCCTCGCTGATCATCGTGCTGCCGGTGATCGTGCTGTTCGTCGTCGTGCAGCGGTACTTCGTCAACGGGCTGATCGGCGCGGTCAAGGGCTGAGGGGGAGATCGTGAAGGTCCTGGTCACCGGGGCTAACGGAACGCTGGGCACCGAGGTGGTCGCGCACCTGCGGTCGCTCGGCTTCTTCGTGCGCGAGCACGACCGGGTGCTCGGCGCGATGTCGGGGGACCTGCGGGACCGGGACGTGGTGGGCGAGGCGCTGGCCGGGGTGGACGCGGTCGTGCACGCGGCGGCCATCCCCGAGCCGATCAGCCACCCGCCGCACGAGACGTTCGGCAACAACGTGGAGTCGACGTTCCACGTGCTGGACCTCGCCGGCCGGACCGGGATACCGCGGGTGGTCAACGTGTCGAGCGCGTCGGCGTTCGGGTTCGCCTGGTCGTCCAGGTCGGTGTCGCCGCGGTCGGTCCCGGTCACCGACGAGCACCCCTACGTGGGCGACGACGCGTACGGGCTGTCCAAACAGGTCGGCGAGCTGACCGCCGCGACGGCGAGCCGGCAGTGGGACATGACCGTGGTGAGCCTGCGGTTCCCGTTCATCGGCGCGGGCGAGCGGCTGCGCCGGCACCTCGGCCCGATCCACGCCGACGCGGCCGCCGACCGCGCCGGCCTGTGGGCCTGGCTGCACACCCGCGACGCGGCACGCGCGGTGGCCGCGGCGCTGACGGCGGACATTACGGGCGCACCGGTCATCACGGTGGCCGCCCCGGACACCACGGCACTCGAGCCGACCGCAAACCTCTTGCGCCGCTTCCATCCGAACACCAAGATCGAACGTGAGCCCGCGGGCTTCGAGACGGTCTTCGACGTCACGCGCGGCTACGACCTGCTCGACTACCACCCGGAACACGGCTGGCGGTGACTCGACGCGATGATCCAGGGGCCTGGCATGAGCGACGTGCCGAGTGTCGACCCGCTGCGGATCGGGATCGCCGGGATCGGCAACATCAGCGGGCAGTACCTCGCCACGCTGCCGCGTCTGGCCGGGGTGCGGGTGTCGGCCGTCGCCGACATCGACCCGGCGCGGGCCGCGGCGGTGGCCGGTCCGGGGATCCGGGCGCTCACGCCCGCCGAGCTGCTCGCCGCGGACGACGTGGACCTGGTGCTCAACCTCACCGTCCCGGCGGCGCACGCCGAGGTGGCGCTGGCCGCGGTCGCCGCGGGGAAGCACGTCTACAACGAGAAGCCGCTCGCGCTGAGCACGGTCGATGGCCGGCAGATCCTCGAGGCGGCGGACGCCGCGGGTGTGCGGGTCGGCTGCGCGCCGGACACCGTGCTCGGCACCGGCACGCAGACCGCGCGGCGGCGGCTCGACGGCGGGGGCATCGGCGTCCCGGTCGCGGCGACCGCGTTCATGGTCTCCCCCGGGCCCGAGCTCTGGCACCCGAACCCCGCGTTCTTCTACGGCACGGCGGCGGGCCCCTGCTGGACATGGGCCCGTACTACCTGACCGCGCTCGTCACGCTGCTCGGCCCGGTCCACCGCGTCGCCGGCATGGCCGCGACGCCGCGCGCGACCCGGACGGTCGGCAGCGGTCCGTTGCAGGGCACGGAGTTCCCGGTCCAGGTACCCACGCACGTCAGCGGCACCCTGGAACACGCGGGCGGCGCGGTGTCGACCCTGGTGATGAGCTTCGACGTGTGGGCCGCGCAGCTCCCGCGCATCGAGGTGTACGGCACCGACGGGTCACTGTCGGTGCCCGACCCCAACGGGTTCGGCGGCCAGGTCCGGTTGTCCCACCGGGACAGTCCGGAGTGGACGGACGTGCCGGCGTCGGCGGGCTACCGGGACGCCGGCCGCGGCTGCGGGATCGCCGACCTCGCCGCCGCGATCGCGGGCGGCACCGCGCACCGGGCGAGCGGCGAGCTCGCCCTGCACGTGCTGGACGTGATGGAGTCGCTGCTGCGGTCCGCGGAGACCGGCCGCGCCGAGAAGGTCGAGAGCACCTGCCCCCGACCGGACCCGATGCCCCTTACCGAGCCGGTCTGAACCGACGACTCGCGGGTCCCGAGCGTTGGACTCGCGGGTCCCGAACGTTGGACTCGCGGGTCCTGGGGGTTGGACTCGCGGGTCAGGCGGGGGTGACCTCGGCCATCTCGCCCCAACCGTCGCCCTCGGTCGAGACGCTGACGATCGACGGCCTGGTCGCGACGACGTCCGGCATCCAGCCCATGGCCTTCTTGAAGTGGTCGGAGGACACGTGCGCCTCGCCAGTGCCGTCCCGGAACGCCTCCACCAGCACGAACTGGTTGGGGTCGTCGACGCTGCGGGACCACTCGAAGAAGATGTTGCCCGGCTCGGCGCGGGTGGCCCGGGTGAACTCGTCGACCAGCTCGAGCCAGCTGTCCGCCTTCTCCGGCCGGATCGTCCACTTGACACAGATGAAGATCACGTAGCCGCCCTTCCTCCACCACCACACCACGCCGACACCACCATGGCCGACCGGCCCGCCGCGCGCCACCGCGGCGGGCCGGTTTTGGACCGTAGGGCCGAAACCGCTACCGCGGGACACTCGGCAACAGCTGGTCGAGCAGGTCGTGCAGGGTGACGAAGCCGGCCAGCTCGCCGCCCGAGTAGACCAGCACCAGGTGGTTGCGCCGGTCGCGGACGGTGGTCAGCGCGGCGTGCACCGGCGTGTCGTCGGGCAGCGTGAGCAGCGGCCGCATCAGCTCGGCGGCCGTGGTGGCGGCCGGCGCGGTGAGCGCGTCCCGCACGTGCACGACGCCCAGCGGCCCGGTCTCGTCCCACACCACCAGGCGCAGGTGGCCGCTGGCCCTGGCCGCCGCCCGCACGCCGTCGGCCCGGTCCCACGGCGACACGGTGACGAGCTCGTCGCGCGGCCGGACGATCTCGCGCACCGGCCGGGTGTGCAGGTCGAGCGCGGTGGCCAGCTGGTCGTGCCGGCTCGGGTCCAGGGCCCCGACCTTGCTCGAGTGGTCGAGCAGCTGGCGCAGGTCCTCCGGGTTGTGCCCGGTGTCCAGCTCGTCGACCGCCTGCACGCCGACCGCCCGCAGGCACCGGTTGGCCAGCCCGTTCAACGCCACCAGCGCCGGGCGGGTGAGCCACATGAACGCCCGCATCGGGATCGCGAGCATCGTCGCGGACCGCTCCGGGTGCGCGATCGCCCACGACTTCGGCGCCATCTCGCCGACCACCAGGTGCACGAACGTCACGATGATCAGCGACAGCACGAACGCGACGACGTCCGCGGCCGTCTCGTCGAGGCCCCACGACCGCATCACCGGCAACATCACGTGGTGCACGGCCGGCTTGGTGACCGCACCGAGCACGAGCGTGCACAGCGTGATGCCGAGCTGCGAGCCGGCGAGCAGCATCGACAGCTCACGGGCACTGCGCAGCGCCGCCCGCGCGGAGGCACTCCGCTCGGCCGCCTCGGCCAGCCGGTGGCCGCGGGCCGCGACCAGCGCGAACTCGATGGCCACGAAGAACGCGCTCAACACGACCACGCCGATCGTGACCACCAGCGACAGCAGCGGGCTCAGTGCGTTCATGCCGACCCCTCGCGGACCAGCCGCACCGTGTCCGGCACCCGGCGCGCGACCGTGCGGACCTCGACGGTGAGCCGGACGGTCGCCGGCCCGCCTGCGCCGGGCGGGTTGGGCAGCTCGACGGTCACCGCGTCCCCGGGCACCGGCAGCCGCTGCAGCTCGGTGAGCACCAGACCGGCGAGCGTCTGGTAGTCGCCCTGCGGCAGGTCGTGACCGAGCAGCCGCTCCGCCTCGTCGATGTGCATGGTGCCGGGCACGAGCCAGCCGCCCTCCTCGCCGGGGCTGGGCTGGTCGGCGCCGAGCGGGTCGTGCTCGTCGGTGATCTCGCCGACCAGCTCCTCCGCGATGTCCTCGCCGGTGATCACCCCACCGAGGCCGCCGTACTCGTCGACGACGCAGGCGAACTCCTCGCCCGCGGCCCGCAGCTCGTCGAGGACGGCGAGCAGCGGCAGCGACGCGGGCACCATCACCGGCGGCCGGGCGATCTCGCGGAGCGTGGTGGTGTCGAGCTCGTGCTCGTCCAGCGCGAGCACCTCCCGCAGGTGCACCACGCCGACCACGTCGTCGACGTCGCCGCCGAGCACCGGTAACCGCGAGTGGCCGGACGCCATCAGCTCGACCGCGCGGCGGACCGGCTCGCCGGCACCGATCGTGGTGACCCGCGGGCGCGGGATCATCGCGTGCTCGGCGGTGCTCTCCTGGAAGTCGAGGACGCGGTCGAGCAGGTTGGACAGCTCCGCCGGCAGGTCACCGCGGACGCGGGACTCGGCGACGATGTGCTCGAGGTCGCGTGGGGTCGCCGCGTGCTCGACGTCGTGGACGGGCTTGATCCGCATCGCGCGCAGCAGCAGCGTGGCGGCCTGGTCGAACAGCCGGATCAGCCAGCCGAAGAGGGTGAGGTAGGTGCCGGTGGACCACGCGAGCCGGAGCGCGACCGGCTCGGGGCGGGCGATCGCGAGGTTCTTGGGGAACAGCTCGCCGAACACCATCTGCACCACCGTCGAGGCCAGCAGCGCGAGGACGGTGCCGATCGCGACGCCGACCGCGGTCGGCACGCCGACGCCGCCGAAGAGCTCGCCGATGCCGGCGCCGATCAGCGGCTCGGCGACGTAGCCGACCAGCAGACCGGTGACGGTGATGCCGAGCTGGGCGCCGGAGAGCATGAACGAGGTGCGGCCGGTGATGCGCAGCGCGCGGGCCGCGCCGACGTCACCCGCGGCGGCCCTGGCCCTGAGCCGGGACCGGTCCACGGCCATGTAGCCGAACTCTTGCGCCACGAAGTAGCCGGTGAGTACGGACAGGAGGATGACGACGACCACTCCGAGGAGAACACCGAGCAGGCTCGCGATCACGTGCCCACCGCCTCGGAGCGGCGCTCGGTGGGCACGTGTCTAGGACACGGCGGATCAGGATCTGAGTCGGGGGCACAGCGTCCACTTGGGACGCTGTCGGTACTTCGGGACGGGTCCATGATCCTCTCACCACTGGCGGGGCCGGTGTCGCCAAAATACCAGGCCACGACCTCGGCTCAGAGGTGTCTCACGCGTCCTGCCAGACCGGCGTCTCCCACTCCCACTCGGCGACGATCAGCCAGCAGCACGCCGCGGCTTCCGGGTCGACCCGTTCCAGAAGGAGGATGCCCATCGGCATCCGTTCGCATACCGCCTCCACCGGCCTCTCCCGCCCATTCGTCGCCATGTGTTCCCCATACGATCCCACTTCGGAAGGTCGTTCGCACCCTCCAACGGGTTAACGAATCCTCGAATCCGTGATCTGGTTGCGACAGTCGCATTTTTCACTTCGTGACCAGATCCGTCCGGTAGGTGGCGGGATGATGCCTTCCGCCAACCGGAGGCCGGCGGCAGACTCCAGGACGTGAACAGAGCCCTTCTCGTCATCGACGTCCAGGAGTCGTTCCGCACCCGGCCGCTGTGGCGCGCGGTGTCCAACCCTCAGATCGTGGACCGGGTCGACGAGCTGGTGGCCTCGGCGCGGGCCGGCGGCGACCTGGTGGTGTGGGTGCTGCACACCGAGCCCGGCACCGGGACGGTGTTCGACCCGGCGTCCGGCCACGTCCGGCTCATCGACGGCCTGGCCGTCGGCCCCGGTGAGCCGCTGCTGACCAAGACGTCGCACAACGCCTTCACGACGACCAACCTGCAGCAGCTGCTGACCAGCCATGGCGTGCGCGAGCTGACCGTGTGCGGGATCCGCACCGAGCAGTGCTGCGAGACGACCGCGCGGCTGGGTTCAGACCTCGGGTACGAGGTGACGTTCGTGACCGACGCGACCGCGACCTTCCCGATCCCGCACTGGTCCGCGCCCGCCGGCCAGACCGTCGAGGAGCTGCTTGCCGACCCGCGCACGCTGCCCGCCGCCGCGGTGACCGAGCGGACCGAGTACGCGCTCGCCGGCCGGTTCGCGACCGTCACCTCAGTCGCCGCGATGACCGGCGGTATGCTGACCAGATCGTGAGCAACGTCGTATTCCTGCTGGTGCCCGGTGTGCACCTGCTCGACCTCGCGGGGCCGGCGCAGGCGTTCTTCGGCGCGGCCGACCTGGGACACGACTATTCGTTGCACTACGTGGCCGAGCGAGCCAATATCGTGACCGCACAGGGATTGGCGCTGCACGCTTCGCTTTCTTGGCCCGAATTGTCCGCGGATGACCTGATAGTCGTTCCGGGCTGGCGCGCGCCGACCCTGGGCGGCACGGGCAGGCTCACCCGCGTGTCGCTGGACCGCCTGCGCGCCCACCACGCGGCGGGCGGGATGGTGGCGAGCGTGTGCGCGGGAGCCGACGCCCTCGGCCGGGCGGGGCTGCTGGACGGCCGGCGGTGCACGACCCACCACGACGTGCAGGACGAGCTCGCCGCCCGCCACCCGTCGGCCACCGTGGTGCGCGACGTCCTGTACGTGGTGGACGGCCGGGTGGCGACCTCGGCCGGCATCGCGAGCGGCATCGACCTTGCCCTGCACCTGCTCGCGATCCGGCACGGCCCCGCCGACGCGGCCCGGGTGGCCAGGGCGATGGTCGTCTACGCCCGCCGCAACGGCGACGAGCTCCAGACGAGCGCCCTGCTGCGGCACCGCTCGCACGTGGACGAGACCGTCCACCGGGTCCAGGACCTGATCGACACCCGCTTCGCCTCGCGGCTGCCGCTGGCGGACCTCGCTCTGGCGGCGGGCTGCAGCCCCCGCACGATGACCCGCCAGTTCGGCCACGCCACCGGCCTGACCCCGCTGCGCTACCAGCACCTGCTGCGCGTCGAGCGGGCCGAGCACCTGATCGGCCACGGCGCGACCGTGGACGCGGCGGCGCGGGCCGTCGGCTTCGAGGACGCTCGGATGCTCCGCCGCCTGCGCGCCCGTCAGCCCCAGGCTTGATCACGTCGGCTGGTCGACCTGCGCAGGGCCGCCACGCCCTGAACGACGCGCTCGAGACGCTCGACGTCCTCTACGACGCGTTCGAGGCATCAGTCGCGGGCGGTGATCTGCTGGACCGACCAGCGGTTGCCGTCCGGGTCGGTGAAGAACGCGAAGCCCTGGTTGTTCAGGTCGTCGGCGTCCTCGGCGGGGCGGAAGCCGCCCGGGCCGGCCACCTGGACCTCGCCGATCTCCACGCCCCGCCCGACCAGCTCGGCGCGCGCCGCGCGGAGGTCGCAGACCACCAGCTGCAGACCCTGCAGCGAGCCCGGCGCCATGTCCCCCCACGCCCTTCCCGACGACGATCGAGCAGCCGGAGCCCTTCGGCGTCAGCTGGACCACCCGCATCTCCGGGCCGAAGTCGCTGTCGTGGTCGACCGCGAAGCCCATGCGGTCGGCGTAGAACTCCTTGGCACGGTCCACATCGGACACCGGGACCACGACCACCTCGAGCGTCCAGTTCATGACGACACCTTCCATAACCGATCAGTTCTATAACTGTGCGGTTGTCTACAGGGTCGACGGCTCGGTGTCAAGCAGGGTCGAGGGGTAGAATTCATGACGCATTGAATTTAAGGTGGTCGGCATGCGGGCAGTCGTGGGCAGCGTGGTGTTCTTCGTCGTCGCGCCGGGCACGGTCGTCGGGCTGGTGCCGTGGCTGCTCACCGGCTGGACCGGCGAGGACCCGGCCTGGGCGCCGGTGTCCGTCAAGGTGGTCGGCTGGGTCCTGTTCGCCTTGGGCGTAGCGGTGTTGGTGCACGCGTTCGTCAAGTTCGTCGTCGACGGGCTGGGCACGCCGTTCCCCGCCGATCCGCCGCGGCACCTGGTCGTCGGCGGACTGTACCGCTACGTGCGCAATCCCATGTACGTCGCCATCGCCGTGGCCGTCGTCGGCCAGGCGCTGCTGCTGGGCCGGGCGAACCTGCTGGTCTACGCGGTCGTGGCGTGGGCGGTCACCGCGGCGTTCGTGCGCTGGCGGGAGGAGCCGGTGCTGGCCCGCCGGTTCGGCGCGGACTACGACCTCTACCGCCGGTCGGTGCGGGCCTGGTGGCCGCGGCTGCGGCCGTGGGTCACCGGCGCGCTCAGCGGGGCGGCCGGACGGCCGGGAGAGTTCGGCTGATGTTCGATATACCTGAGTAATCTCGAGGTATGAATCAGCTGACCACCGACCGGCTCGTCGTGCGCGAATGGGAGCTGGACGACGCCCCGGCCGCGCTGGCGATCTACGGCGTGGAAACGGTCACCAAGTGGCTCACCCCCGCGATGGGTCAGGTCGACGACGAGTCCGCGATGCGCTCGGTGCTCCAGGCGTGGAGCGAGGCGCAGCCGAACATGCTGCCGCCGCGTGGCCGGTGGGCGATCCAACGCCGCGCGGACGGCGCGGTCATCGGCGGGCTGGGCATCCACCTGCTGCCGCCCTACGACGAGGATCTGGAGCTGAGCTGGCAGCTGCGCCCGGAGGAATGGGGCCACGGCTACGCCGCCGAAGGGGGCGACGCGCTGATCCGCTGGGCCTTCACCCAGGAGATCGACGAGCTGTTCGCGGTCTCCCGCCCCAACAACTCCCGGGCCATCGGCACCGCCAAGCGCCTCGGCATGGCCTGGGTCGGCGAGACGGACAAGTACTACAACCTGCGCCTGCAGGTCTTCCGCATCCGGCCGAGCGACCTGGTCGAAGACTAAGGGCCCGTAGCGAAATAAGTTAGTTTCTGGCCTCGGGGCGCTTACGGTCTGTGCTATGAGCTTGGTCATGGATTCTCTCGCCCGCCGCTATGACGCGGTCAAGCCGCACCTGACTGAGCGGCAACGTCGGGTCTGG
>NZ_WHTD01000077.1 GCF_009379765.1 Actinophytocola sp. | reverse complement strand
TGCCGCTCATCCAAGTGCGGCAGGATCGTCCCGAACTTCGCCGCCAGGACCTGCTCATCGATCTCCACGACCATGGCCATACCAGAACCATGACAGAACAATCACGACATGTACAAGTTAATTTGAGACAATTCCTTAGTCCCTCCACTGCTCCTGGGGCGACATGCCGGGGAGCGGCTTGCCGATGAGGGCGAGGGGGATGAAGAAGCCGACCTGGCCGATCGCCACGATGAGCGTGGCGAGCGCCTTGTCGTCGTACTGCCCGGTCGCCTGTGCGTAGAGCTCGTCGGAGACGCGCTCGCCGTGCGGGTTGGGCGTGGGCACCGCCTCCACCAGCGCCAGCGCGACCCGCTCTGCAGGCGTGAAGCAGGCCGCGTCCTGCCAGGACGCCACGGCGGTGATCCGGGTCTCCGCCTCCCCGGCCTTGCGGAGGTTGCCGGTGTGCAGAACGGTCAGGTAGGTGTTGCCGACGATCTGCCCGGCGCGCAACTGGACCAGGCTGATGGTGGCCTGCGGGATCGAGCCGTTCCCCGTGGCCTTGAACAGAACCCCGGCGATCTCCTCAGCCTCGGGGACGAGCTTGCGAGGGTTGGGCAGCCGCGACTGGAGGGTGGCCTGCTCGGAAGTCGTGGTCATGGGGGTCCTTTCTGGGCCTCGGCGTTGTGCTAGCGCTATGACGCTTCGCCCGTGACAGATGTGACCGCCGATCGCGCCCGGTCTCCGGGCGGTGCGGTGACGGCACTTCCCAGAGATCGTCGGCGGCGTGGCTGCCCAACCTCGTCGCGGGACGATCAGGTGAGTCGGTCCCGCACCTGCGCCAGTTGGCCACCGCCGGGTTCCTCCGGCGAGTCAACGATGAGCCCGGCCCGACCGGCCGGCGTCACCCACCGCAAACCATCACCGGTCGTAGGGGACACGACCTCGGCGAGGAAGCCTTGGCGCCCGGGCTTGGCCCTGCTCGGCGGCGGCTGAGACACCGGGCCCGGCGATCGGCTGGGCCGCCCTCGTCGTACCGGGGGCGGCCCAGCCGGGTGCTCGCGGCGGTCAGCCGCCGAGCTTCTCGTTGTAGTCGGCGACCTGCTTGTTCGCCGCGTTCTGCGCGTCGGTCAGCGCCTTCTCGGCCTCGACGCCCTGCAGGACGGCCGCCTGAAGTGCGTTCTCGACGTTCTTGCGGACCTCGGGCATCTCACCGATCGAGCAGCCCTGCGTCGCGTGGGTCAGCTTCGTGCCCTGCAACTGCTCGATGGCCGTGGCGAACTGGGGCTTCTGGCTGACCCACTGCTTGTCCGCCGGGTCGTCCAGCGCCGCCTTGCTGATCGGGAAGTACCCGGTCTTCGTGTGCCACGCGACCTGGGACTCCTTGCTGGCGAGGAACGTCACCAGCTCCCAGGTGGCCCGCTTCTTGGCCGGGTCGTCCTTGTTCACGATCCACAGCGAAGCGCCGCCGATGATCGGGCCGCCGTCGTCGTCCGCGCTGACCTTCGGGAAGAAGCCGGTGCCGACCGTGAACGGGTTCTTCGACGCCGCGGCGCCCGCGGTGAAGCTGCCGAGCGAGCCGGTGGACTCGAGGCTCATCGCGACGGTCCCGGAGCTGAACGCGTTGTCACCGTTGTCGGTGTTGCTGTCCAGCTTCATCGCGAGGCCCTCGTCGACCATCTGCTGCCACCACCGCACGAGCTCGAGGTTCGTGTCGTTGACGATGGTGACCTTGCCGGACCGCCCGGTCCTGCCGTTGTCCGCGTCGCACAGCGTCTGGTCGGCGACCGCGTTCCACTGCTCGACGAACCAGCCGTAGAGGGAGGCGCCGAAGCCGTACTGCACCGTCTCTCCCGCTGTCGCCTTGATCTTCCTGGCGGCGGCCATGATCTCGTCGAGGGTGGCGGGCGGCTTCTCCGGGTCGAGACCGGCCTTCTGGAACGCCTCCCGGTTGATGTACATCAACGGCATCGAGGTGTTGAACGGCATCGAGTACAGCTTGTCGTCGACGGTGTAGTACCCGGCGATGTTCGGCTGGAGGTCGGACACGTCGTAGTGGTCGACGTCGATGAACGACTGCATCGGCAGGATCGTCTTCGAGTCAATCATGTAGCGGGTGCCGATGTCGTACATCTGCAGCATATCGGGCCGCTGCTGGTTCGAGGCGTTCTTGTACGAGGCGAGCACGCTGTCGTACTGCCCCTTGTAGTTCAGCGTGGCCTTGATCTTGCCCTGGTGCTGGGAGTTGAACTGGTCGATCAGCGCCTGCAGCGTCTCGCCGTTGGTGCCGCTCATCCCGTGCCAGAACGTGATGCCGACCTCGCCCTTGCCCTCGAGCGCGTCCTTGCCCGGCGCGGCGGCGTCATCGCCGCCGGTGGAGCCTCCCGAGTTCGCCGCCGACGTGCACGCCGAGGCGGTGACGGCCATCGCGAGGGCGGCAGCCAGCGCGCCGATCCGGCGACGCAGAGTTATCTGCACAGTTCTTCCTTCCTGTCACAGCGAACCCACGATGTCGACACACTGGTCAACAGTGGGGTCATTTCACGGCCCCGGCCATGAAGCCGCGGACGAGCCAGCGCTGACCGAAGATGACCAGCAGCAGCGTCGGCACGAGCGTGATCGTCACGCCGGCCAGCAGCAGCGCCTGTTGGGTGCCGTTCCCGTTGGCCTTCAACGCGAACACGGCGGTCTGCAGGGTGTTCATCGAGTTGTTCGACGAGGAGATGATCAGCGGCCAGAAGTACATGTTCCAGCCCTGCAGAAAGGACCACACCGCGAGCGCGGTCATCGACGGTCGCACCGCGGGCAGCACGATCGTGAACAGGAAGCGCAGGTGCCCGGCGCCGTCGATGAGCGCGGCCTGCCGCAGCTCGTCGGGGAACTGGCGGAACGCCTGGCGCATCAGGAACACCCCGAACCCGTTGGCCAGGAAGGGGAGCACCAGGCTCCACTGGCTGTTCTCGATGCCCATGCTGCGGATGAACAGCGCGTTGGGCACCACGATCGCCTCGTACGGCACCATGATCGTGGCCATGAACAGCCAGAAGACCGGCTTGCGCAGCGGCATCCGGACGAACACGAGCGCGTAGGCGGCGAGGCACGACGTGACCAGGTGGCCCAGCATGATCAGCACGCCGACGAACAACGAGTTGGTGAACGCGGGCAGCAACGGCACCACCGTCTGCTGCCAGGCGGCCACGTAGTTGTCGAACGAGTACGTGCCACTGGCCAACCCGGGCGGCTGGCGCACCAGCTGCCCCTCCGGCAGGAAACCGCCCACCACGGTCAGCAGCACCGGGAACAGCAGCACGATCGCCGCCAGCCCGAGCCACACGTAGGTGAGAACGCCGAGCGCGGCCCGCGGCCGCTCCGGGGAGCGAACCTTGCGCCGTGCCTGCCCCGTACCGGCCCGGCCCGGTACGGGCGCGACAGCGGTGGTCGTCTGAGTCACCGGTAGTGCACCCGCCTCTCGATCACACCGAACTGGATCGCGGCGAGCACGATCCCGATGATCAGCAGCACCAGGCCCTGCGCGCTGGCCAGTCCGTAGTCGTTGTTCCCGTACTCGAAGGCGTTGTGGTAGATGGCGAACACCAGCGTCGTCGTGCTGCCGTTGGGCCCGCCGTCGGTCATCACCTGCACCTGCCCGAGTGCCTGCAGCGCGGTGAGCGTCGTGGTCACCACGACGAAGAACACGCTCGGGGAGATCATCGGCAGGACGACGCTGAAGAAGCTGCGGAACCCGGTCGCCCCGTCGATCCGCGCGGCTTCGAGGACCTCCTGGTCGACGCCGGCGAGTCCGGCGCTGAGCACCAGCAGGTTGAAGCCGGCCACCACCCACACCGTCGCCCACGCCACGGTGACCAGCGGCCACGGCGACTCGGTGGTCCAGCCGGGCGCGGCCACCCCGAACAGCCGCAGCGCCCAGTTGACCGGGGACATCGACGGGTCGAGCATCAGCAGCCAGACCACACTCGCCGCGGATGCCGAGTAGGCGAACGGCAATGTGAACAGCGAGCGGAACACGCGCATGCCGGGCAGCCGCTGGGACAGCGGCACGGCCAGCGCGAGCGGCAGCACCAGCCCGACCACCACGACGAACACCGTGAACAGCAGCGTCTGCAGCAGGATCGTGCCGAACTCGGGGGTGAGCAGCGCGGCGAAGTTCTCCGCACCGACCGAACGGGACGGGTTGCCGTTGATGTCCGTGCCCCGCGTCGACAGGAAGACCGCCTGGAACAGCGGGAAGATCACGAACGCGCCCAGCCCGGCGAGCGCGGGCACGCAGAACAGCACACCCAGCGTGACCTCGCGGGCCGACAGCCGCTGCCGACGGTGCCGCCGGTCCACAGAAGCCGTGGTCGCGCCCATTGCGGGCGATTTGCGAACATTATCGGTCCCGACCATGGCGGCATCTTGCCACCAGTCGGGCGTTCGGTAACAGATCTTCACGTCCGGCACGCGACAACACAGGCCGCGAACCAGCGCGCACACTGCCGCCCACCCGTCCGTATTGGACCGTATGCCGGCGATACCCACCCGGTGTCCGGCGCTGGTGGACGCCGGGACTGGTGCTCAACCCCAACCGCTGCGCACGCGCCGAACGGGCTGGAGGTTCTGGGGTGAGGCGTGTCCTGATCGTCGGTGGTGGTATCGCCGGTAGTGCGGCGGCGCTGGCCATGGACAAGGCTGGTTTCGAGGTCGCGGTGTACGAGGCACATCCGGACAGCGGTGCCGACATAGGCGCGTTCCTGACGCTGGCCAGCAACGGGATGTTCGCCCCGGCGCAGTTGGCGGTTGCCCGGACTGTTGCCGACATCTCCTTCCCCTGACGAATCCCGATCCACCACGATGATGGTGACCAACGCCAACGACCTGCCCGATGTCTCTCGATGGCACACCGACCGCGTCCTGATCATCGGGGACGCCGCGCACGCGGCCTCGCCGGCTACCGGACAGGGCGCCTCGATGGCGCTGGAAGACACGGTCGTGCTGGCCAAGGCGTTCCGGGACACCGGCGCCGTGGCCGAGGCCCTGGCGGCCTACGAACGGCTCCGCCGTCCCCGGGTGGAAGCCAACATCGCCACCAGCGCACGGCTGACGACCGGACACAGCCGGCCCGGTCCCAGCCGTCGCCCACCGACGACGAGGAACTGCGCCGGCAACTGGACTGGGACACCCCGCTCAGCTGGGTAGGCGGGATGGCTGCTCGACGTCGGAGAGCCCACGCCGTATAGTCCGCGTGGAATAAACGGTATGGAGTCGTCGGGAAGGAATAGTCGGCGTGGGTAGGTCGATGGCGCCGCTGACACCGCTGGCAATGGCTGTGCTGGAGCTGCTCCACGAGCGGAACATGCACCCGTACGAGATGACCCAGATCATGCGTGAACGACGGGTCGACTACCGGGTCAAGCTGCGGCCCGGCTCGCTCTACCACACTGTGGAACGGCTCGAGGCGCAGGGAATCATCGAGATCGTCGACACCCAGCGCCAGGGCCGCAGGCCGGAACGCACGGTCTACGGGTTGACCGAGCCGGGCCGGGACATGTTCGTCGAGCAGGTGCGCGCGATGCTCGGCACCCCAGGCCAGGAATACCCTCAGTTCCCCGTGGCGCTGTCGGCGGCCAACGAGCTCGACCAGGCGGACGCGGTCGAGCAGCTCAAGATGCGCGTGCTCAGCCTGCGCGCGCAGATCGCCGCCGACCAGGTGGTCATCGACCACGTGCTGGTCACGCAACTGCCCGCGATGTACTGGATCGACTACGCCTACGTGCACCACCAGCGCCAGTCCGAACTGGACTGGACGGAGCGGCTGATCGAGGACCTGGAGTCCGGCCGGATCGCCTGGCCGGACAGCAAGCCGGACGCGGTGCCCAATTTGTCTGTTGTAGACAACAACGGCGGGAGAGACGGTGACAAGGCAAGTTAACCCGTGGGCGGCGCTCACCGCGCTGTGCATCGGGTTCTTCATGATCCTGCTGGACACGACGATCGTGACCATCGCGATCCCGACCATGGTGCGTGGCCTGCACACGGACCTGAACTCCGTGGTCTGGGTGATCAGCATCTACCTGCTGGTGTACGCGGTGCCGATGCTGTTCACCAGCCGGCTCGGCGACCGGTTCGGCCCAAAACGGGTCTTCCTGGCTGGCATGGTCGTGTTCACCGCGGCATCGCTGTGGTGCGGGTTGTCGGGCACGGCCGAGATGCTCATCGCCGCCCGCGCTGTCCAGGGCCTCGGCGCGGCACTGATGACACCGCAGACGCTGGCGTTCATCACCCACCTCTTCCCGCCCGCCAAACGCGGCCCGGCGATGGGCATGTGGGGTGGGGTCGCCGGCCTGGCGACGATCACCGGCCCGCTGCTCGGTGGCGTGCTGGTCGACAGCCTCGGCTGGGAGTGGATCTTCTTCGTCAACGTGCCGGTCGGGGTGGTCGGGATCGTGCTGACGGTGCTGCTGGTACCGGACTGGCAACCCAAGCGGCTGCACTCGTTCGACATCCTGGGCATCGTGTTGTCGGTCGCCGGTTTGTGCCTGCTGGTCTTCGGCATCCAGAACGGCCAGCAATACGGCTGGGGAGCCGTCTTCGGCGACATCAGCATCTTCGAGATCATCGCCGGTGGTGCGGTGCTGCTCACCGCCTTCGTCGTCTGGCAGCGGCACAACCGCAAGGAACCGCTCGTGCCCCTGCGGGTGTTCAACAACAGGAACTTCTCAACTGGCACGGTCACCGCGACCGCCATCGGCTTCGCCATGACCGGGATGTTCATCCCGCTCGTCGTGTACACGCAGAACGTGCTGGGCCTGAGCCCGACCGAGGCGGGCCTGCTCACCGCGCCGATGTCGCTGCTGTCCGGGATCATCGCCCCGTTCATCGGCCGCATGTCGGACCGGGTCAACGCCAAGTACCTGGTGATGATCGGCTTCCTGGCGCTCGCCGCGGGGCTCGGGATGATCGTCCTCGAGGCCGGGCCGGACACCGATCCATGGGCGTTGATCCCGGCCCTGCTGATGACCGGCATCGGCACCGGGTTCGTGTTCGCGCCGATGAGCAACATCGCGATGCGGTCCGTCGAGCCCGCGCTCGCCGGCACCGCCTCGGGCATCTTCAACACCTCCCGGCAGGTGGGCGGCGTGCTCGGCAGCGCGGCGATCGGCGTGCTGCTGCAGGCAAGGATCAGCGTCTCGATGGGCGCGGAGGCGGCCGACGCGGCGAAGACGCTGCCGCCCCAGTACCAGGCGGACTTCGTCGACAGCCTGTCGCACGCCGCGAACTCGGCCAACGAGCTCAGCGACCGGGTCGGTGCCGCCGTTCCGTCCAGCCTGCCGCCGTCCGTCGCCGACCAGATCCAACAGCTCGCCGGCCAGGTGGTCCACAACGGCCTCACCGATGCGGCCCGCGCGTCCATGCTCCTGCCCATCGCGGTCCTGCTCATCGGCGCGCTGGCCGCCACCCTGATGCGCCCCAACCCCGAACCATCCCACACCCCCGAGCCGACCCAGGACACCACATCACCACCGAGCGAACGGGTCTGAGCGCGGGAAAGCTGCGGCACACGGCGTTGTCGTGAGCGCTCGCGTCGATGTCCGTCATGATGACCAGCGGCTCAACGAACGGTCATGCCGAATCAGTGTGATGTGATGTCGAGGGCGAAGCCGCGTAAGAGTCCCGCGGTTGTGTCCGGATCATCGAGCATGGGCGTGTGGCCGACGCCGTTGAGGATCTCGATCCGTGCCCGTGGGACTCGGCGATAGTCCTCGAACGAGGATGGCTGCCAGCGCCGGTCTTGGGAGCCGAAGATCACCAGGACGGGTAGCCCGAGTTCAGCGAGCCGATCGGGCACGGGCCGTTCGCTCAGGAACGCCGCCACCTTGGTGACCAGGGCAAGTGCCTGTTCATCGGGCACACCCGAGGCGTCCCATTGGCATGCCGACGAGTCCACCGACGGCGGCTGGGAGGAGTTGCGACTGTTCCGCCCCAGCTGCACCGGACTCCTTCGTCTGCTTGCACTCCGTCGACGTATGCCGGCAGGCCATCCTGCAGGCGGGCGGCGATGTCGCGCAAGCGCCGAGTACCTGCGGAACCACGCAGTTCCGGAGAACTACGCGCCACTGGACGACGAGTACGGGTTGACGGTCAACCCAGGCGCCGGCGTGCCCTACTACTACGGATGGCGATTGTCGAGGAACCGCCTCTTCGGGCGTCGCTGCAACGTGAACGTGTGCGACTCGTCCGGCAACTGCACCTATCAGGGAGATGTGGGATACCAGGCGCAGTTCAGCATGAACGGTCGTCAGATCAGGTTGATCCGTGGTGCCGTGACAAGCGAGTTGAACACCACAGCCGAGATCGCGCAGGACGTGTTCTGCGGTGAGAAGCCGTCGACCTCGTGCGGCGAGCAGTTCACAGCTTTCGGCGCCCTTCCGGTGGGCGGCACCAACATCCACTACATCAGCAACTTCTACCCTTCTACCTTGCCGAAGACCACACCTACGACCTCGCGTTCGAATTCTGGATCAGGACGCCCGGTGCGACCGCGGCTCTGTCACCGCTGCACGGATCGCTCGACTTCCAGTGCGACCCCGCTGCACGACCCCGACCCCAATGGAATCGGCGAGTGCTACTATCCGCATTTCGCGGAAGGCGACTCAGCCTAATTCGTAGGAGAACGGTGCTCGTACTCGAATGCGCATGGCGTCGCGGCGATACCGACTTCGCCATGCTCGATGATACCGTCGGCGTGCGTGGGCGAGCCGCGCACGCCGACAGCCAGTATTACGGCGTGTGGCGGCGCGCAAAGAACACTCTCCTGGTGTGCGGGCGCGAATCGGAATGGGCGCCACAGGACGTGGAACTCATACCCCAGCACTGGGACGTAATCATCAACGGAGTCGTCTTCGGCATGTTCGTCGCGGAAGCGCTGGCCGGACGGCCCCACCTGACGAACCTGCAGTTCGCTGGCCACGATTTCCGCATCGTCGACGGAGATCCCGGGCTGGCCGCCCACATCGCACTCGCGCACGAGGCGGTGCAGACGCGGACTGCACGGCAGGTCTTCTCCACACCGCACGGGACCGCCCGACTGACCCCGGGTGATCTGCCGGACGCCTACGCCGCCCACATCGAATGGGGACCCCGCTCACGGCCGCTGGCTATCATCCCCGGCCCCGACACGGCTCCCTGGGACGACGCGATCCGCTGGGCCAAGCGATGGGCACACACTGCCCTGGTGCGCCACGCCGACCTGCCAGCAGAACGGCTCACCCTCCACCCATGCCCGAACACCGACGGGCCACCAGCAGCCACCTGACCCCGTCAACAGACTCTCAGCAGGTCCCACGAACCAATCGTGGAAGCCGACGCGACAGCGCGTGGTGAGCATCGGCATCCGGTCAATCCAATGGATGCGAGTCGCTCGCCGCCCGTGGTACCCCCTCATCGAGCTGGAGCGTGATTGCGCTTGGTGCGCCCACTACCTGCTGAAGGTTCTCAACGGATTCGTCTACCCGAGATCCTGGAGGAGGAGGTGGGGGGAGGCGTTCGGTGGGTTCGCGAAGGAGAGGCCGGAGACTTCGGTGGCGCGCCGGACGCGGTAGCGGACGGTGTTGGGGTGGATGTTCAGCTCGCGCGAGCCGTGGACATGGTGGTGTTGCAGCCAAGCCTGGTGTCGCGGTTCGACATGATCAGAGGTTGTCGCTCACCTCGTCCGGCCGGTCGCCCTCGTGGGTGCGGCCGACCAGGTCGGCCAGCAACCCCGGTTCGGCGACGATGTCGGTCGCGGCGGGCAGCAGCGACACGATGCGCACACCGCGACCCTACGCACGGCCGTCGCTACCAGCAGAGCCTGCGCTGGATGAGATCGGCCAGCGCGGTCTGGCCCGCCGTGTTCAGGTGCAGGACCGCCTCCGCGCCTTCCTGGCCCGGGGCAAGCGCGTCGAAGCCGCGATAGTGGGGCTCGGCCGACTGGCACAACGAACGGCCGGCGAAGGTGGGGTGGAGGTCGACCGAGTTTCTCAGGTACGGGCTGGCGTAGGTGGCATGAGCGCGCCGCGCGGTCTGGCGCAGGGTCGCGTCGATCCCGCTGGCTACCTGGTTGCCCTCGATGCGTTCCTGGCTGGAGAAGAACTCCGGCCCGCAGAGGGCGTCGAGCGGGACGCCCGGGGCGTTCTCGCCCGCGGTGAGCTGGCTGCCGTAGCCGGACATCACGATCTTCGCTCGTGGGCTGCGGGCCTTGATCTCACCGAGCAGCGCGGCCACGTTCTGACCCATGCCCTGCAGCTTGGCGAGCTGGTCCTGCGTGACCTGACCGCTGCAGTCGCCCGCGATGCACTGCAGCCCGTAGCCGGCGAAGTCGATGTCGCTGGTGCCGATGCTCAGGAACACCACGTTCGTGTTCCGGCTCAGTGCGTCCAGCTGTGGCGGCTCACCTTTGAACGACTGGCTCAGGGCGGCCGTCGACGCGCCACTGCAGGTGACGTTCGTGAACGTCACCTGTCTCCCGCGGTCCCGCAGCCGCGCGACGAGCGTTTCCGAATACGAGTTGCTACTGCGCCAACAGCCGTTCGCGACACCGGTGCCGTCAAGATAGTCGCCCGCGCCGGTGCCCGAACCGTAGGAGTCGCCAAGGGCGACGACGTTCAGCGGAGCCTTACCGGCCTGCGCCGGAGCGGCACCCAGGACAAGCCCGGACACCGCAAGTGCCGTGGCAACCAGTGACCCCGCGGCTTTCGCGAATGTGATTCGCATAAAAGAAATCCCCCAATCACATAGACAATGTGAAGTCGCCAAGCATGGCACAACTCGCCGGGCAACGAGGGAGGTTTCCGGGCGAGGATTGTTGACGGTGTTCGGGCGGCTTGAACCGAACACCGCGGGGGACGAGGTTGACGACGACCTGGTCGATGAGGCCGAGCCTCAGTGCCTGCCCACCGATCTGGCCACCGGCCACGTCGACGAGGGTGAACGGCGCTGTGCCAGCGTGCTCCCAGTTCTTCGGTGTTTCGTGGGTGACGACGAAGACGTGCTCACCGGCGGCCGGCCGGCCGTTCCAGCTGTTGGTGAGGTCGAAGAGACGCCGGCCGATGACGTTCGCGGCCACGCAGGCGTAGAGGGCGCGCATGAGTCGGCCGATGCCTGGGTGGATCGGGACTCGTCGGTGGTGCCATCGAAGGACCAGCTGACGTCCCCGTTGCCGTACCAGTCGAAGGGCGGCCCGACGCCGTCGTTGTCGTCGGCGATGTAGCCGTCCAGGGAGACCACCGCTCCCATGATCGTCTTTCCCACCTGGCTTTCCTTTCGCTGGCTCAGTTCGCCATGTCGGCTGCGGTGATGCCGTCGGCGTGCCCGGCCGGCCACTGGACCAGCTCGATCCGGTTGCCGTCCGGGTCGGTGACCCACGACGTGAGGAAGTCGTCCGAGTCGTTCGGTGACACGGGTTCCTCGGCGTCGATGCCGTTGGCGGCGAGCGCGGCGACGGTGGCCTCCATCGACTCGACCTGGATGACGAAGTGGTTGAGGCGACTGTCGGGGTCGAGCTCGGTCCTGCTGGGATCGTGGACGAGCTCGATGGTGACGAAGTCGTCGTCGGGGAGCTGAAGCATGGTCAGGCTCCCGAACGCGGTCTCGGGGACGCTCCCGAGCACCTGGTAGCCGATCGCCGTGTAGAACGCGAGCGACCGTTCGAGATCGGTCACCCGGAGGCCGAAGTGCAAGGTCCTCATGGGGTTCCCCTTCTTGTTCGTCGGCAAGGACGTGACGAGCCGGACAGGTTCGTCCGAATCCGTCAGATGACTGGTGCTGAACGCCGGGCGATCACTTCGGTGCGTACGCCGGCTTGTCCGGTCCCATGTCGCCGTCCGCCGCGCGGAGGTACTCGTCCACCAGCGCGGTGTCCGGCTGGCCCGCGCGCAGCTGTTTCGACTCCTGGAGAAGCGGGACAGCGCCCCGGGTGCCGTCGGCCAGCCGGGCGGCCACGGTCTCGTCGACCAGGGCCGCCGCGCCGAGGTGCTGCAGGCAGCGTGCCCGACCTTGCTCCTCACCGATGGCCTTGAACAGCTGCTTGGCCTCCTGCCACCGTGACACGGCCTCGTGCAGGTCCGAGCCGGACAGCGCGATCCCCTGCAGCTCCACCGCCTGTGCCTGGCAGCTGGTGTCCTGTCGTTCGCGGGCCATGGCCTCGGCCCTTTCCAGGTACTCCAGCGCCGCGCCGGGTGAGTTCTCCGCCAGGTGCATGGCACCCAGGTTGATCATGGCGATGCCGGCGCCGGGATGACGCTTGTTGTCGGCGATCTCCTCGAGCGACCGGCGTACCTTCGGGTGTTCCGCACCGTCGCGTGTGGACTCGCCGCCGGCCAGCCCGAGCAGGGCCTTCTCGACGTGCAGGCGGGTCACGAGCTCGGTGCCGAGGTCGTGGGTGCTGGCGGCACGCGCCTCGCCCGCCACCAGCGCCAGCTGCTCCTCCGCCGCC
This sequence comes from Actinophytocola sp., assembly GCF_009379765.1. GTDB lineage: Bacteria > Actinomycetota > Actinomycetes > Mycobacteriales > Pseudonocardiaceae > Actinophytocola. Next base: position 24,646 of record NZ_WHTD01000077.1, on the reverse strand, counting down.
GCCCGCTGCCCGACCATCCGGTAGGCGGTGGCCTTCCGCGCCGCGGCCAGCGCGGAAAGCTCTCGCCGTTGGGCGCGGTCGGCGAGCTCGCCCAGCGCGGCGCTGACCTTGAGCAGACCGTCCGCCTGCTGCTCGCGCACGTACCAGTACTCGAGGGCGCCTGCGATGCGCGCGAGGTCGTCGATCACCGCGAGCAGCACCTCACCGTCCTGGTAGTACTCGGGCGAGAACAGCGGGCGCAGGGTGGGTTCCTCCTCGTGGAGCCACGCCGCGGCCCTGGCGCCGACCGAGCGCACGTCGAGCTGGTTCGCCCTGCGCACCACGCGGTCGGCGTGGTGGCGGACCAGGGCCGGTACGGCGACCCGGGCCTTGTCGACATCGGGTTGGTCGGCCTGACCGGTGATCGCCCACCGGATCTCCAGCGGTAGCCGGTACCGGTTGCGGACCTCCTCCACGAAGTCCCGGACACGCAGCTCCTCGAACGGCGCGGGCAGGGCGTCGCTCGAGCCCGCGTCGGGTGCATGGGCGGTCACGAGAGCCGCGATCGCCTCCCTGGTCAGCGCGGTCACCGGGATCACGGCCAGCGCGTGCAAGAGCCAGGCGGCTTCCGGGCTGAGACTGTCCTCGGTCCGGAGCAGGACCGCGCGCCAGATCCCCACCAGAGGGTTGTTCTCGTCGGTGTTCATCGATGCCAGCAGTGCGAGCACCTCGGCCTCGCGGTCGGTGCCGGTGGTCTCCCGCGCCACGGCCTTGATCGCACGGGGTCGGCCGCGGCACACGGCCACGAGTGCGTCGATCGGGTCCGGAGTGGACAGTGGCGCGGAACGGGGCAGCTCCCGCCGCGGTCGCAGCAGGTCGCGCACCCACCGTGGCAGGAACCGGCGCCGCCGGTACATCAGGGGGCGGGCCGGCTCCTTCGGCATCGTGTCGGTGTCGGCGTGCCAGATCTCGCGCATCCCGTCCGTCGACAGTGGAGCGATCGCCACCCCGCTGCCCGGCACCACCGACTCGATTGCCGTCTCGCCTGCGATCACCAGCCACGGCTGGCGGTTGTTCCGTTCCGTCCACTGTGGAATGAGCCACTCGATCTCGTCCGGCACGGCGACGTTGTCCAGCAGCAGCACCGAGTACTGCTTGGCGAGCACGTCGTGCAGCCGCTCCGCGGCGTTGGCCAGCACCTTCGGTGTCCCGTTCGCCGGCTCGTCCTGCCGGAACATGGACAGGATGCGGCCCGCCGTCGCCCGCGCGTCGTCCGGAGTGCGGCTCGACCGGCTGCGCAGGTCGACGCGCGCGACGTCCCGGTCCGCGATTCGCCGGTCGTTGATCAACGACTGCACCGCCGCCTCGGCGACGGCGGACGTGCCGACGTCCCGTGCCCCGCACACGACCGCGACCCCGGTGGCGAGCAGGGTCCGCACCGTCGCCGCCACCTCGTCGTCCCGGTCGTAGATCGGGCCGGGCGGGCGCCAGGCCGCCGGCTCCGGCTCGGCCGGCCAGGCCACCTCCGGCGGAGGCGGCGGCTCGGGTGGCGACGGGTGCCGCCACTTCCACAGCTTGATCCCGGCCCACACCAGCGTGGTCAGCGGCACCACGACGACCAGGGCGACCAGCAGGAACCGCCCGGCGAACTGCCCGATGCTGGTCTCGTTGGCCTGGCCGCCGAGCAGCTCCGCGGCAAGAGTCCCCAGGAACCACGTGATCACGAAGCCCGAGCCCACGGCGATCTTGGTGAGGAAGTTCCGCTCCGACTGAGGGCCGCGGCCCGGCTTGCTCATTCGGTCGCACCTCCGGTGAGCCCGGAGATCACCTTGGGCCAGGTGGCCAGCAGCAGCGCGACGGGGATGACCGAGGCGACCACGGCCCCGGCGGCGACCGTGCCGGCCGAGATGCCGAACTGCCGCGCCTCACCCCACAGCAGCAGGTTGAGCGGGGTCGACCTCGGCCCGCTGATCAGGAAGCCGACGATGAAGTCGTTCCACACCAGGACGAACTCGAGCACCCCCACCGCGATCAGGGCACGCAGGTACCGGCCGTGCCAGATGGCGTCAAGCGTGGGCCTGCGGGTGCCGGACGGATCAGGCGGCGCCGCCTGGAACGCGGTGCGCAGCACCAGGGTCGCGAACGGAAGCCCGGCCGCCGCGTGCACGAGCGCCAGCGGTGTCCGGGCACCGGCCAGCCCGAACTCGCCGAACAGGTCGCGGAGCGGGCCTGCGTACATCTGCACCGGCGCGACCGCCATGACCACGAGCAGCAGGATAAGCGAGCGGGTGAGCCAGCTCGGCAGCCCGCCCCAGGTGAGCAGGTAGGCCATCGGCACCGCGGCTGCCACGACGAGCGCGGTGGCGAGCCCGGCCAGGAAGACGCTGCCGAGCACCGCCGGCCACAGCCAGCTCGCGCTCACCTCGGCGAACGAGCCGAACCCGAGGCCGGACAAGTGCCACCAGCCGGACGATCCGGCCGCCCGCGGGTCGTGCGACGCGGTGGCCAGCAGGATCACCAACGGCAGCAGCCACAGCGCGGCGAGTCCGAGCCCGATCAGCCAGCTCAGCCACCGGCGGTTCACCGGCGCCGGTACCGGCGTACCCGCGCTCTCCTCGGCCGGCGCGGGCGGCGAGTTCTCCGGGGTTGTCCTGCGCCGCCGCATGGTCACGAAGCTGAGCAGGCCCACGATGACGAACAGCAGCACGGCGAGCGCGGCGGGCGCGCCGGTGTCCACGCTGCGCGAGGTCATCCGCCACCAGTGCAGGCCCACCACGTCGACGTCGACCTGCATGGAGCCCGGCGCCGCGATCAGCACCAGGTCGAACACCCGGATCGCGGCGACCAGCACGGTCAGCAGCACGATGTAGGTGACCGGGCCGGGCTTGGGCAGGCCGGGGCGACCGAACAGGCCGGGCCCGCCGTTGCCCCGCGCGTCCAGGCCGGCCCGGAACAGCACCACGACGAAACCGAGCCAGGTCCAGGCGAACGACGAGGCGAGCACGAGCCAGATCAGTCCCGGGCCGAGCCACACCACGTCCTCGCCGAACAGCGCGGTGGCCATGCCCCGCTCGGGAGCCGGGTCGAAGATCATCCGGAAGACCGCGCCGGAGACCAGTGCGGACACCCCGAACGGGAGGATCAGCACGTACAGCAGGACCCGCCACAACCCGTGAACCAGCCTGCTGATGACCGCGATCCCGTAGCCGAGCACGATGACGATCAGCGCGATGCCCACCCACACCACGCTGTTCCGCGCCGCCGCCCACGCGCCGTCGTCCGTGACGACGGCCAGGAAGTTGCCGAGCAGTGAGTCGCCGTGCAGCGCCCACACCACTGTCCACACGATCGGCACCAGCAGCACGAGCAGAAGCAGGACGGCGGGTAGACCCAGCAGGAGTCGGATCGGTCGCCCATGGTCGGCGGTCGTATCGAGCGCCCGGCCCGAGACCTCGCGTCCGGCCACCTCCAGCTTGAGGCCGGGCCTGGGTTCGATGTGCACCGGGCTCATCCGGCCACCTCGGCGATCTCGACCATCTTCCCCGCCGCGTGGCGCGCCGCCGTCGCCGGCGGCGTGCCGTCGGCCAGGTCGCCCACGAGCTGCTGCAGGACGAGCGCGAGCCCGTCGCGGCCGCCGACCGTGCCGAGCTGGTCCGCGAGCCGGAAGCTGATCTCCTGCTCGCGCACCTCGCGGGCGAGCCGGCGCAGGGTGGCGCTGTAGTAGCGGCTGTCGGTGTCTGGATTCGCCGCGATGAAGCCGCCCGTGTCCCGGATCCACGGGACCGGCGCCTCCGGGCCTGCCAGGTAGCGCAGCAGGGTGTACGCGGGCTCCCGCGCCGGCTTGACCAGGACCAGCAGGTCGCCGGCCACCGCGAGCGGGGCGGAGATGCCCTCGCGCGCCGGGAACGTGAAGGTGTCCACCTCGTCCTCCGGCGTGCCGAACCTGCGGATCACGGACTCGGCGTAGTCCGGCGCGACCACCATCGCGGCCCGCTTGTACAGGAACGCCTCCTGCACCGCGTCCGGGTACTGCAGCACGAGGGCGCGGTCCAACCCACCGGAGATCGCGCCCGGCACCGACCACATGCCGGCGAGCATGCGCAGCGCCTCCGTGACCTCGCTCCCGAGCCACACCCTCGGGTCGTAGGACTCCACGCTCAGCGTTTCGTAGGTGCTCGGAAAGTGCCGTAGCAGGACGTTCTCGAAGGAGACGGCCAGCAGCCAGCCGTCCGCGCCGCCGAGGGCGAGCGGCGCGACGCCGGCTTCACTCAGGGCCGGGTCGTCGATAATCCGTTGGTTCAGGTCCATCCAGTCCGACCAGGTGTCCGGCGTCCGCAGGCCGTGATCGTCGAACAGCCGCTTGCGGTACCAGACCACCGACGAGTGCGCGAGCTTGAACGGCAGTGCGTAGTGCCGACCGTTGTGCGAGGTCCCCGCGATCCGTTCGTACTCCGACCGCCACACGTCGTCGGGCAGCGGCTCCAGGTCGTCGATGCCGGCACTGACGGTTCCCGGTTGCGGCATCGCCACCAGGTCGGGCCGCCCCGCGGTCCGCGCGCCGAGCGCGGAGGCGATGTCGTCGCCGAGCGGGACCAGCTCGTAGCCGTTCCGGTAGCGGGCGAGCACGGCCCGGAACGCCTCGAGCTCTCCGGCACTCCACGCGACGCCCACCCGTACGTCGTCCCCGACCCCGGCCGTGCTCGCCAGCACGGAACACCCGGACAGCCCTGCGGCCGCGGTGGCGAGTCCGCCTGCGCGGAGCAGGGTCCGCCTGGACACGCCGGCACTCGGCGCGGCTCGCGACTCCGCCATCCCACCCTCGTCATTTGACTAGCGGACAAATTTCCGCCGCACACATTACGCGCATGAAGTATTACAGGGGGAGACTTCGACGAATAGCCGCCTCCCCGTTCGAGCCGGGTCGGTTGCCGCCGGTTTCCGTGCCGTCGCGGGCGCTTTCCACGTGATCGGGAACGAGTGGGGCGGTTCCGACCGTCCCAAGAGGAACACGACCCCGCCGAAGGAGGAGCGCACCGACGAAGAGCACCGCCGACGTCCAACGTGTGCTCGACGACCGCTGTCCCGCGTTGCTCGGGTACGCCCGCATCCTCCTGGGGTCGACTTCGGACGATGCGCGGGCGCTGGTCACGTCCTGTGTCCTCGTGCGCAGAGCTGCCGTGCTGCCGGTCCGGGCGACCGCCGGCGCGGCGGTGTATCGCGTGTTGCGGCGCCGAGTGTTGCGCCGTGCGCCGCGTTCCCGCTGTCGGTGGTGGTCGGTGCTGTCCCGCAAGGCACGGGTCGACCCCGCGCCGCTGGACGAGGCGAGCCGCGACGTCCGCGCGGCGGCGCTCAAGGCACAGGAGCTTGTCGCTGACGGCGTGAACACTGTCCACACAGGACGGTATAGGCGCGAGGCCGGCGGGTCCACGACCCCGGGTGTCGCGGTCATGAACGAGATGGCGTTTCCAGCACGAAGGCGACGTTGCTGTGGTCCCGGAACCGCTCGACTACCGATGAGTGTGGCGGACCAGTCCGCCCGAAGCCGGGTGCGGTGTCAGTCGTGCCCGCAGACCACGTCTACGAGTGCGGGCCTGCCCTCGGTCAGCACCGCCCGCGCGGCGCGGCGGACGGCCTCCTCGACCAGGGCCGGGTTGTCGATCGGTCCCTCGGCGTGCCAGCCGAACGAGCGGGCCACGGCCGCGAAGTCCGGCGCCGGGTTGTCGAGCTCCATGCCGTAGAAGGCGTTCTCCGCCGGCGTCCCGCGCATCTGGGCGAGCCGCTCCTGGTGGTCCCAGTCGCCGACGTACCCGCGGTTGTTGACCATCACGACCAGCAGCGGCAGCTCGTGGTAGGCGGCCTCCCACAGCGACCCGAGGTCGTACATCAGGTCGCCGTCGGGCTGCAGGTCGACCACCAGGCGCCCGGTCCCCTTGTGCGCCAGGGCGACGCCGAGCGAGATGCCGTACTGGGTGCCCGTGCCGAGGCTGATGCCCGGGTGCCGGTAGGGCCGGTCGAAGTCCCACAGCCGCAGCGCCCAGTCCTTGGCCGTCCCGGCGGACAGGACCCAGTCGTGCTCGCGGACCACGTTCCACACCGCGCTCGCGAGCCGCGCGTGCGTGACGGGTGTGTTGTCCCAGCCCTTCTCGGCCTCCGCCCACCACGCCTCGCGCGTGCGGTGGTGCAGCTCGCCGACCGCCAGCCGCCAGCGGGCCCGTGCCTCGCGGCGAGCCGGGGCGGCGGGCACCCGCTCCCGGCACAGCGCGAGGAGTTGGGGGAGCGCGACCATCGTGTCCGCGGTGACCTGCAGGTCGAGGCGGTGCATGCCCATGAAGTCGTGCGACCAGCTCGACGTGGCGACGTGCGCGAGGCCGAGGTCGGCCACCCGCGCGTCCGGCGCGATGCGCGACTGGCTCGTCCGGTCGGTCTTGTTGAGCGTCATCGTGGGCTTGCCGTAGTCCTTGACGTCGAGGAACACGACGACGTCGGCGTCCTCCAGCGCGCTCGTGCCGGTGGCGTTGAGCGGGTGGTGGCTGGGGAAGTTCAGCCGGATGTGGGTGTCGACCACCGCGGCGCCCAGCAGCTCCGCCAGCTCGACGAGCAGGTCCATCGCGTCGGGTGAGCGGCCGGCGTACCCGGGCACGAGCACCGGGCGCTCGGCGTCGACGAGCAGGTCGGCGAGCTCCGCGAGCGCGGCCGGGTCGGCGCCGAGGCGCGACGGGATCGGGTTCGCGGCGACCGCCGGCGGCTCGACGTCGGCCTCCAGGGGGTCCTCCTGCACGGCCGCGTCGAACGCGAGGTACACGGGTCCCTGCGGCTCGCTCACCGCGATCCGGTAGCCGCGCGCGACCGACTCGTGCACCGACCCGATGCTGGCGGGTTGGTCGTCCCACTTGGTGTAGTCGCGGACCAGGTTGCCCTGCACATTGGTCACGTGCAGCCAGTCGATGCTCGGCCGGCGCCGCTCGTAGGCCATCGGGCCGGCGCCGCCGAAGAGCATCACGGGCACCCGGTCGACGTAGGCGTAGTAGACGCCGAGCGTGGCGTGCATCAGCCCGACGGTGTCGTGGACGATGCAGCCGATCGGCTCGCCGGTGACCTTCGCGTAGCCGTGGGCGATGCCGACGGCGATCTTCTCGTGCGTGCACTGGATCATCCGCGGGCTGTTGGCGCCGTAGTTGACGATCGAGTCGTGGATCGCCCGGAACGACGAGCCGGGGTTCATCGTGAGGTAGCGCAACCCGTGCGCGTTCACCGCGTCGACGATCACGTCCGATCCCCAGCGACGCGGGCCGCGCCCGTCCCTGAGCCGGTCTTCGTTGCTCACGTGGTACCTCCTGCGGTGAACTGGGCGAACAGCTCGCCGACCGACAGCGGCCGGGCCAGCAGGCCCTGCTCGGCGCAGTAGCGGACGAGGGTGGACAGGTCGTGCCGGTTCGGCTCGACGCCGTAGGGCCAGAAGTCGTGGCCGAGCACGGCGCGGACCTCGGAGAGGAAGTCGGTGAGCCAGGGGAGGGTCACCGGCAGCGCGCCGGGGGCGTCGAGGTCGCGCAGGCACAGGTCCCTAGCCTCGGTGAACGCGGCGAGGAGCGACCCGGCGAGCCACGGGTGGGCCTCGTGGACCTCCCGCTTCAGCGCGACGCAGTGCATGATCGGGAAGTTGCCGCGGCGGCGGAAGTAGTCGCGCTCGGCGGCCACGTGGTCATCGAACAGCCGCCGCACCCGCGGGTCACCGTCCACGAAGGACTTCGGCGGCAGGGCGGCCATGAGCGCGTCGATCTCGCCCGCGACGAGCAGCTCGTCGAGCGTGCGGTCCGCCGAGATCGGCTCGACGCGGATGCCGGGCGCCGCCGCCAGCTCGATGCGTTCGGTGCTCCCCGGCTTGTTGAGCCCGCCGGTGAGCCAGTGGACGTCGCCCGCGCCGACGCCGTGGTCGTCGGAGAGCATGCCGCGCATCCAGATGGCCGCGGTCATGTGGTAGTCGGGAACGCCGATCCGCCGGCCCCGCAGGTCCTCCGGGCGGTCGACGCCGCGGGTGGTGTTGACCCAGATGAAGCCGTGCCGGAAGTAGCGCGACAGGAACACGGGGATCGCGACGAACGGGTTGTCGGCCGGATCCGCACCGCGCGCGGCGAGGGTGAGGTAGCTGCCGAGCGACATCTCCGAGACGTCCCAGCGACGGAACCGCACCTGCTCGTGGAAGATCCGGTGCGAGGGCATGACCGTGTGGTCCAGCTCCACGCCCTCGGGCACGACCCGGCCGTCGCGGAGCGGGCGGACGCGGTCGTAGTCGCCGCAGGCCAGACTGATGCGCAACGGGGCCATCTCAGTCCTTCTGCAGGAACAGCTCGTCGGGCAGCTGCGTCCCGAGGCCCGCGGCGGACGCCAGCTCGTAGGCCCGGCCCGCGAGCCCGGCGAGCTCCACGCCCTGCAGGCCGCCGCTGGACAGGCCTTGCGCGCCGCCGCCCGCGAGGTCGCCGAGGAAGGTGATCTCCGCGTCGTCGGTGCGCCCGCGCGCCGCTCCGGTCGTCCAGTCCACACAGGACACCTGCTTGCCCGGGAACGCCGCGCCCGCCCCGCTACCGGTGGGCAGCGCGGCGCGCTCGTCCTTGGTGCCGGCGACGTAGCACATCGTGTTGAGGTGGATGGCGAAGTTGCCGTCCTGGTAGCCGCCGAGATCCAGCGGCCGCGGTTGCTCGGCGAGGTGGCCGACCGTGGTGATCGCCTCCCGGGCGGACGCGTCGAGCTCCCGGTTGGACACGTTGCACACGAACGTCCCCGGCCGCAGGTGGCGGGCGAAGAGGACGGGGGAGAGCGAGTTGGTGCACGTGGACACGACGTCCGCGCCGTCGAGCGCCTCGTCGGGACCGGCGGCGGGCTCGGCGGGCAGGCCGTCCGCGCGCAGCTCGGCGCAGTAGGTCTCGACGTGCTCGGGTGTGGGGCACCAGACCCGGATCCAGCGCAGCGGCAGGACGGTCGCGAGTGCCCGGGCGTAGCTGCGCGCGTACCCGCCCGCGCCGAGCATCCCGAGCGTCGCCGACTCCGGGCGGGCGAGGTAGCGGGCACCGAGGCCGGCGAGCGCGGCCGTGCGCAGGTACTGGAGGTGGCGGTCCTGGATGATCGCGACCAGCTGCGCGTTGTCGGTGCGGCACAACAGGACGAACCCGCCGTAGTGGCCCGGTGCGGCGTTGTGGGCGGACAGCCGGCGCACGCCGTCGACCTCCGGCCAGCCGATGACCTCTGGCTTCAGCCGCAGCGCGTAGTAGCCGCCGCGCACCACGCCGTCGGCCGTCGTGAACCGGGCGTAGGAGCCCGGCGTGCCGGCCGGGGCGAGGACGTCGACCCGCGGGCGGCGGGCGGCCTCGCCGGCGGCGAAGGCACGCAGGCCCTCGTAGAGGGCGTCGATGGCGTGCGGGTAGTCCAGCACGGCACCGATGTCCTCGTTGGTCAGCACGCGTACCACAGTCGCCTCATTTCGCTCATGGAATGTCGGGCGCAAATGTTATTCGGTCGCCCACGGGTGGGGGCCGTCGAATTGCACCGCGGTCCCGCGTGCCGTCCGTTTTGCTTTGTTGGTGAATTTCAGACATTACTCAGCGTGGCGGACAGGGCGCGTTGCCGATGCACCTACGGCGGCCTGCCCGCCCGGCGTGCGGGTGGAGGAAGTGGTGGACAAGGTAGCCGTCGTACGCCACTATCGTACATAGTACGGCACGATGCACGACGGTCAACGGGTCGTCGCCGCAGTAGGCCGGCGATCGGGCGCACTACCTGCGGATATACGTACACAACGGTAGGTCGAGGACGTTTCGGAAGCGTTGCGAAAATCGAAACGCGTGCGGTCTTGACGGTGGCGAGTCGGGCGCTTAGCCTGCTGAACCTCCGGGGTGCGAAATTCTGCACTTTGGATCCGAGATTCAACCGTCCACCCCGGCCGAACACGGTCCGTGAGCGGAGAGGAACGACCGCGTGACATATCAGGATTTGCGGGATTGGATCCATAAAGTCGAGGAAATCGGCGAGCTCCGGCGTATCTCGGGAGCCCACGTCGACGACGACGTCGCGCCGATCACCGACGTCGCCGAGCACGCCATGAACGGCCCGGCCGTCCTGTTCGACCAGATCCAGGGCTTCGACCCGGGGCACCGGATCCTCGTCAACCCGATCAGCTCGCTCAACCGCGTCGCGCTCATGGTCGGCTTCCCGACCGGACTGTCCAAGGCGGAGTACTGCGACCTGTGGCACGCGCGCCTCCAGGACCTCCCCGACGTGCCGCCCAAGATCGTCACCGACGGCCCGCTGCTCGAGAACGTGTACACGGGCGACGACATCGACCTGACGACGTTCCCCGTCCCGAAGTGGCACGACAAGGACGGCGGGCGCTACATCGGCACCGGCGACGCGGTGATCACCCGCGACCCCGACGGCGGCTGGGTCAACATCGGCACCTACCGCGTGATGGTCGTCGACGAGCGCCGGGTCTGCGTCTACACCGCACCCGGCAAGCACGCCACGATCTTTCGCGACAAGCTCTTCGCCGAGGGTAAGCCGATGCCGATCGCGATCTCCGTCGGCCAGGACCCGCTGATCTTCCTCGCCGGCGGCACCCAGGTCCCCTATGGCAAGTCCGAGTACGGCTACATCGGCGGGCTCAAGGGCGAGCCGGTGGAGGTGCTCGAGGGCGACTACACAGGGCTCCCGATCCCGGCCCGCGCGGAGCTGGTGCTGGAGGGCGAGATCTCGCCGACCGAGAAGCACCGCGAGGCCCCGTTCGGCGAGTGGCCCGGCTACTACGCGAGCGGCGAGCGGATGGAGTACGTGACAACGATCCACCGCATGTACCACCGCAACAGCCCGATCATCACCGGCACCCCGCCCGCCAAGCCGCCCACCGGCAAGCACACCTCGCTCGGCACGATCCGCGCGGCGCGCATCCGCGAGGAGATCCGCAACGCCGGCATCCCCGAGGTGAAGCACGTGTGGCTGCACGAGTGCGGCAGCCGCTTCCTCGTCGCCGTGTCGATCAAGCAGCGCTACCCGGGCCACGCCACCCAGGCCGGCCACGTCGCGGCCATGTGCCAGGGCGGCGCCTACATGGGACGGATCGTCATCGTCGTCGACGACGACATCGACGCCTACGACCTCAACGACGTGATGTGGGCCGTCTGCACCCGCAGTGACCCCGCCACCGACGTGTCGATCATCAAGCGGGCGTGGAGCGACGAGCTCGACCCCATGGTCCCGCCGAGCCAGAAGCAGAACCCCTTCACCTCGCGCATGATCATCGACGCCACCCGCCCGTGGGAGTGGCGCGAGCAGTTCTCCGACGTCGTCGAGCTGACCACGGAGGTCCGGGCGGCCACGTTGGCGAAGTGGGGCCCGACCCTCTTCGGCGCCGCCGAGGCCCCGGCCTTCGGATGACCCCGCACCCCGACACCCCCGACACCCCGCGGAGGCGGCCCGTGTACTGGAACGACATGAGGGAGTTCCTCGCCCACCTCGACCGGAAGGGCGACCTCGTCACCGTCGCCAAGCCGGTGAGCACGAAGTTCGAGATCGCCGCGTACATCCGGAAGTCCTCGGACACGAACGGCCCGTGCTTCGTGTTCGATGACGTCGAGGGCCATCCCGGCTGGCGGGCCACCGGCGCCATGTACGCCACGCCCGGGCGCATCCTCGACGCTCTCGGCGTGCCGATCGACCAGGTGACCAGGCACTACATCGAGGCCATCAACAACCCCGTCCCGTGGGAGGTCGTCGACGGCGGGCCGGCCAAGGACGTCGTCATCACCGGCGACGACGTCGACCTCGCGACCGTCCCGATCGTCACCCACTCCGAGAAGGACGGCCCGTTCATCACCGCCGGCGTCCAGGTCGCCGTCGACCCCGACACCGGCGTGCACGGGCTGGGCATGCACCGCATGGAGGTGTTCGGGCGGAACCGGCTCGGGCTGTGGGCGCCCAACGAGCGGCGCATCGGCCGGGCCCGGCTCAAGCGGGAGGAGCGCGGCGAGCGGCTCGAGATCGCGGTCGTCATCGGCCCCGACCCGTGCACGGTGCTCGGCGCGTGCGCCCGCGTCTCGCACGACCAGGAGAAGTACGCCATCGGCGGGGCGCTGCTCGGCGGGGCGGTCAAGCTCACCCGGTGCGAGACGATCGACGTCCTCGTGCCGGCGAGCGCGGAGTGCGTCATCGAGGGCTACATCGAGCCCGGCGACACCCAGATGGAGGCGCCGTTCGGCGAGTTCCCCGGCTGCTACGGCGGCCGGATGGAGGTCCCGGTCATGACGGTCACCGCCATCACCCACCGCAGCGACCCGATCTTCCAGACCGTCCTCACGGGATTCCCCGTCACCGAGGACCACCTGCTCAACTGGGTCCCGATGAACGCGGTCGTCTACGAGGACGCCACGCGCGTGTGCCCCGGCGTCATCGACGTGACGGTGAAGGGCAACTACGTCTACGAGGCCGTCGTGAAGATGACCAAGCGGCACCAGACCGAGCCGTGGAACGTGATGTCCGCGGTGCTCGCCGGCAACGCGCAGGCCAAGTACTGCACGGTCGTCGACCAGGACGTGAACATCTACGACGACCGCGAGGTCACCTGGGCGGTGTCGACCCGCTCCCAGCCCGCCACCGACGTGCACATCTTCCCCGTGATGGTCGGCGCGCCGCTGGACCCGTCGGCCCCGCTCGTGCGCCAGACGTCCAAGATGGGCACCGACGCCACCAAGCCGCTGGGCGCGGAGGCGTTGCGGTACGAGAAGGTCCTCGTGCCCGGTGCCGACGAGGTCACCTGGTAGGCGGCGGCCATGGGTGACGACGACGCGGTTGGCCGCCCGGGCGAGCTGTGGATCGAGCAGCGGCAGCTCGTCGACCAGGTGGTCGAGAAGCTCAGGGACGCCATCACCCGGGGCCACTTCCGGCCCGGGCAGGTGGTCCGGCAGGCGGCGCTGGCCGAGCAGATGGGGGTGAGCCGCACCCCGCTGCGGATGGCGCTGTCCATCCTCACGAGCCAGGGTCTGTTGCAGCGCAACGGGTCTCGCGGCTACGTGGTGCCCGGCTACTCCTACGATGGGGCGATCGACCTATACCGGCTGCGGGAGATGGTGCTCGCCTACGTGTGCCGGCTGGCCGCCGAGCGGATCACCGACGCACAGCTCGCCGAGCTGGGCGACGTCGTCGACGAGGCCGAGGAGTTCGTCGAGGCCCGGGACTGGCCGGGCTGGCTGCAGGCCAACGAGCTCTTCGGCGCCTGCGTCGCGCGGTCGACGGGCGTCCTCCTGCTCGAGCAGTTCCTGGAGACGATCGGCACCCAGGCCCGGGTGTTCCAGCCGACGCTGCTCGCCAGCGCCGACGACGCGCGGGAACGGCTCACCGGGGCGGCACGCGAGCACCGCGCCATCTACGAGGCCATCCGTGACCGCGACCCGAAGGCCGCCGAGCGGGCGGCGCGGACGCATGTGGCGAACTCGCGCAAGCGGTTCGAGGCCACGCACCGCGCGTCCACTCGGGACACCCGCGACGCCGGCACGGCGGGGGGCGAGGCGCGATGACCGGCACCGTGCTCCGGCCGCGGGCCCGCGGCCGCGTCCCCGCCTGGGCGATCCGCACGATCGCGTGGGTGACAATGCTCGTGGTGTGGCAGCTCGTCGCGGCGCGGATCGACCCGCGCTTCTTCACCACGCCGATCGCGATGATGAAGGCGTTCGTCGAGCTCGTGCAGAGCGGCGAGCTGCACGAGGCCCTGCTCAACAGTGCCCGTAGCCTGTTCGCCGGCTTCGCGCTGGCGGTGCTGATCGGCGTGAGCATCGGGCTGCTGATGGGTCGCTACCGCCTGGTCGGTGCGGCGCTGGACCCCTACGTGAACGCGCTGTTCCCGACGCCGCGCATCGCGTTCATCCCCCTCGTGGTGCTGTGGTTCGGCTTGGAGCTGCAGGCGAAGGTCATCGTCGTCTGCCTGATGTCCGTCTTCCCCGTCCTCATCAACACCTACGTGGGCGCCCGGGACGTCAGCAAGTCCCTGGACGAGGTGGGCCGCTCGCTGTGCGCGACCGAGCGCACGATCCTGTTGCGGATCTTCCTGCCCGCCACGCTGCCGCACATCCTCGCCGGGGTCCGTCTCGGGCTCGGGCAGGCGGTCGGCGGCATGGTGGTCGCCGAGATCCTGCTCGCGTTCGGCGGGCTCGGGAGCCTCATCACCGCGTACGCGCGGAGCTTCCGGCCCGACTACCTGTTCGCGACGATCCTCGTCCTCGTCCTGCTCGGCGTGGGACTCACCTTCCTGGTGCAGTTCGCCGAACGCCGGCTGTCCCGGGTGAACATCGAGGTGAGGGACCAGTGACCGCCACGTACGAGCCCACCCGGACCGAACGTCTCGTCCGGGAGCGGCGGCGGGCCCGCCGGCCCGGCCGGACCCGGGTGCGCTGGGTCGTCCGCGTCGTGTCGGTCGTGGCGTTCCTCGGCACCTGGGAGATCGTGGCCAACCGGGTGAGCCCGCTGTTCCTGCCCGCGCCGACGGCGATCCTCGAGGGGATGGTCGACGGGGTGCGGACCGGCGAGCTGACCAGGGCCGCCGGCGTGTCGCTCGAGACGTTCGCGGTCGGCTTCCTCATCTCCGCGGCCATCGGCGTGCCGGTCGGCCTGGCGATGGGCCGGTCCCGGGTCGTCGAGCACACGCTGGACAGCTTCGTCTACGCGCTCTACGTGGTGCCGACGATGGCGTTCGTGCCGCTGCTGGTGCTGTGGTTCGGCATCGGCACCGTCTCGAAGCTGATCATCGTGGTCAGCGTGGCCGTCTTCCCCATCATCATCAACACCTACGTCGGCGCGAAGAACGTCGGTCCGTCCATGGTGGACATCGGCAGGTCGATGTCGGCCGGGCGGTGGAAGAACTTCTCCTCGATCGTCGTCCCGGCGTCGTTGCCGTTCATCCTGGCCGGCCTGCGCCTCGCCATCGGGCGTGCGCTGTCCGGCGTCGTCGTGGGAGAGCTGTTCACGGCGATCAGCGGGCTCGGCGGCCTGCTGATGACCTACAGCAACCTGCTCCGCACCCAGCTGGCCTTCGGCCCGGTCGTCGTCCTGATGGTGCTCGGCATCGGTTTTACCGCGTTGCTCCGGTTCGTCGAGTCGCGGGTGGTCGCTTGGAAGGAAACCGAGCGACACAGCGACGAACCCTAGATCGAACTTCCGCTCGTAGAAAAGAGAAGCGTCATGGGAACTGGCACCGGTAGGCCTCGCCCGTTTTCCGGACGATTGTCCGGCTCGGTGGGGCGTCGCGACGTCCTGAAGATCGGGGTGGCGTTCGCCGCCCTCCCGCTGCTCAACGCCTGCGGCAGTGACGCGGGCGCCGCCGGGGAGGGCGGGCGTGCCGGCTGGCGCAGCGGCACGATCAGCCCGACCATCCCGGACGGGTTCACGCTCATGTGCGACAAGAAGGGATTCCTCCGCGACGCGGGGCTCGACGTCGAGTTCACCACGGCCAACGGCGCCGAGCTCGTCCGCGCGGCGGTCGGGTCCCGGCTGGACGTCATCCTCCTCGCGCCCGGCACGGGCTTCGCCGCCTACGAGACCGGCGCGGACCTCAAGCTCGTCGGCGTGCCGTGGAACAAGGTGCGGGACTTCATCTTCGCCAAGAAGGAGATCAAGGACCCGTCCGACCTCGTCGGCAAGCGGATCGCGATCCAGGCGCCCAACACCTCCTCGGCGATCCTCGTGAACGCGGTGCTCGACAAGTACGGGATCGACCCCGGCCAGGTCAGCCTGGTGCAGTCCGGCGGCGACCCCGAGCGCATGGCGGCCCTGCTGAGCGGCCAGGTCGACGCGGCCCTCGGCGGCGTGGAGAACCTGCCGATCATCGAGAAGGACGCGAACTTCACGACGCTGGTGACGCTGGCGGACATCGTGCCCGACGTGCTCGGCGCCGGCTGGTTCGCGACCGCGCGGACCATCGAGGAGCGGCCGGACGACCTCACGAAGGTGCTCACCGCCTACACCAAGGGCATGCGCTACGCGCTGGACCACCTCGACGAGGCGACCGCGCTCGCGATGGAGCGGCTCAAGAGCGCCCCGTCGGACAAGGAGACGGTGGCCGAGGCCATCAAGGCCCACCGCGACCTGAAGATCATCAACCCGGACCTCGGCTGGACCGACCGGCAGGTCGAGGCGACCCAGGAGCTCAACGTCGGCATCGGCGCGCAGAAGGACGTGATCCCCGCCAAGGACGTCACCGACACGTCCTTCGTGGACAAGGTCATCGCCGAGCTGAAGAACTACGCCTGGTGACCTGGACCCGATGACAGCGATCGGACCCGCGGCCGCACCGGCCGTCCCGGAAGTGGGGCGGCCGGTGCGGGCGTTGGTCGTGGACCGGCGGTTCGGGCCGTTCTTCTGGGGCAGCCTCGTCTCCAACACGGGAACGTGGCTGCAGTCGATGAGCGCGGTCCTGCTGGTCTTCGGGATCACCGGGTCGGCCACCGCGGTCGGCGTGGTGGCCGTGGCGCAGTACAGCGGCTACGTGCTGCTGGCACCGGTCGCCGGGCAGCTCGCCGACCGGTTCGACCGGCGCCGCCTGCTGCTCGTGACGCAGTCGGTCGGCCTCCTCGGGGCGGCCGGGCTCGTGCTGGCGGTGAGCGACGGATCGTACGGGATCCTGCCGATCTACGTCGGGGTCGCGGTCACCGGGTGCGCCCAGGCGCTGAGCGTCCCGCTGATCCATGCCCTCGTGCCGACCCTCGTGCCGGCGGCCGACCTGCCGGGTGCGGTGGCGCTCCAGTCGCTGACCTACAACGTCTCCCGCGCGGTCGGGCCGGCGCTCGGGGCCACCGCACTCGTCGCCGTGGGGCCGGTGGTGACCTTCGGTGCCAACGCGGCCAGCTACGTCGCGATGCTGCTGGGTCTGATGTGGACAGTACCGGCGCGGCGGGCCGACCCGCGCCGGGGCAGGCGGGAGTCGGTGCTGCGCTACCTGCGCGGGCACCGGGCGGTGGCCGCCCGGCTGCTCGTCGTCGGCGCGGTCGGGTTCGCGGTGGACGCGGTGAAC
Source organism: Actinophytocola sp. (assembly GCF_009379765.1). GTDB lineage: Bacteria > Actinomycetota > Actinomycetes > Mycobacteriales > Pseudonocardiaceae > Actinophytocola. Next base: position 7,629 of record NZ_WHTD01000077.1, on the reverse strand, counting down.
ACGCTCGCCCCGCCGGTGGTGGCGAGGCTCGGGCAGGGCGACGAGTCGGTGGGCGTGCTCGTGTCGGCGTTCGGCATCGGCGGCGCGGTGATGCTCGTGCTGGCGGTGTCGGTGATCCGGCGGATCGGCGACGGCCCGGCGGCCGTCATCGGGCTCTGCGTGCTGGCCGCCGCGTTGGTGGTGTTCGGCAACGTCGTGAGCTACCGGGTCGTCGCGCCCGTGCTGGTGCTGGCCGGGGCCGGTTTCGTGCTCGGGCAGACCGCGCTGACCACCTCCATCCAGCGGGCGGTGCCGGACGCCGTCCGGGGCCGGGTCGCGGCGCTGTGGGCGGTGCTGTTTCTGGGCATCCGGCCGTTCGCCGCGGTGGTCAACGGCGGCCTCGCCGACCTGGCCGGGGTCGGCGTCGCGGTGCTGGTGCCGGCGACGCTGCTGGTGCTCGGTCTGATCACGGTGCGGGGACGGAAAACATGAAGGAGACGGGAATGGACAGTGGCATGGACACCGAGGTACAGCTGAGCCTCAGCGGGATCTGCAAGCAGTTCCGCCAGACCACCGGCCGCAAGCGGGGCCGCGGCGGGTCGGCGCCCCGGCCGGACGCGCCGCCCGTGCCGGTGCTCGCCGACGTGAACTTCGAGGTGCGCGAGCAGGAGTTCGTCGCGGTGATCGGGCCGAGCGGGTGCGGCAAGACCACGCTCATCAAGATCATCCATGGGCTTCTGCCGGCCGAGCACGGGGTCGTGGAGCTGAACGGGAAGCCGGTCACGAACCCGTCGACCGCGTGCGGGTTCGTGTTCCAGCACGCCGGTCTGCTGCCGTGGCGCACCGCGCAGAAGAACGTCGAGTTCGGACTCGAGACCAAGGGCGTCGCGCGGGCCGAGCGGGCGCGGGTGGCCGAGGAGGCGCTGACGCTAGTCGGCCTCACCGGGTTCGAGGACTACTACCCCCACCAGCTCTCCGGCGGCATGCAGCAACGCGTCGGGCTCGCCCGGGCGCTCGCCCGCGGCCCGGACGTGCTGCTGATGGACGAGCCGTTCGGCGCGCTGGACGCGCAGACCCGCGAGCGCATGCAGGAGGAGCTGCTGAAGATCAACGAGCTGACCAAGAAGACGGTCGTGTTCGTCACCCACGACCTCGACGAGGCGGTGTACCTGGCCGACCGGGTGGTCGTGCTCGCCGCGCGCCCCGGCCGGGTGCGGGAGATCGTCGACATCAACCTGCCCCGCCCGCGCCCGCCGGCCGCGGACACCAAGAGCATGGCCGAGTTCGTCGACAAGCGGCGGCTGATCTGGTCGCTGATCAACACCCCGGCCGACCCGGTGGACGCGGCGGACCCGGTCGACCCTGTCGACTCCGTGTCGGGGGTCCGCGCGTGACGAGCAACCGGATCGTCGTGGGGATGACCGGGGCCACCGGCGCGATCTACGGGGTGCGGCTGCTGGAGGTCCTCGCCGGCAGCGCGTTCGAGACGCACCTGGTGGCCTCGGAGTGGGCGCGCAAGACGATCGCGATCGAGACCTGCAGGCGGCCCGACGAGGTGTTCGCCCTCGCCCACCGCACCTACCGGGAGGACAACCAGGCCGCGGCGATTTCCAGTGGCTCGTTCCTCACCGCCGGCATGGTCATCGCCCCGTGCAGCATGAAGACCCTCGCCGCGATCGCCAACGGCCTCGCCGACAACCTCGTGGCGCGCGCGGCCGACGTGGTGCTCAAGGAGCAGCGCAAGCTCGTGCTGCTGGTCCGCGAGTCGCCACTGAACGTCATCCACCTGGAGAACATGCTCAAGCTCGCCCGCCTCGGCGTGGTGATCGTCCCGCCGGTGCCGGCGTTCTACGCCAAGCCGCACGACCTCGACGAGATGGTCGACCACACGGTCGGGCGGGTGCTGGACCTGTTCGGCATCGACCACGCGCTGGTCCGCCGGTGGGGCGGCAGCAGTCCCGTCGAGCAGCTAGTCCGCCTCCCCGAAATTTAAAGGTGTTGGTTGCGTTTCGGGGGATGGTGCCGGATCTCGGGTGGTTGGTGGCTGGGTGCCGCCACGGTCCCCGGAGGTTGCGTTGGTTGGTGGGAGGCTTTTGTGTCAAGCCACGTCGACCCGTAGGCGATGATCCATGGGACACTAGGAGGAGGCATGGCACAGGTGGTGGGGGAGGAGATCCCCGACGTCGTGACGGCCACGTTCGACGGCACCGACCTCGAGCGCAAGCTGGGGCTGGGCTTCGTGATGGTCACCGTGGACCCGGACGGCCAGGCCCGGCCGTGCATGGTCAGCGCGGGGGAGATGCTGGTGCTGGACCGCCGCACGATCCGGCTGGGGCTGTGGTCGGGCACCTCGACCTCGCGGAACCTGGCCGCGGGCTCCGCGGTGCTGTTCTGCCACGTCGCCGAGGGCGTCGTGTACTACCTGCGCGGCCACGCGCGGTCGCTCGCGGCGGACCCCGAGGCGCGCCTGGACTGCTTCGAGCTGCGGGTGGAGCGGGTGGAGACCGACGCGCACGAGGGGCTGCCCGTCACCAGCGGCATCACCTTCACGGTGGTCGACCCCGACCCGCCCGCGGTGCTCGCGATGTGGGAGCGCCAGCTGGCGGTCATCCGCGCCGCAAGCTGACTACCCGGTGAGCTGCTCGGTGGCCTGCTCGAGGAGCCCGGCCGCCGCGTCGAGCTTCCATCCGTTGCCGGGCAACGGGTGCGCGTGCCGGTCGAGGTCGGCGTCGAACGCCGCCCGGACCTGGGCGAGGCTCGGTGCGGTGCCGCGCAGCGCCTGCTCGGCCCCGCGCGCCCGCCACGGCGTCGGCGCGAGCGCGCCGGCCACGATCCGCACGTCGGTCCAGCGCCCGTCCTCGTCCGCGTCGACGGCCAGCGCCACCGACGCGGTCGCGAAGTCGCCGGTGTAGAGCGCGAGCTTGGTGAACGCGGTGCGCCGGACCAGGGCCGCGGCCGAGATGTCGACGGCGGTCACCAGCTCGGCCGCGGCCAGCACGGTCTCGCCGGGACCGGTGTAGAAGTCCGCGATCGGCAGGGTCCGGGTGCCGCCCGGCCCGGTGATCTCGACCGTCGCATCCAGTGCCGTCAGCACGGTGGCGAGGTCGGAGGGCGTGACGGCCTGGCAGCGGTGCGCGTCGACCGCGGCGTGCTGGAAGCGGTGATCGCCCAGCACCGCGTAGCACGGACTGGTGGGCCCGTTGCGCTTGTAGCAGGCGAAGCCGTTGCGGAAGAACCAGCAGCGCTTGGCCTGGACCAGGTTGCCAGCGACCGTGGCCGCGTTGCGGACCTGCGGCGAGGCGATGGTCAGCGCCGCGTCCCGCAGCGCGGCCGGCACGTCCGGGTGCTCGGCCAGCTCGGCGAGGGTCACCGCCGCGCCGATCCGCAGCTCGGTGCCGGTGCGCTCCAGCCGACGCAGCGCGGTCACCGCGGCCACCGACACCAGCACCGGCGCCGGGGCGGGCTCGCGTCGCCGCTCGACGAGCGCGTCGGTGGCGCCGCCGAGGACCTGGCCGCCGCCGGCGAGCAGGCCGACCGCCTCGGCCACGTCCGTGGGGGCGTGCACGGCCGGCTCGGTCGGCTCGGGGGCCCGCCGCGCCCGGGCGGCCGGGCCGACCCGGGTGCCCAGCGTGTCGAGCACCCGGTGCAGTCCCAGCGGGTACGCCCGCCGGACCAGCGCGACCCACCAGCGGCTCGGCCGCCGCCAGACGTGGTGGCGCCGCCGGCGCCCGTCCCGCTCGGCGAGCGCGGCGAGGACCTTGTCCGGGGTGATCGGCAGCTCGCGGACGCGGACCCCGAGCGCGTCGGCGACCGCGTTGGCGACCGCGGCGCCCGGCGGGATGATCGACATCTCGCCGACGCTCTTCGCGCCGTAAGGCCCGGCCTCGTCGTGGCCGTCGACGATCACCGCGCGGATCGCGGGCAGGTCGGCGTTGCGGGGCATCGCGTAGTGCAGGTAGCTGCTGTTGACGACCCGGCCGCCCTCGCGCACCAGCTGCTCGCCCAGCGCGGCGCCCAGGCCCATCGCGGCCCCGCCGACGATCTGGCCGCGGACCGCGGTCGGGTTGATCGCCCGGCCGACGTCGTGCGCGGCGACGTAGTCGACCACCCGGACCTTGCCGGTCCGCGTGTCCACCTCGACCGCGGCGCCGTGCGCGGCGAACGCGTAGCTGGGGGAGAGGTTCGCGGTGCTGCGGTCCGGGGTGAGCATCTCGGTCGTCTCGAGCAGGTAGCTCGTCTCGTGGCTGAGCACGCCGTCGGCCGCCTCGCCGGACAGGTCCACGAGGTCGCCGAGATCGACCGCCTCGCCGCCCGTGCCCGCCCGCCCGCCGCGCAGGCGCACGTCCTCGGGCGCCACGCCCAGCTTCGCCGCGGCGATCCCGCGCAGCTTCTCGGCGAGCTCGCGTGCGGCCTGGCCGACCGACGAGCCCGTCATGTGGGTGCCACGCGAGGACCACGCGCCGAGCTCGAACGGGGTCCGCTCGCTGTCCATCGACAGGACCTCGACGTCGGCGAGGTCCACGCCCAGCTCGTAGCTCGCGATCTGCGCGAGGATCGTGTTCTGCCCCGTGCCCGCGTCGGCGCTGCCGTGCCGCACCCGGACCCGGCCGTCGGCGAACAGGTCGATCGCCGCGTCGCTGCGGTTGGCGAACTCGTAGGCGTAGGCGCCGCTGCCGTGCATCCCCGCGGCCACGCCCCAGCCGGTCGCGACCGGCCCGCCGCGCGGACGACTCGCGCGGGCGCGGTCCCAGTCCAACCCGTCGCGCACGGCCAGCAGGCAGTCGCCGAGCCGGGACGTCGTGACGTCGTAGCCCGCCAGCGTGGTGGCGTGCGCGGGGCCGAGGTTGCGCAGCCGCAACGCGATCGGGTCGATGTCCAGCCGCGCGGCGATCTCGTCCAGCTGGGACTCCATCGCGAGCGACACCTGCGGGGTGCCGTAGCCGCGGAACTGGCCGCCGGGCTGGGTGGCGGTGTCGACCAGCCGCGCGGCGAAGCGCACCCCGTCCGGCCGGTACAGCGAGCCGAGCGTGATCACGCCGACCCGCATGACCGAGGTGCCCATGTGGTTGTAGGAGCCGTTGTCCACGGCGATGTCGGCGTCCAGCGCGCGGATCACGCCGTCGGCGTCGGCCCACGTGGTCAGCGTCGTCTCGAAGCGGTGCCGCGGCTTGTTGGCGCCGAACTCCTCCTCGCGGCTGAGCTCCACCAGCACCGGTTGGCCGGCCGCGCGGGCCAGCGCCGCGGCCAGCGCCTCGTGCTCGGCCGCCTTGGACTTCTGCCCGAAGCCGCCGCCCACCGCGACCTCCCGGCACACCACCTGCTCGTGGCGCAGGCCTAGCAGGTGCGCGACCTCCTTGGCGATGAACCACGGCGCCTGGGTGGAGGTCCACAGCTCGACGATCTCGCGGTCGGGGTCCCACCGGGCGAGCGTGACGCTCGGCTCCATGCAGGCGTGCGCGACGCTCGGGTAGACGAAGCTGCCGTGCACCGACACCGCGGCCGCGGCGATGCCCGTGTCCGGCTCGCCCCAGTCGGTGGCCAGGAGCATCGACACGTTGGGCTCGGCGGTCGTCCGCTCGTGCAGCCGGCGCGCGCCCCGGGCGCGGGCGGCGGTGACGGTGAGCGGCGCGGGCCGGCGGCGGTAGCGGACCCGGATCGCCCGGCACGCCGCCTCGGCCTGGGCCCGGGTCTCCGCCGCCACCGCGGCGACCTCCTGGCCGACGTGGCGCACCACGCCGTCGGCCAGCGGCGGCCGGTCCGACAGCGGCCCGCCGCGGTGCAGGTAGGTGATGCCGGGCGCGAAGTCGGCGGCGGTGATCACCGCGTGGACGCCCGGCATGGCCCGCGCCGCTTCCGTGTCGATGCCGCGGATCTCCGCGTACGCGTACGGGGAACGCAGGACCACGCCGTGCAGGTGCGGGGTCGGCAGGTCGCCGGTGTAGGGGAGGACGCCGACGCTGCGGGTCTCCCAGCCGATGGGGCGGACGGACTCGCCGACGGTCATCGGGCCTCCGGATCTTCGGCCAGCTGGCACACGGACTCGACGATGGCCTGGTAGCCCGTGCAGCGGCAGAGGTTGCCCGACAGCGCGTGGCGGACGCGGTCGCGGCGGGTGTCGTCGTCGAGGTCCGCGAGGCCGTCGCGCAGCAGCGCGACCGCGTGCACGACCTGGCCGGGGGTGCAGAAGCCGCACTGGAACGCGCCGAGGTCGGCGAAGCGGCGGCGGATGGGCTCGCTCTCACCGGCGAGGCCCTCGCTCGTCCAGACCTCACCCCGGACGAGCGCGGCGGGGGTCGTGCAGGCCATCCGCGGCCGGCCGTCGACGAGGACCGTGCAGGCGCCGCACTCGCCGCGGCCGCACGCGACCTTGGTGGCGGTGAGGTGCAGGTCCTCGCGCAGCACGGCGGCGAGAGACCGGAGCCCTGGAGCGTCGACGACCACCGTCCGACCGTTGACGACCAGCTCACTTCCCATGTTCGTACTTTGTACCATTCAGCGCACGAGCGCAAGGGCGCACGAGGTGAAAATTGCTGCTCAGCGGGTGTTTTTCAGTGCCGCTTCCACAGTCTGCACGAACGCCTCGACGCCCGCCATGTACTGGGCGTCGGACGGGAGGTCGACGAGCGTGTCGGCGAGGTCGACCATGTGCGGGAACTCGGTCGCCGGGAGTCCCTTGTAGAAGTGCACGCGCTGGCGGCGCGCCTCGGCGAGTTCCTCGTCGCTGTCCGGGTCGCCGCCCCACGAGCGCGGGATCTGGTAGCTCACGAAACCGATCGCGTAGGTGATCAGGAAGCCGTAGCAGCGGACCGCGAGCTCGCCGGGGATACCGGCGGCGACGAGCCGGTCGAGCACCGCCTCCATCGCGCCGCGCAGCGCCGTGCGGCTGTCGGTGACCCGGGTGGAGAAGATGCGCACGACGCTGGGATGCTCACGCATCATCGCGAGGAACGCCCGCGCCACCATGCGGATCGCGTCGGCTGGCGTGTCGTCGGGCTCGTCGGGCAGCGGCATGCGGCCGAGCACGTGGTCGGCCATGCCGTCGAGGATGTTCTCCTTGCCGCGGAAGTAGCTGTAGAGCGTCATGGTGCCGACGTTCAGCTCGCTCGCCAGCCGGCGCACGGTGAGCTGGTCGAGGTCGGCCTCGACGTCGGCGATCCGCAGGGCCGCCTTGATGATCTGGTCCGGGGTCAACGGTGCGGCACGTCCACGACCTGACTGGGCACGCTTCCGCGCCATGTCCGTCCTCTCATCGGGGCCAGCGACTCTTCGGGCCAGCGACGGGTCCCGAGCATAGAACCCGCTACCCCGCCACGCGGCACAGCTCCTCCCGGAGCGTCGCGACATCCGGCTCGGCCGCGACGGCCAGCACGCGGTCGAGGAGCGGTCGCGGCGCGGGCAGCAGCCGGGCCGCCTTCGCGCGCACCTCCGCGTCGGACAGCGGCGCCTCGTGGTCGCCGGGCGCGACGACCACGAGGCGCGCGGGGCGGTCGCCGACCTCCACGGCAGCGGCCCAGTGGCGCGGGAAGTACGCGTCGAGGGCGGGGTCGAGGACCAGCCGCACGGGCGGGACGGCCGTCACCTCCCGGTACCACGTCGGGTCGTCCGCGCGGCCCGCGACCGCGCCGGCCACGGCGACCGCGGCGCTGGCGG
>NZ_WHTD01000234.1 GCF_009379765.1 Actinophytocola sp. | reverse complement strand
TCCTTCGCCCGCGAACAGAAACAGGCCGGTGGCCGCTTCCCCCGCCAAACCGACGAGTACAAGAAACCCCTCCCACCCAAAACCAAGATCATATTTTGGCGCCTGACAACAAGATCACCCCAAAGTTAGCGGCATTGGCCCGACGCCCACACCAGCCCCACCATTCAACTGTGCGATCTCGGTTGATCCTGACACTCCCGTTCGTTCCGTTTCGGCTGGGCAGCGGTCGAAGTGGCTGCCGCGCTCATCCTCGCGAGCGGACCGTGGCGGCCATGTCCTGGGTTGCCTACCGCGACCGGCGTGAGGCGAACGCGCCGACGTGACTACCGGGTCGCCGAACCACGACCGGATACGCCGCTGGGCCCGTGCTCCACGACCGAGGAAGGACGGCCAAGCCGCCCGCTCAGCCGAGGTGGATGCCGCCGTTCACATTCAGCGTCTGGCCGGTCACGAACGCCGCCTCCGCGGAGGCCAGGTAGCGCACCGCCGCCGCCACCTCCTCCGGCGCGCCCGGTCGGCCGACAGGAATCTGCTTTCCCTTGTGGTGATGGGGAATCCCGTCCCGGGCGGTGTCGATCAACCCGGGCGACACGGCGTTCACCGTGATGCCGCGCCCCGCGTACTCGATCGCCAGCGCCTTGGTGAGCCCGATGATCCCCGCCTTGGCCGTCACCACGTGCGCGCGCATCGCCGCGCCGGTCTGCCCGGTCACGCCGGCGATGTTGACGATCCGCCCCGCGCCCAGCTCGAGCATCCCCGGCAGCACCGCCGCGCTGCAGTGGAACGCGCCGTCGAGCACGACGCCGAGGATCTCGTGCCAGTCGGCGTCGGTGATCTCCTCGAACGGCTGCTCCCTGCGCACCGCGGCGTTGTTGACCAGCACGCCGATCGGCCCCAACGAACCGGCCACTGTGGACACAGCACTGTGGACCGCGGCGGCGTCCCGGACGTCGGCCAGCTCGACGTGGGCACGCCGGCCGGCGGCGCGTACGAGCCCGGCCACCTCCTCGGCGGCGGCGCGGTCGGACCTGACGACCAGCCCGATGTCGTGGCCGGCGTTCGCCAGGGCGAGAGCTGTCGCGCGGCCGATGTTGCGGCTCGCGCCGGTGACCAGCGCTGTCGGCATCAGGACCTCCCAGGTCGGTCGAACCGGGTGAACAGTCGGATCCACACCGGCATGAGGATGTTGACGATCACCTGCCGGCCGGTCTGCGCGGCCAGCACGAGGGTCAGCTCGCCGCCGGTGGCCGCGGCGATGACCACCATCTCCGGCGCGCCGCCGGGCGCGACCATGAGCAGGCTGGTCAGGAACGACCACGGGCTGACGGTAGCCATGCCGAGCGCGATCAGCAGCGCGACGGCGCACGTCGCGACCACCCCGGCGATGCCGCCGAGCAGCTCGGCCACGCCGTCCTTGTAGCGCTGCGCGAGGTACTCGCCGACGGTGATGCCGAGCAGTGCCTGGCCGATGATCTCCTGCAGGAACGGCGCGGCGAGCAGCTCGGGCGCGACGCCGGCCGCGCGCAGGCCGAGGCTGAGGAAGCAGCCGAACAGCAGCGGGCCGAGCAGGCTCGGCACCGGGATGCGCAGCTTCGCCGCGACCCACCAGGCGAGCAGCGAGCCGGCGAGCAGTCCGGTGACGTAGAGCCAGTTCATCGGCAGCAGCGTCTTGTGCGCGGTGTGGATCGCGCCCTGCTCGCCGGACAGGCCGAAGACGACGAGAGCCATGACGAGGACGAGCGTCATCCGCACCGACTGGACGATCGCCACGAGCCCGACGGGTTTCCCGTACTCCGCGGCGACCGACGGCATGACGCCGATCCCGCCGGGGAGGGTGGCCATGCCGGCGGTGAGGCCGTCGACGGGGCCGAGCGAGCTGTACATCCGCGCGACGACGAGCGAGGCGACGAGGATGCCGAGCACCCCGGCGGCCAGGAGCCCCAGCTGGCCGAACGATGCCTCCAGCCGCTGGCTGGCGATCCCGGGCCCGATCGCCGCGCCGATGAGGAGCTGCCCGGTCTTGCGGATCTTGGCACTCGGCGCCGCCGGGGCCTTGCTCGCGCGCGCGACCCGGCAGGCGACGACCCCGCCGAGCACGCCGCCGAGAACCCAGATGATCCCCTGCCCGGTGACCGCGAAGAGCGCCCCACCCACCGCCGCGGCGGCGGCGAGCTCCGCGGCGAGCAGCCACCGCGCCCGCTCCCCGTGGCTAGTCATGCCGCCACGCCTCGGCAGGACCTCGACTCGTGCGCGCGACCCGAACGAGCCGAAACCCCGAGCCCACGGACCGAACGGACCCGAGGTCGGCCTTCGGCCCCCCGGAATCCAGCGTAGCGAGGACGACCGACAGTTCCAGCCGCGAAGGCCGGCCACTGTGGACAACTCGCCGCGGGGCATGTTCCGCGGGGCGACAACCACGGCTGCACCGACCGGCCGCGGCCTCCGGCCCCCCGGAATCCAGCGTAGTGAGCGCCACCGACAGTTTCGGCCGATGTCGTTCACGCCTGTGGACAGCCGACGACGCGGTGTGCTCCGCTCGCCGCCCACCATGGCTGGATGGCTGACCCGCGGCCTCCGGCCCCCCGGCATCCAGCTTGGTGAGGGCCACCAACGGTTTCGGCCGACCCAACCGGCCCCTGTGGACAACCCGATGCGCGACATGCCCGGCGCAGCAACAACCACGGCTCGGCCAGCGCACCGCGGCCTTCGGCCCCCCGACATCCAGCCTAGCGAGCCCCACCGACGGTTTCGGCCGACCAGGAGGGCGCCTGTGGACAAACCGACGCGCGACGAGGGAGGTGGGCGGCGGGGTCACGCTGTCGGGGTACTTGCTGCCACGAGGTCGGACACCGCGGAGGTCGGGTCGTACGCCAGGGCCACGAGCTCCGCCGCCCGGGTGCCCAGCAGCGGCTCCGTCACCATGAAGGACTTGCGGCGCACGCCTTCCGGGTCCAGGCGGGTCGGCCGGTCCTGGGTCTCGCGGCGCACGGCGCCGGACGTGGGGACGATCTCCGCCCGCACGCCGTAGCGGGGAACCGTCTCGTCCGGGACCAGGGTCACCCGGGAGCGCAACGCGGCCACCTCCGGGTCCCGCACGATCTCGTCGGCGAACTCGGCCGGGCCCGCCTGGCCCCGCAGGTACCCGGCGGCGAAACAGTGCGTCGCGCTGAACTTGGCCTCGAGGCTGTCCGAAGGCGCCAGCCGGCCCATCGCCACCAGCACGAACGGGTTCACCGTCAGGCGCACCGCCGCCGGCAGGCCGGCCGCACCACGACCGGCGGCGACGGCCACGTCGATGATCGAATGGCTCACCACCCCGCAGGCGTACGGCTTGATCTCGTTCGCCGAAAGCTCCCAGCGCGAACCCAGGCCGTCCAGCGCCGCGGGCGCACCGTCGACCGATCCGGCGTGCAGGGCGAGCAGACCGCGGCGGCCCTCGATCGGGGCGGCCGGACCGTCCAGGCCACCCGCCGCCAGCACGGCCGCCTCGAATCCGTTCGCCGCAGCCTTGCCTGCCTGCAGCGGCTTCGCCATCGTGCCCAGTGCCTCGAGCACACCTGCGGACTGGGTGGCGGCGAGGCCGACGGCGTCGCGCAGCGCCGCGCCGGAAAGACCGAGCAGGCGGCCGGCGGCGACCGCCGCGCCCACCGGGGTCGCGATGCCGGTCAGGTGCCAGCCGCGGTCCAGCGCGGCCGGCATCAACGCGACGCCGACCCGCAGCGCGACCTCGACCCCCGCGGCGACCGCGGCCCGGAGGGCGACACCGGTGGCGCCGGTCCGCACCGCGGCCGACAGTGCGGCCGCGACCACCGGCGGTCCGGGGTGGATGATCGTCGGCGGGTGGGTGTCGTCGAAGTCCTCGACGTGGCCGGCGATCCCATGCACGAGCGCGGCCCACATCGACGGCAGCCGGTCGTCCCGGCCGAGCAGCGGCACGGACTCGGTCCCGTCGAGCGCCGCCAAGCCGGCGACCGCCGCCTCGACCGCCGGGTGCCGCGCCGCGCCGGCCATCAGGCACAGCGCGTTGCCCGTCGTCTCGGCCGTGGCGGCACGGGTGCTCGCGTCGAGGGAGTCCCAGCTCAGGTCGTGCGCGAACGCGCAGAGGTCGTCGGTGAGGGTCATGACTGCTCCGGGGTCGCGGCGTCGACCAGGGTGTGCAAGTCGGGGGCGGCCGGCAACCCGAACGAGGCCGCGGCCAGGTCGGCCCAGCCCGCGCCCAGCACCGGCTCCACCAGGCCGCGGCCCTTGGCGGCCAGCTCGGCCGGGGTGAGCGGCCGGGCCATGCTCCCGCGCGCGTGCTCGACGTGCTCGCACAGCGACGAGCCGTCGTCCAGCAGCACCGTCAGCGTCGCCTCGTCGCGGCGGCACGCGGGGTCCGGCCGCGGCGAGATCGCCAGCCGCAGCACGGCCACCTCGGGCGCGACGGCCCGCGCGTCGCTGTACTGCGGCAGACCGACCGCACCGTCGAGGAGCCCTGTCGCGACGCCGTGCACGGTGCTGAACCGCGCCTGCAGCCCGTTCAGCGGCGACGGGTTCCCGGTCAGCTCCGGAACCAGCGGGTGACACCGCAGCTCGGCCGACACCACCCGGCGCCCGGCCAGCGCCGGGTACAACGCCACCGCGGCGTCGATCGCCGGGTGGCACACGATCCCGCACGGGTACGGCTTGTACGTGTTGTCCAGCAGGTGCCACCGGGTGCCGAGGTCGGCCAGGACGATCGACGGCGCGGCCGACGGGGTCAGCACCGCGAAGAACCCGCGCGGACCGTCCAGACTGGACAGTGGGGACGACAGGCCACTGCGCGCCAGCAGGACCGACAGCACACCGTTGGCCGCCGCCTTGCCCGCGTTGATCGGCTTCGCCGCGCTGCCGAAGCCCTCCCGGTGCCCGACGGTCTGGCTCACCGCGAGGCCGATCGCCACCGCCAGCTCGGCGTCGGACAGGCCCGCCAGGAGACCGGCGGTCACCGCCGCGCCGACGCCTCCGCATGTCCCGGTGATGTGCCAGCCCGCGTCGTAGTGCGCGTCGGTCAGCGCCAACCCCAGCCGCAGCTGGGTCTCGACCCCCAGGCCGACCGCCCGGACGACGTCGGCGCCGGAGGACTCGTGCAGCCAGCCGAGGCTCAGCGCCGCACCGAGGCACGCCGCACCGGGATGGATGACGGTCGCCAGGTGGGTGTCGTCGTAGTCGTCCAGGTGCGCGGCCGTGCCGACGGCCAGCGCGGCGCCGTACGCGTCGAGCGTCGAACGCCTGCCCAGCACCGGCACGGCGGAACCCGAATGAGCCCGCACGACCCCGTCGACGATCGGGTGCGCCGCCGCGCCGACCGCCGTGTGCACCACGTTGAACAGCGTGCGCACGGTCTCCTCGTGCGCGGGCGGCGGGAGGCCGGCACCGCGATAGCGAGAGCCAAGCGCGGTCGCCAGCTCAGCAGCCATGTTCCGTATCGCGGGATAGTTGACCACAAACTCAGGCTAGTTCACGAGTTGTTGACACGGAAGATCGATATTCCTAATGTGAGCAGGGTCAATCGTGGGCAGTGGTTCCACGATTCGGAAAGCGTCGCCGCGCAAGGAGGCCGGATGACGATCACCCGTGGCACCAAGGTCTGCGTCGCCAGCCTCGCCGTGCTCGCCGCGGCCCTCGGCCTCACCTCGGGGCTCGGCGGCCGCCCGCCGGCCGAGGACAACGGCAAGAGTGACTACGCGGGTCAACGCATCCGCTTCGTCGTCCCCACCGCGGCCGGCGGCGGCTTCGACACGACGCTGCGCCAGCTCCAGCCCTACCTGGAGAAACGCCTCGACGCGACGGTCATGGTGCAGAACCTCGACGGCGCGGCCACCGCGATCGGCACCAGCGCCGGCCTCAACGCCGAGCAGAACTGCATGACCATGCTCTTCCACGGCGTCCCGCACCTGACGTTCTCCTACCTCACCCAGAACGTCGACTACACCCTCGACGACCTCGCCCCGATCGCCGGCGTCAGCATCGAGCCCGGTGTGCTGCGGGTGCCGGACGACGCGCCGTGGCGGACCTTCGACGACCTCATCGCCGACGCCAAGAGACGCCCCGGCCAGATCCGGGTCAGCGTCTCCTTGCGCACCAGCAACAACTACGTGGGCATGCGCGCGATCGAGGAGGCCTTCGGCGTCCGGTTCAACATCATCGCCTACGACGGCGGCGGCCCGTCCCGCAACGCGCTGCTGTCCGGTGAGGTCGACATGACCCACGCCGGCGCCTTCAACAGCCTCGGCCTGGAGGACTCGACCCGGGTGCTCGCCGTGCAGCAGCCGGAGAACCGCTGGGCCGACATCACCGACGACGCCCCGGTGATCGAGGACCCCGACGGCCGGCAGGCGGCGGAGAACTCGTCGCGCTACAGCGTGTGGGCGCCGCGGGCCTGCCGCGACGACTACCCGAAGCGGTACCGGGCCATGGTCGACGCGATCCACGACGCCATGTCCGACCCCGGCCTGCTGGCCGACCTGAAGGAGGTCGGCGAGGAGGCCAAGCTCGACTACCTGGATCCGGACGCGCTCGAGGCGGTCGCGAAGGACAGCGACGCCGAGATCCGCGCGATTCTCGAGGATGATCCCGATGCCTTCACCACAAGTCCGTGAGCGCGGGATCGCCGGCCTCGCCTGGTCGGCCGTCCCCGCCCTGATCGCCTTCGCCGTCGCAGGCGTGTTCCTGTTGCGGGCCGACACCATCACCGGTCCGGAGGCCACCTACCCGATCGTGCTGGCGGTCGCCGTCCTCGTCATCGGCGCGGTCAACCTCGTGCGCGACCTGCTCACCAGGCCGGCGACGGAGGACGGGCCGGCCGCGGTGCCGCGGCTGCTCGCGTTCATCGTCGTGCTGCTCGCCGCGCTCCTGCTGCTGGAGCCCGCCGGCTTCTTCCCGACGATGGTCGTGCTGGTGGTCGGCAGCCTCGTGTGCTTCGGCGTGCGCAACCCGCTGGTGATCGCGGCCGCGACGGCGCTCATCGTCGGCAGCTCCTACCTCGTCTTCGTGCGGCTGCTCGTGGTGCCGTTCCCGCCCGGCTTCCTGGGGTTGACATGAACCTGGACACGATCTCCGACGGCCTCGCCCTGCTGCTCCAGCCGATGCCGCTGCTGTGGCTGGTCGCCGGCCTGTGCCTCGGCTTCCTCGTCGGCGTGCTGCCCGGACTGTCCACATCGAACACCGCGGCGCTGCTGCTGCCGTTCGCGATCGGGCTGCCGACCGAGTCGTCGCTGATCCTGATCGTCAGCATCTACGCGGGCGCGCAGTTCGGCGGCGCGGTGCCGGCGATCCTGGTGAACGTGCCCGGCGAGGCGGGTGCCGCGGTCACCGCGCTCGACGGCTACGAGTTCACCAAGCGCGGCGAACCCGGCCTCGCCATCGGCATCGCCCGGATGGCCGCGGCGATCGGCGGCGTGGTCGGCGGGCTCGTCGTCCTCGCGCTGCTCGGCCCGCTCGGGAGGTTCGCGCTGACCTTCGGCGCCCGCGAGCTGTTCGTGGTGATCCTGCTCGGCTTCGTCGTCGCCTCGTCGCTGATGGGCGAGAGCGTCCGAAAAGGACTCCTCGTCGGCCTGCTCGGACTGCTGCTCGCCACCGTCGGCGGCGGGCCGACCACCGGCCAGGAGCGGTTCACCTTCGGCGTCCTCGAGCTGTACGAGGGCATCTCGTTCATCCCCGCGCTGGTCGGCCTGTTCGCGGTCAGCGAGATGCTCATCCTCGTCGCCCGGCACCGCGGCGGCCCGGAGTCGGAGCTCGACGTGCCGACGCTGAGCCTGGGCCAGGAGCTGCGCGCGGCCGTCCGCGGCGCGCGGGAGACGTTGCGGCACAAGGGAACTGTCGGCCAGTCCAACGCACTCGGCATCCTGCTCGGGCTGATCCCGGGCATCGGCACCACGATCGCGAGCTTCGTCAGCTACTCCTTCGCCAAGCGGCGCTCGAAGACCCCCGAGCGGTTCGGCAAGGGCGCGCCCGAGGGCGTGATCGCGGCCGAGGCGTGCGACTCGAGCGCGGTCGGCGCCACGCTCGTGCCGACGCTCACGCTGGGCATCCCCGGCTCGGCGACCATGGCCGTCGTGCTCGCCTCCCTTTACCTGCAAGGGATCCAGCCCGGTCCGCAGGTGCTGATCAGCCACGGCGCGGAGGCCTACGCCGCGATCCTCGCGCTGATCCTCGCCAGCATCCTGATCATGCCGCTCGGCGTGCTGCTCGCCAGCCCGCTCGCGATGGTGACCAAGGTGCCGGCGAAGTACCTCGTGCCGTGCGTGCTGCTGGCCTCGTTCGCCGGCTCGTTCGCGGTGCGGTACTCGCTCTTCGACGTCGGTGTGGCGATCATGTTCGGCCTGCTCGGGCTCGTCCTGCGGCTGCACGGCTACCCGGTGATCCCGCTGGTCCTCGGCCTGGTGCTGGGGCCGCTCGCGGAGGAGAACCTGCTGCGCTCGCTCGAGCTCGGCAACAACGAGATCGGCTACTTCTTCGGCTCCCCCACCGCGGTCGTGCTGTGGGCGTTGCTCGCGCTCGCTGCGGTGTACCTGTACCGCCAGTCCCGGCGCACCAGGCGGGTCGAGCCGGCCACCGAGGCACCAACCGAGGAACCTGCCGGGAGGAACGCGTGACCGTCAGCGAGCACACGCAGCGGGTGGCCGACCACATCGCGGCCGCCCGAAGAGCCGAACTCCCCGAAGGCGTCGTCACCAAGGCGTGCGCGCACATCCTCGACACGGTCGCCGCGATGGTGTCCGGCTCGCAGCTGCCCGCCGGCGTGCAGGGCGCGGCCTTCGCGGAGACCCAGCACCCGGCCGGACCGTCCACGGTGGTCGGAACGCAGATCCGCACCCGCTCGATGGACGCGGCGCTCGCGGGCGGGATGGCCGCGCACGCCGACGAGACCGACGACTCGCACCCCGCGTCGCTGTCCCACCCCGGCTGCGGCATCGTGCCGGCCGCGCTCGCCGTCGCCGAGGAGCTCGGCCGCGGCGGTGACGAGCTGGTCCGGGCCGTCGTCGTCGGCTACGACGTGGGCACCCGGGTGGTGCTCGCGCTCGGCCGCCCACCCGTGCTGACCGCGCAGAGCAGCTACTCGACCCACGCCTACGCCGCCCAGTTCGGCGCCGCCGCGGCCGCCGCGGCACTGCACCGGCTCGACGAGCGGCAGGCCCGGCACGCGCTGTCCTACGCGGCGCAGAGCGCGAGCGGGGTCACCACGTGGCTGCGCGACGGCAACCACGTCGAGAAGGCGTACGTCTTCGGCGGCATGCCCGCGGCCAACGGCGTGCGGGCGGCCGCCCTGGTCGCGGCCGGCGGCGACGGCGTCGACGACGTCTTCGCCGGGCACCCCAACTTCCTCGACGCGATCTCCCCCCGGGCCGACCTCGCGCGGCTGTCCGCCGGGCTCGGCGAGCGCTACGAGGTCCAGCACACCAACATCAAGAAGTTCGCGGTCGGCTCCCCCGCGCAGGCCGCCGTGCAGGCCGTGCTCGACCTCGTCGGGTCCGACGAGCCCGCCGCCGAGGACGTCGAGAAGATCGAGATCGTGCTGCCCGGCGACCTCGCCCAGGTCGTCGACCGCCGCCTCATGCCCGACATCAACGTGCAGTACCTCGTCGCCGGTTCGCTGCTGGACGGCCGGTTCAGCTTCGCCATGGCCCACGACGACGAGCGCATGCACGCGCCGGACGTGGTCGCGCTGATGGACAAGACCACGCTGGTTCCCGACCCGGACGTGTCCGGCGTGCGAACGGCCACGGTCACGCTGTCCATGTCGGACGGCCGAACGCTGCGCCGGCACGTCGACGCGGTCCGCGGCACCGTCGACGACCCGATGAGCCGCCAGGAGCTCGTGGACAAGTCGCTCGACCTGCTCGCGCCGGTGCTCGGCGCCGACCGGGCCCGCGAGGTCATCGACGTGATCGAGCGGCTGCCGAAGCTCGGCCAGGCGCGCAAGCTCGGCAAGCTCCTGACCGGGCCCGCTCGCTAGTGTCGTGAGTTCGAGGTTGTTTGATGTTTGCCGGGGATCCAGATCGTTCCTGGCGAGGCGGAGGGAATCCCTCATACCGGGTCGTATTCGGGTTTCCCGACAACGCGGCCAGGGGCGATCTGGGCCCCGGCAAACGC
>NZ_WHTD01000068.1 GCF_009379765.1 Actinophytocola sp. | reverse complement strand
GGGAGGTGCTGGCCCGCCGGGCCGCGCTGCCGGCGCCGCGGGTGTCCGCCGCGCTCGCCGCCGCGCCAGTCCCGACTGCCCCGCGAGCCGAGCCCGAAGAGTACACAGTGGACGAGCTGATGGTGTGCGTGCTGGCCCGCACCATCGGCCCGACCGGGATCTGCTCGGTCGGTGCGGCGAGCCCGCTGCCGACCGCCGCCTACCTGCTCGCGAAGCACCTGTGGGCGCCCGAGCTGCTGCTGATGTCGCACAACGGCGGCCTCGTCGACCCGCCGGTGCGACCGCTGTCGCTCGCCGCGGCGGAGTTCCTGGACCATCACCTGTCCGCGGCGCACACCGGCGGCGACGAGACCTACCACTGGTACTACCAGCGCGGGCTGGTCACCCACGAGGTCGTCGGCGCGGCCCAGGTGGACGGCACCGGCGCCACGAACAACCTGTGGGTGTCCAAACAGGACGGAACCCCGGTGCGGCTGCCCGGCCAGGGCGGCATGGCCGACGTGGCGAACCTGCACGCGAACTTCATGATCTACCTGCCGAGGCAGAGCACCCGCAACCTGGTCGCGAAGCTCGGCACGGTGAGCGCGCGACGCGCGTGGCACGACCCCGAGGAGCGGCGCCGGTTCGGCCTGCGGCCCGGCCGCACCGTGGTGCTGACCGACCTCGGGATGTTCGAGTACGACCAGGACGTGGCCGCGTTGACGCTGCGCACGCTGCACCCCGGGGTGAGCATCGAGGACATCCGCCGGCGCACGGGTTTCGACGTGCTCGAGGCCGACGGTCTCGCCACGACCGAGCCGCCGACCGAGCGCGAGCTGACCGCGCTGCGCACGGTGGTGGACCCGCTGGGCGTGCGCCGGCTGGACACGGTGAGCTCGGCCGACCGCCAGCACCTCATCGACGCCCTCCTCGACCGCGAGGAAGCCATCCTCGACAGCCTAGTAAACCGAGCGGAGCAGTCATGAAGCAGGCCGAGGGCTTCCCAACCGCACCTCAGGGGAACGTGACGCAACCCAGCCACAGGAAACAATCCCAACCGCACCAATACAACGCACCGCAACCAACACCAAAAAGCTCGGGGAGGCGGGCCGGGCGGGATGGCCCGCTGGCCCACGTGCGGGTGTTGGACTTCACCCAGCTGCTCCAGGGACCGTTGGCGACCCAGATACTGGGCGACCTCGGCGCCGACGTGATCAAGATCGAGAAGCCGGGCGGTGAGTGGATGCGGTCCTGGGGGATCCTGGCCAGCACCACCGGCGGTGAGATGGACAGCTTCCTCGCGTTCAACCGCAACAAGCGCAGCGTCGCCGCCGACCTCAAGGACTCCTCGGTCCGCGACCGGCTGCTGGCCCTCGCGTCCGATGTGGACGTGGTGGTGGAGAACTTCCGGCCGGGCGTGATGGACCGGCTCGGCCTCGGCTACGACGACGTCGCCCGCGTCAACCCGAAGATCATCTACGCCAGCTCCAGCGGCTACGGCCAGGACGGGCCCTACCGCGACCGGCCGGGGCAGGACCTGCTGGTGCAGGCGCTCGCCGGCGCGCTGCACCTCACCGGGCGCGACGGGGATCCGCCGACACCGTGCGGGATCGGCATCAGCGACGAGTACACCGGCCTGCACCTGGTGGTCGCGATCCTCGCGGCGCTGTCCCACCGGCAGGCCACCGGCGAGGGGCAGCGGGTCGCGGTCGACCTGTTCTCCTGCACGGTCGCCGCGCAGCAGCAGGAGCTCACCGTCTACCTGAACCACCGCGAGCCGATGCCCAGGGCGAAGGAGAACGTCGGGCACGTCGGGGCCACCGCGCCGTTCGGCACCTACCCGACCGCGGACGGCCACCTGGCGCTCGCGATGATGCCGTGCCCGGAGCTCGGCCGGATCCTCGGCGTCGACTGGCTGGACGAGTTCGACACCAACGACAGGATGTTCGCCGAGCGCGACGTCATCCATCGCAGGCTCGCCGCGCACTTCGGTACCGACACGACCAAGAACTGGCTGGCGCTGCTGGACGCCCACGACGTCTGGTGCGCCCCGGTGCAGGACTACCCGGCGCTGGAGGACGACCCGCAGGTGCGGCACGCCGATCTGCTGTGGACGGTCCCACTCGGCGGCGACGAGGACGAGGGCGCTGGCGGCGACCGGTCGACGTTCCGCACGGTCGGCTCGCCGTTCACGTTCTCCGCGACCCCGGTGAGCCTGCGCCGCGGGGTGCCGCGCGCCGGCCAGCACACCGACGAGGTGCTCGGTGGCTGACCGGGTGGACCTGCCCCGGGGCTGGCGCGGGCTGGCGCTGCGCTCCGCTGAGGTCGAGGTCGTGCTGCTGCCCGAAAAGGGCTGCGACGTGTACTCGTGGGTCGACCGTGAGTCCGGTGTGGACGTCTTGTTCAAGACGCCGTGGGGACTGCCGCCCACCGCGCCGGGTGCCACCGGCGACTCGACGACCGCGTGGCTGGAACGCTATCCGGGCGGCTGGCAGGTGCTGTGTCCCAACGGGGGAGCGGACTCCGCGGCGCCAGGCGTGCGCTGGGGCTTCCACGGCGAGGCCTGCCTCGTGCCGTGGGAGGTGGTGGACACCGGGCCGGACCGGGCCGAGCTCACCGTCCGGCTGCACCGGGCGCCGCTGCGCCTGCGGCGCCGGGTGACGCTGTCCGGGCGGCTGCTGACGATCGAGGAGTCCGTCACCAACACCTCGCCGGACGCGGTCGAGCTGATGTGGAGCCACCACCCGGCGTTCGGCTCGCCGTTCCTCGGGCCGGACTGCGTGATCGCCACTTCTGCGCGCACCGTGCTCGCCGACGACGAGGCGCCCGGCACGCTGCTGGCGCCCGGTTCGCGCCACGCGTGGCCGCTCGTGTCCACAAGGGACGGTGCAGAGTTGGACCTGTCCGTGGTGCCCGCCGCGCCCGCGGCACAGCTCGCCTATCTCACCGACCTCGACGAGGGCTGGTTCGCGATCACCAATGCCCGGCTCGGGTTCGGCGTTGGCCTGCGGTGGCCGGTCGAGGTGTTCGGCCACGCGTGGTTCTGGCAGGAGCTGAACTCGAGCGCCGGCTACCCGTGGTGGCGCGAGGCGTACGTGTGCGCGGTCGAGCCGGCCAGCACGATCCCGGGCCAGGGTGTCGACGCCGCCCGGCGCAAGGGGTCCGGCCTGGTGCGGCTGGCCGGCGGGGAGCGGCGGGACGTGACGCTGGAGGCCGTGATGTTCCCCGCCGCCGGGAGGGTGCGCAGAATCGGCCCGCATGGTCTCGTCGAAACAGAGACGGAACAGCCAGAAGGGACGTGAAGCGATGACGGAACGGTTCAGCGGCAAGGTGGCGGTGGTCACCGGTGCGGGAGCCGGCATGGGTGCCGCGGTGGCGCGGCGCCTGGCCGCGGAAGGCGCCACCGTCGCGGTGTTCGACCGCGACCTGACGGGCGCGAGCGCCACGGCGGCGGCCATCCGCGCGGACGGCGGCACCGCCGAACCGTACGAGGTGGACATTCGCCTCTCCGCGCAGGTCGCCGCGGCGATCGAGCGCGTCGGCGGCATCGACGTGCTGGTCAACGTGGCGGGCGTGGTGCGCTACGGCGAGGTGCCCGACTTCGCCGAGGACGAGTGGGACCTGGTGCTCGACACCAACCTCAAGGGCACCTACCTGACCGCGAAGTACGCGATCCCGGCGATGCGGGCCCGCGGCGGCGGCGCGATCGTCAACTTCGCCTCGGTGCAGGCCTTCGCCAGCCAGCAGCTGGTCGCCGCGTACTCGGCGTCGAAAGGCGCGGTCGTGGCGCTGACCAGGACGCTCGCGCTCGACCACGCCAAGGACAACATCCGGGTCAACTGCGTGTGTCCCGGCTCGGTGGAGACCCCGATGCTGCGCTACGGCGCCCAGCAGCTCGACGACCGCGACCCGGCGGAGGTCATGCGGGAGTGGGGCGCGCTGCACCCGATCGGCCGGCTCATCCAGCCCGAGGACGTCGCCGGGCTCGTCGCGTTCCTCGCGAGCGACGACGCCGCGGCGATCACCGGCGCACCCCACCTCGTGGACGGTGGGCTGCTCGCCAAGTTAGGTGTCTGACCCGCGACGACTCGAGGAGCATCATGACAACCCCAGACCAGTTCCCCCGACGTCGGTTCCTCCTCACGAGCGGCGGGGTGGCCGCCGGGCTCGCCATCGGTGCGCCCGGCATGGCCGCCGCTGACCAGCGTCCCAGGGAGAACGCCGAGGCCGTGCTCTACTACCGGCTGCTGTTGCGGCACACCCGCTGGGTGGAGACGCTGTGGGACGAGGCCGCCGGGCACTACCCGCTCGGCGACTTCTACTTCCTCAACGTGCTCGGCAACGCGGTGCTCGTCACCCAGGGCAGCTACGACGCGGCGCTCGCCGGCGTCGAGCGGGACGTGCTGCGCGACCACACGGTGCGCACCATCCGGCACTTCGCCGCGACCAACTTCTGGGCCACCGGCTCGACGTGGGGCGACGGCGGCTACGAGTGGGGCGGCCGGATCTTCTGGGACGGCACGTTCGAGTCCTACTTCGTCGCGGCCGCGCGGCTGCTCTGGTCCGAGCTCGACCGGTCCACAAGGGACAACGTGGACGCGATCGCGGTCGGTGGCGCGGCATACGTGGTCGGCCTCGGCCTGAACGAGGACCCGCGCAGCGGCGGCTGGTCGTCCAACGGCCTGGCCGGCGGCTACCGCAACGACTCCAAGATCGAGGAGATGGGCGCGAAGTCGATGCCCATCGCCACCGGCCTCGCGTACTTCCCGGACCACGCCGACGCGGCGGCGTGGCGGGAATGGCTCACCCGGTGGCTGTCCAACATGACCGGACTGCCCTCCGCCGACAGGGACAACCACACGCTGATCGACGGCCGGCCGGTGTCGGAGTGGAACCGGGCGCAGAACATGTACGAGGGCTACCTGGTCGAGAACCACGGCACCTACGCGCCGATGTACCAGCAGTCCACCGGCGCGTACCCGGGCCGCAACGCGGTCCACTTCCTCATCGCGGGCGCCCCGCTGCCGGAGGTGTTCCTCGCCCAGCCCAACGCGGACGGCTTGTGGCGCACCATGACCCAGCTCGGCACCGCCGCCGGGCTGTCCGCGCACCCGATGGTCGCCGACCGCCACCACCTCTACGGGCGCGACGTGCTCCCGTTGACCTGGCGCCGGATGGGGCAGGGTGACCGGAGCGTGGCCAGGTCCGAGCGGATGCTCATCGAGCACCTCGAGCCCTACCTGGCCTACCCGCCGGAGAACCGGCTGACGAAGTTCAGCGGCGAGCCGAAGTACGAGCCGGAGGCGCGGGCCGAGGTCGCCATGGCCTACCTGCTGCACCTGTGGCGGGACCGGCTGCGCGGCGAGGTCCGCCCGGTGGACGAGAACCGTTACTGGCGCACCGTTTCCGGGGTGGTGGACCACGGCACCGACGTCGGGCTGCTCGCCCACCAGTCGGCCGGCGCGCTCGCCGTGGTCGTCACCAAGCCGAACTACGTGAAGTTCGGCTTCCTGCCCGAGCACGACGACTGGCTGTTCGACGCCACCGGCGCGGCGCCCGCGTTCCTGCCGTCCACCCAGCTCGCCGTGACCGGCCGGCAGACCACCCGCTACGACGAGCGGCACGACGGCTTCGCCGCCTCGGCAACGGTGTTGAGCCTCGCCACCGGGTTCGCCGGGTTCGCCACGCTGCCGACCGGCGCGGTCGTCTACGCCACGTCCGGGCTCGCGGCGGACGAGGGCGCGCTGCGGCTGCACAACCTGACCATGCCCGGCGTGCGCGGGCTCGACGGCGACCGCACGTTCCACGGCCCGGGCGGGTCGGTCACGCTCGCTCCGGCGGGCGGGGACGGCGGGGTCGACGAGTTGGCGTTCCCCGCGGTCTCGGGGCGCTACGTGCGGATGCTCGGCGGGCGGCCGGGCAGCCAGTACGGCTACTCGCTGTGGTCCTTCGAGGCGTTCGCCCCCGGCGGCACCGCCGACCTGGCGCGCGGGCGGCCGACGACCGCGTCCTCGAACGACCCCGGCTACCTGCCGCCGTACGCGACCGACGGCGACCCGGCTTCCCGGTGGGCGGTGGCGCGTGCGGAACGGCCCCGGCCGGACAGCTGGCTCGCCGTCGACCTTGGCGCCGAGTACGAGGTGGACCGGGCACGGCTGAGCTGGGATCCCGCGTTCGGCGCGGAGTATCGCGTCCAGGTGTCGAGTGACGGCACGACCTGGCGGGACGCGGTGAGCGTGCCGGCCGCGCACACCTTCGCCGGCTGGGTCAACGTGGACGACCGCGCCGGGTTCGTGGTTCGCGGCGCCGCGAACCCGATCCGGGTCACCGCGACCACCGTGACGCTGTCGGCCGGTCCGGCGCAGGGCAGCGCCGGCCTGGTCGTCGAGGGCTACCCGGCGCAGCGGGCCGGGCGGACGGCGGAGCTGTCCCGGCAGCCCGCGCCGACCGTCGACGTGCCGGGGGTGGCGGCGAGCCTGGTGGACGGCTGCCTGTGCGTGTTCAACCTCGGCCCGGCACCGGTCGAGGCGTCCGTGCGGGTACCCGGTCGAACCGTCCACATCGGACTTCCCGCCGCCGGGGCCGGGATCCGGCGGTTCCGGTAGTTGTATCTTGCGCACTAGCATACTAGTGTTCAACCCGTCTCGGAACGGAGGCGGGCTGATGGCGATGTACCGGCGCGGGTCGAACGGCGCGGGTCGCGGCTCGACCGTGCGGGCGCAGGTCTACGGGCTGATCCGCGAGTCGATCGTGTCGGTCACGCTGCTGCCCGGCCAGGCGCTGTCGGAGAACGAGCTGGCCGGGCACTACGGGGTGAGCAGGACCCCGGTCCGCGAGGCTCTCATCCAGCTCACCGACGAGGGCCTCGTCGATGTCGTGCCCCAGCGCGGCACGTTCGTCTCGCGCATCAGCGTGCGCGGCGTCGAGGAGGCGCAGTTCATCCGGGAGACGCTGGAGCGGGCGTCCCTGCCGTCGGTCGCCGGTCGCGTCACCGGGGCGGACGCGGTGCGGCTGCGCGGTTTGCTCGACGAGCAGCGGCAGGCCGCGGCCGACGGCGACCTGCAGACCTGGTTCGCCTGCGACGAGGAGCTGCACCGCGCTCTCCTGGAGATCGCCGGCCATCCGCGCGCGTGGCCGGTGGTGCAGTCGGCCAAGGCGCACATGGACCGGGTCCGCCGGCTCAGCCTGCCCGGCCCGCGGGTGCTCGCCGACCTCATCGCCCAGCACACCGAGATCGTGGAACACGTGCTGTGCCAGGACATCCGCGCGGCGGACAAGGTGCTCGCACGCCACCTGCGGCTCATCCACAGCCACCTCGGCCGGCTGCGCGAGGCCAATCCCGACTACTTCGCCGACGGTGAGCCGGACGGCGAGCTCATGGGGGTCCGATGAAGATCGTCGACCTGCGGGCCACCACGGTCACCGTGCCGCTCGAGGCGCCGCTTCGGCACGCCAACGGCGCGCACTGGGGCAGGTTCGTCCGCACGATCGTGGAGGTCGAGACCGACGAGGGCATCGTCGGGCTCGGTGAGATGGGTGGCGGGGGACAGAGCGCCGAGGCCGCGTTCGCCGGGCTGAAGCCCTACCTCGCCGGTCACGACCCGTTCCGGGTGGAGGAGCTGCGGTTCAAGCTGGCCAACCCGACGTCCTCGTTGTACAACAACAGGACCCAGCTGCTCGCCGCGATCGAGTTCGCGTGCCTGGACATCGTCGGCAAGGCGCTGGGCTGCCCGGTGCACACGCTGCTCGGCGGTCAGGTCCGCGACGAGGTCGAGTTCGCGAGCTACCTGTTCTTCCGCCATCCCGACGCGACGTCCGGCGACGGCGAGGTCCGCACGGTCTCCCAGCTCGTCGAGCACGCGCTCGACCTCAAGGAACGGCACGGTTTCCGCAGTCACAAGCTCAAGGGCGGGGTGTTCCCGCCGGACTACGAGCTGCGCTGCTACCGGGCACTGGCCGAGGCGCTGCCCGGAGACCGGCTGCGCTACGACCCGAACGCCGCGCTGTCGGTGCACGACGCGATCCGGTTCGGTCGCGCCATCGAGGACCTGGACAACGACTACCTCGAGGACCCGACGTGGGGGCTGCACGGCATGCGGCAGGTCCGGGCCGCGGTCCGGGTGCCGCTCGCCACCAACACCGTCGTGGTCAACTTCGAGCAGCTCGCGACCAACGTGCGGGACCCGGCGGTGGACGTCGTGCTGCTGGACACGACGTTCTGGGGCGGCATCCGCGCGTGCGTCAAGGCGGCCGGGGTGTGCGAGACGTTCCAGCTGGGCGTCGCCGTGCACTCCTCCGGCGAGCTCGGCGTGCAGCTCGCCACGATGCTGCACCTCGGCGCGGTGCTGCCCAACCTGACGCTGGCCGCCGACGCCCACTACCACCACCTGGCCGACGACGTGCTCACCGGCGGCAAGCTCTCCTACGCCGACGGCCGGATCAGGGTGCCGGACGGTCCGGGGCTCGGTGTGGAGCTGGACCGGGACAAGCTCGCGCGCTACGCCGAGCTGTACCGCGAGCTCGGCGACTACCCCTACGACCGCGACCCGACCCGGCCCGGTTGGTTCCCGCTGGTGCCGAACCAGTCCTGGGCCGACCCCGGCCTGTTGCCACGAGTTCAGTAAACCGTTTTAATAACCCGAGCGGACGGACAAGGAGGTCCACATGCGGATGACCAGAGTGCTCCCGGCTGTGCTGGCGCTGGCGGTCGTGTCGGTGACCGGATGCGCCAACGCCGGCGACGACGGCACGGTCAAGGTCGGCTACGTGGTGAACTTCGGTTCCCACGAGTGGTACCAGAACGTGATCAAGGGCGCCGACGACGGCGCGAAGCAGCAGGGCTTCGACTTCGAGTGGGCGGACGCCAACGTCGATCTGCCCAAACAGATCACCCAGTGCGAGAACATGCTGACCCAGGGCGTCGACGTGCTGATGCTCTCCCCGGTCGACCCGGACGGCCTGTCGAGCGTGATGAGCCAGGCCGAGGAGGCGGACGTGCCGGTCGTCACCGAGTCGAACACGGTGCCCGGGGCGAAGACCGCGGTCGGCATCCACAACCTGGAGGCGGCCAAGCTGCTCGGGCAGTGGGCGGGCGACCACATCACGAACACCATGCGCACCAAGGCGAAGGTGCTGATCGTCGGGTTGCCGACCCAGGTGGACACCCGGGACCGGGTCGAGGGCTTCAAGCAGGGCCTCGAGGCCAGCGGCGCCGACTACGAGATCGTGCAGGAGGTCAACGGCGGTGGCCTGAAGGACCAGGCGCTCGACGTCTCCGCGGACGCCATCACCGCGCATCCCGACGTCAACATGATCTTCGGCATCAACGACGACTCCGCGCTCGGCGGCACCCAGGCCTACCAGGAGGCCGGGCTGGACATCAGCAAGCTGACGACGCTCGGGTTCGGTGTGGAGGGTCGGGCCGGCAAGTCCGCGCTGTCCTCCGGCGGGCCGTACAAGGCCGGCCTGGGCATGTTCCCGGAGTTCGTCGGCCGCACCCTAATCGAGCAGGCGAAGGCGGTCAACGAGGGCAAGGACGTCCCGGAGCGCACGGTCACCCCGGCCACCGTGCTCACCGCCGACAACCTGTCCGACTACTACACCAAGGACGGCGACGACTGGAAGATCGACTACGACGCCGTGGAGGCCTTGCTGGAGCAGCAGAAGTGACTGCGCGCGGGGTCTGCTTGAGTCGCGTGTTTCCCAACCGCGCCCAAGGGGAACGGGACGCAAGCCAGCCACAAGTACGCACCGAACTGAACGGTATCAACCAACGTGACTACAAGGGATAATTCCCGGGGAGGCGGGCTGGCGCCCGTCCTCACGATGCACCACATCGCCAAGCGGTTCCCCGGGGTGCACGCGCTGGACGACGTGGACTTCGAGGTGCGCCCCGGCGAGGTGCACGCGCTGCTCGGCGAGAACGGCGCGGGCAAGTCCACGCTGATCAAGATCATGGCCGGGGTGCACGCGCAGGACGACGGCGAGTACCTGGTCGACGGCGAGCCGGTGGAGCCGGGCAGCCCGCGGGCCGCACACGCCGGCGGGGTCAGCGTGGTGTTCCAGGAGCTGAGCCAGGTGGAGAGCCTGTCGGTCGCGGAGAACGTGTTCTTCGGCCGGCTGCCGAGGACCCGCTACGGCACCGTCGACCGGTCCACCCTGCACCGGGAGACGGTCCGGCTGCTGCACGTCGTCGGGCTGGCCATCGAGCCGACGGCTCGGCTCGGCTTCCTTTCCGTCGCGCAGCGCCAGCTCGTGGAGATCGCCAAGGCGCTGTCCATGGACGCCAAGGTGATCGCGATGGACGAGCCGACCTCGGCGTTGAGCTACGCGGAGATCGAGACGCTCTTCTCGCTCATCGGCCGGCTCACCGAGCAGGGCGTCGGGATCGTCTACGTGTCGCACAAGCTCGACGAGCTGTTCCGGATCTGCGACCGGATCACCGTGCTCCGCGACGGCCGCAAGGTCGGCGAGGTGCGCACCGGCGAGGTCACCAGGGAGGAGCTCGTCCGGTTGATGGTGGGCCGCCGCCTGGACAGCTTGTTCCCCCGCATCGAGCGCACCGTGGCGGACTCGCCCGCGTTGCTCGAGGTGCGCGGCCTCACCTCGGCGATGGTCCGCGACATCACGTTCTCCGTCCGAGCGGGGGAGGTGGTCGGCTTCTCCGGGCTGATGGGCTCCGGCCGCACCGAGCTCGCGAGGGCGCTGTTCGGGCTCGACCGGGCGACCGGTGCGGTGCTCCTCGCCGGTCGCCCGGTGCCGCGCAACTCCTCGGCCAAGGCGGCCGTGCGCGGCATCGGCTACGTGCCGGAGGACCGCAAGGAACACGGCCTGATCCTGGTCTCCACCATCCGGGACAACATCACGCTCACGGTCCTGCGCGGGCTGTCCCGGGGCGGCCAGGTCAACCGGGCGAAGGAACGCGGGGTGGCCCGTGACGTCATCGAGCGGCTGCGGATCAAGGCCCGGTCGGCCGAGCAGCAGGTCGCCGCGCTCTCCGGCGGGAACCAGCAGAAGGTCACCCTGGCGCGGTGGCTCATCAAGGAGGACCTGAAGGTGCTCATCCTCGACGAGCCGACCCGGGGCGTCGACGTGAACTCCAAGAGCGAGATCTACCGTCTCGTCGCGACGATCGCCGAGCGTGGCGTGGCGGTGGTGGTGATGTCCTCGGAGATGCCGGAGCTGCTGTCGCTCTGCGACCGGATCCACGTGCTGCGGGACGGCGTGCTCGTCGACGAGTACGACCATGCCGAAGCGACCCAGGAGAAGCTGATGACCTCGGCAATCGGACACGCACTGGGAGATGGGTAGATGAGGACCCGGATCAACCACCTGGCGCGTGCCGCCGCCAGGTACGAGCAGGTGCCGTTGTTGCTGGCGTTGCTCGTCATCTGTGTCTACCTGACGATCGCCACCAACGGGATCTTCTTCACCACCGACAACATCACCAAGGTGTTGCGTGCCTCGTCGATCGAGCTGATCGCGGCGCTCGGCATGACGGTGGCGATGGTCGCCGGCCAGGTGGACCTGTCGATCGGCTCGCTGCTCGCGGTGGTCGGCGTCGCCTCGGTGACCGTCTACAACGCCACCGGCAGCGTGGCGGTCACGGTGCTCGCCGGGCTCGGGGTCGGCGTGGTGGTCGGCTTCGTGAACGGCCTGCTGGTGACGCGGCTCGGCATCAACGCGATCATCACCACCCTCGGCATGATGGCCGTGCTGCGGGGAATCGGTTACCTGACAACGAATGCCCGGGCCGTGCAGACCGAGGGGGCGTCCTTCAAGGAGATCGGCGTGGGGTACGTCGGGCCGATCCCGATCCCCGTGCTGATCGCGCTCGGTGTCGTCCTGCTCACCTACTTCCTGCTCAACCGCACCGTGTTCGGCCGCTACCTGTACGCGGCGGGCGGCAACCCGGAGGCCGCACGGTCCGCGGGCCTGCCGGTGCGGCGCATCTACGTCATCGCGTTCGTCATCGTCGCGCTGGCCGCGGCGCTGGCCGGGCTGATCACCGCGGGGCGGCTGAACTCCTTCCAGCCCACCATCGGGATCGGCTTCGAGCTGAACGTGATCGCCGCGGTGATCCTCGGCGGCACCCGCCTGTCCGGCGGCGAGGGCACGGTGTCCGGCACCGTGCTCGGCGTGCTGATCCTCGGCGTGCTCAACAACGGGCTGGTACTGCTGGACGTCAACACGTTCTGGCAGGAGGTCGTGCGCGGCACCGTGATCATCCTGGCGGTCGCGATCGACGAGTACCGTAAGCGCAGGCGCAACCAGCGGTTCCGCGAGGAGCCGCCGGCCGAGGGGGCGGAGGAGGGCGGCGAGCAATGGCGCGAGGTCGAGTCTTCCACGACGGCACGCTGACCCGCCCGCAGCTCGACCACCCCGAGTGCGTCGCGGTGCATCCGGACGGCAGCGTGTGGTGCGGCGGCGAGCACGGGCAGATATTCCGGATCTCGGCCGACGGCACCCGGCTCGACGAGGTGGCGAGCACCGACGGCTTCGTGCTCGGCATCGCCTTCGGACCGGCCGGCCGACTGTACGCGTGCGATCTCGCGCACCGCGCGGTGTTCACTGTGGACACCGCGAGCGGTGGGGTGGCGAAGTTCACCGACGGCGGCGCGCGACCGTTCGTCACGCCCAACTTCGCCGCCGTGGCGGCGGACGGCACGGTGTACGTGTCGGACAGCAACCAGCAGGGCGAGCCGGGCGGTGGGGTCTACCGGTTCGCGCCGGACGGTTCCGGCGGGTTGTGGAGTGCCGCGCCGCTGAACTTCGCCAACGGCCTCGCGCTCGCGCCGGACGGCTCGGCGGTGTACGTCGTCGAGTCGTTCCTGCCTGGGGTGAGCCGGATCCCGATCGGGCCGGACGGTGCGGCCGGGTCGCCGGAGCCGGTGGTGTCGCTGCCGGGCACCGTGCCCGACGGCATCGCGTTCGGCCCGGACGGCCGGCTCTACGTGGGGTGTTACGAGCCGAGCCAGGTGTTGCGCGTCGACCTGGCCGGCGGTTCGGTCGAGACCGTGCTCGCCGACCCGACCGCGCACCTGCTGTGCCACCCGACGAACCTCGCGTTCCGCGGCACCGAGCTGTTCACGAGCAACCTGGGACGCTGGCACGTAACGCTCATCGACCAGCTCGAGATTCCTTAGTTCAAGGGAATTTCGAGGACGAAGGCAGGGGGCGGGTTGAGGGTCAGCATCACCGATGTCGCACGGCAGGCGGGGGTAACGCCGGCGGTGGTCTCCCGCGTGCTCAACGCGGATCCCAAGCTCCAGATCCGTGCCGAGACCCGGGACCGGGTGCTCGCCGCGGCCCGCGAGCTCGACTACACGCCGAGCCACGCGGCGCGGGCGTTGCGGCACAGCAGGGCGGGCGCGCTCGGCCTCGCCGTGCACGACATGGCCAACCCGCTGTACGGCGAGATCATCCTGGGCGCGCAGAAGGCCGCGGCGGACGCCGGTTTCGTGCTGCTGCTCGCCGACATCGACGGCCTCGCCCGTGGCGACGACACCTTCCACCGGGTCGTTTACGGCGGCGCGATCGACGGCCTGCTGCTGCAGCGCGCCGGCACCGCCTCCGACCGCACGATCATCGGAACCGCGAGCGCGCGGATTCCCACGGTGCTGCTCAACGACCGGTCGACCACGCTGGCGAGCGTCGCGCTCGACGACCTGGCCGGTTCGCGCATGGCCACCCAGCACCTGCTGGACCTCGGTCACACCCGCATCGCGCACCTCAAGATCGGTGGCACCCAGCGGTCCGGCAACCGGGTTCGCGGCTGGCGGGACGCCCTGGCCCGCGCCGGCCTGACGCCGAACCCGTCCTGGCTGGTCGCCGGCGGGCACACGGTCGAGTCGGGCCTGGCCGGCATGCGGAGCCTGCTGTCCCGGCGTCCGCTGCCGACCGCGGTGGTGGTCGGCAACGTGCTGGCCGCGATCGGTGCGCTGACCGCCGCCCGCGAGGCCGGCCTGGACGTGCCGGGCCGGCTGTCGGTCGTCGCCTTCCACGACGTGCTCTACGCGGCCCACCTGACGCCGGCGCTCACGGCCGTGGCCATGCCGCTGCGCGAGCTCGGCGCCGCCGCGGTGACCCTGCTGATGGAACGCCTGGAGGGCAACGAACCCAGGCACGTGGTCGTGCGCGACCCGGCGCCCGTGCTGGTCACCCGCGGCTCCACCGCGCCCCCGGCGTCCTGATCCGGGTGAACCATCACCGGGCCCGATGCCGGGTCATGGCGTGACGTCGCCGTTGATGTGGAACCGGATGGTGGCGATGTTGCTGGCCACGCCGAGCTGGCGCAGGTCCGCCGCGTCCACGCGGTTGTCGTTGCCGGCGTCGGGCACCGTCGCGGGCGCGTCGTCGTAGACGCCGTTGTGGTCGAGGTCGGCGACCACGGCGATCGTGAGGGTGCTGGCCACGTCGGTGCCGAAGAGTGGCGCGCCGACGATCCAGGTGTCCTGCACCGTCGTGGTGCGTCGGCTCGTGTCGGTCAGCGCGGTGATGTTGAAGAGGTTGGCCAGGTTGGTGCCGGCGCCGGAGAACGCGGTCGTCGTCGAGGCGAGAACGACCACGCCGGGGAGGTGCTCGTCCCGGCCGGGGCCGAAGGAACCGGGCAGCGGAGCGGCATCGGCGTGCGCGCCCGGGCCGGTGAGCTGTGCGGTGGTGTAGCCCGATGTGCCGGTGGGGAAGACCGCGTTGAAGTCCACGACCCAGTTGGTGCCGGCGACGCCTGTTCGGTCGCCGGGGCGCGGCGAAAGGACCTGAACGAACGCCGGCGCGGGCCGGTGGTGGTGGGCGGGAGCCGGGTTCGGGTGATGTGCCCCGGTGGCGGCCGCGCTCCCGGTGGCGGCGAATGAGGTCAGTGCGGCCGCGCCGGCAAGGGCGGTGGCGGCGATTCGACGGTACTTCACGATGGGTGTCTCCCGGATCCTTCGATGGACGACGAGCATCGGACGCTGTGCACCGGGGTGTACGACGTGAGTCGCGTCCTGGTTCGCTAGTGTCGCGTGATCCTGTTCCTTTGCGTCCGCTGTGGATCAACGTGGTTCCCGGCAAGGCGGAGGAAAGTCGCTCGTACTGGGTGTACTTGGGTTTTCTCCAACGCGGCCAGGGGCCGCGTTGGCCGCAGCGGCGTAAAGGTTTCAGGGTCACGCGACACTAGGACGCCTACCTCCCGCGTGGCGAGCCGGCGTCCGTCCTTTGTGGTCCCAACAGGGGCGGCCCTGGCGTCGGTCAGCCGGGCAGGTCGGCGGTGGTGATGGCGTTTCCGTGGCGGTCCGTGACCGTCACCGAGTCGACCATGGCGATGGGCATCGAGACGGCGCCGGTGACCCGCACGGTGTCGTTGGGCGTCGGTCCCCAGGTCGCGGCCTGCTCGACATGGCCGCGAACGCCGTAGACCCGCAAGGTGAACGGTCCGTCGGCCGGCATCTCGCTCAGCGAGACCGACACCTCCGTGCCCCACGGCTTCTGCCTGAAGGTCGCGTCGCCCACCGTCTCGACGCCGGCCGCTGCCGGGCTGAACGCGACCGACATGTCACCACCGTCACCAGCGTCTGCGTTCCCGCCGATCAGGATGCCCACGCCGATACCGGCCAGCAGGGTCACGCTCGCGGCCGCCGCCAGCACGCCGGCGCCACGCCTCGTCCACCGTGCCCGCCGTTCCGTGCGCACCTGCGCCAGCAGCTGCTCGAGCCGCCCCTGCGGTTCGGCCGCCGCGGACGGCGGGGCCTTGTGTCGCAACAGCTCCGCCACGGGCGTGTGCGCGGTCAGCTCCGCGAGGCATTCGTCACACTCGGCCAGGTGGCTGTCCATCAACCGGGTGTCCTGCGGCGACAGCCCGCCCAGCAGGTACGCGCCGAGCAGGTCGCGGACCTGGTCGTGCCGGGCGCCGGATCCACCGTTGCCGGTGTCGTCGGTCGTGCTCACCGCAGGACCCCCATCTCTTCGAACACCGCCCGCAACGTGCGTACCGCGTTGAAGGCACGGGACTTGACCGTGCCCTCCGGCACACCCAGCCGGCGCGCGGTCTCGACGACCGTGTGTCCCTGGTAGTACAGCGCTTCCACGACGGCCCGGTGGGCATCGGTCAGCCGCTCCAACGCGCTGTCCACGATCCAGCCGTCGATCGCCGCGTCCACCTGGTCGGCGACCGGCACCGTGGCGAGCGCGGCCTCGTCGGCCACCAGCCGAGGGCGGCGGTTGTCCGACCGCCACTGGTCGGTGATGATGTTCCGCGCGACGGTGAACAGGTAGGACCTGACTTTCTCCGGCCGAGCCGCGAGGCGGTCGATGTTGCGCCAGGTCCGCATCATCGTCTCCTGCACCACGTCCTCGGCGCGTTGCATGTCGTCGACGTAGCGGAGCACGAAGCCGAGCAGCACGCGGAAGTGTGCCGCATGCAGCTCGGTCATCAACTCCTCGTCTCGGGTCACCCGGATACCCCGTCCCGGTCCGACCGTGGTCATCCGGTCAGGCTCTGCCGATCTCGTGCCGATGTCGTGCTGATGCCGTCGTGTACGACGACGCCTCCGAAAGGGTTCAGAGACGCCGTTGAGACGTGTGCCTCGACGACGTGTCAGCCGGGCGGGACGGTGCGGAGGTGGGTGAGCGTGAGTCCGATCGGGATGCTCACGAGCAGCACGAGGCAGACCGTCCGGAAGACGACCGCGTGGACCCGCCGCCGCGCGCCGCGGGTGTCGGCCAGGGCGAAGGCGAGCGCGCACCCGAGGGCGATGCCGCCGAGATCGGTGACGAGCGGCGCCGTCGTGAGTGATCCGGCCATGACGAGGGTGTTGCCGCCGTTCCAGCAGGCGAACCCCGTCCACGACCGCCGCGGCGGGATCGGCCGACCGGTGAGGAGGCGTTGCCGGTCGCTCAGCGCGCATTGGGCGACGCCGCAGACGAGCACGAGGTACGCGGCCAGCCAGGACCCGCGATCGAGCTGCAGCGGTCCGGTGACCGCCGCGACCAGCCCGCCGAGCACGATGAAGGCGACCCCGGTTCCGTAGCCGACGTGCGCCGCGGATCCGCTCACCCGACCTGCGAGGGGACGAGCTGGAGTCGCCACGCCTCGGGGCCGCGTTCGAGGTAGCTGACGGAGAAACGGCCGGGCGCGCGTTGTTCGATCTGGGCCAGCAGCGGGAGCGGATCGTGCGGGGCGACCAGGATGAGTCCCTGCCCGGCGGTGACCGCGTCGAGTGCGCCGAAGACGGTCGCGTGGCGGATCGCGTGCGGAACGGTGCGCACGTCGAGCTCGGGGAGCTCCGGGTCGTCGACCACTCCGCACGCACACGTCGCCGCGTCCGCGGCCACGCCGGTGCGGCCGTCCAGCAGGGTCTCGACATCGGCGAGCAGCGAGGCGAGCGAGAGCCTGGTGGTCGCGGCGAGGACGGGGAGGGCGCTGTCCTCCACGACGCGCAGGTGATGGGCGACCCGCACGCGAAGTGCCACCGCCGCGGTGGCTGCCTCGGTCGGTTCGCCCGGCTCGGCGAGCCGGGCGAGCACGGTGTCGACGCTCTCGCGTTCACGGGTGAGGCGGTCGGCGAGGTCACCGTCGATCGGGCGGAGCGCCGGGCCGAACACGGTCCGTTCGGCGTCGAGATGCTGGCTCAACGGCCCGCGACACCAGTCCAGCAGCGCGGCACGCGCGAGCCCCAGCCGCCGCTCGTCCCCGCTCGTCGCGGTCTCGAGGAGCCGTGCCGTGAGCCCGGCGAGGGCCCCGGACAGTTCCGCGTGCCTCGCGGTGATCCGTTCGACGGCACCGGAGTCGGCGCCGCTCGAGGCGAGCACCACGGGCGCCGACCCGGGCGCCGGCACGGCTGGCGCTCGCTCGAACCGGGTCAACAGCAGGTGGGCCTCGGACAGGGCCTCCACCGAGTGCGGAACGTTCGCGTCGAGGTGGATGAGCGCGCCCGCCGGCAGCTCGACGCGTTCGCCGCCGATGTCGAGGGCAGCTCGGCCCGCGAGTACCTGCACGAGGATCGGCGCCGTGGCGACGTGCTCCTTCATGACCTGACCCGCGTCGAGCGAGAGCCGGGCCACGCTCGCCCCGGCGCCCTTGAAGATCCGCCGGGACCGGACCGCCCCGGTCTCGACCGGCAGCGCGCGCACCAGCTTCTCGGCGTCACCGGCGACCAGTGTGTGGGTTCCCTCGGCCATGCCAACCTCCGTAGTCGTTCCTCGATTTAACCGTAACACTATCCTTTTTATTAGCTACACTGGCGGCATGAGCCGAGACCTGCAGGACCGGTCCGACATCGAGGACATGGTCGGCGAGTTCTACCGCCGGGCGTTCGCAGACCCGCTGATCGGCCCGATCTTCACCGACGTGGCCGAGATGGACCTCGACCGCCACCTGCCGATCATGTGCGACTTCTGGGAGACCGTGCTGTTCCGAGCAGGCCTCTACCGCCGCAACGCCCTCCAGGTGCATCTCATCCTGAACGCCCTGTACCCCTTGCGGCAGGAGCACTTCGACCGGTGGCTCGCCCTGTGGGTGGCCAACATCGACGAGCACTTCGCCGGCGAGAAGGCCGAGCTCGCGAAGGTCCAAGCCAGACGCATCGCCGGCTCCATCCTCCGGCGGGTGCGAGGACGGTCGGGCAGCGAGTTCGAGACTTTGCGGCCACACCGGACCTGGAACGGGGAGGAGACGGTCGATGCGCCTTAGCCCGGGGAGGCGTGAGCCCGCGGACGAGAGCTATCACGCCGCCCTCGCGTCGCGCACCCGGCGGCGGGTTCTCGACACGCTCACCCGCTCGCCCGCCCCCATGGACGCGCAGGCGCTCGCCACCGAGCTGGGCCTGCACGTCACGACGGTCCGGTTCCACCTCGAGCAGCTCGAGGAAGCGGGCCTGGTCCGGCGCGAGCAGGCCGGGGAGAAGCGGCGCGGGCGGCCAAGGCTGCTCTACACCGCCGTCCAGGCCGTCGCCCGCGACGAGGACTCCCGCGAGCAGCTCATCGAGGCGCTCGCCGGTGTCCTGGCCAGCCGTGACGACGACAACGGGCAGGCCAGGTCCGTCGACGCGGGCCGGAACTGGGCGAACGCGCTCGTTCCCGAGCAGGCCGACCCGGGCGATCGGCGCGGCACGCTGGTCGGCGTGCTGGACCGGCTCGGCTTCGACCCTGAGCCCGACGGCGAGGACATCCGGCTGCGCGCATGCCCGTTCCGGGACGCCGCCAGGGAGCATCCGCAGGTCGTCTGCTCGGTGCATCGCGGCCTCGTCGAGCAGCTCGTCGAGCCCGGCGGCACCCACGCCAGGCTGCTCCCGTTCGTCGAGCCGGAGCTGTGCCTGATCACCCTCGAACCGCGACGAACCGTCAGCTGATCGCCATGCCCTCCGGCTCGCGGTATCCGAGCGACCTGCCGGCCTTGGTCAGGAACCGGTCGACGACCCTGCCGGTGTCGAGGTCCACACAGGACACCCCGCGAGTCCAACGTTCGCGACCCGCGAGTCCAACACTCGCGACCCGCGATCCGCGGGTTCCGAATGTGGGACTCGCATGTCCTGGGTGTTGGACTCGCGGGGCCTGGGGGTTGGACTCGCGGGTTGGCCGGAACCGCTGGGGCGTCTCGGCGGCGGGGCCGGCATGAAAGCGGGAGCAAAGCCGGAGGGAAGCGCCGGGCCATAGCGTGCCGCCCCGATGATGATCGAGGTTCTCGGAGAGGAAATGAGCTCGATGAGTATTCGTACTGTTTTCCGGGTGTTGGGGGCGGTCGCGGTCGCTGCCGGCGTGGTGACGGTGTCGGCCGGGCCGGCGTCCGCGGAGCCGGAGCGGCCACCGTTCCAGCTGCCGTTCCCCTGCGACGACAAGATGTACATGGGCTACGGGTCGGCGTCCGACCACGCACCCGCGCTGGACATGTACCGGAACCCGTTCGACGATACGGAGGGCAATCCGGCCGTGGCGGCCGCGGACGGGACGGTCACGCTGTCCTATGAGGACCCGCCAGGGGCCGGCAACATCATCCAGATCGACCACGGAGGCGGCTGGTTCACGACCTCCATCCACCTCCAGGACGCCGGCCACGGCCAGGACGTGGCGGTAGAGCTACCCCGCCCGTAGCTGGATGCGGAAGTCGCGCCACTGCTGCGCGGCTTTCGCCATGTCCCGTTTCCACGGCTGCGGATCGTTCTCGGCGATTTCGGCCCACAGCCGGACGCTGGCCGCCGCGAACACGTCGATCCCCTCGGCCGAGGCGGTCTGCCACGCGGGCACGCCCCCAACGCACCCCTCGGCGTGCTCAGGCGCGTGCCCGGCCGCGATCAACCGCACGACCAGCACGCACGGGTCGATCCACGCCGCGCCCCGTCCGGGCCACGCCCAGTCGATCAACCGCGCCCCGCCGTTCGCGGTGATGAGCACGTTCTCCGGGTTGTAGTCGGTGTGCAGCAGGGTGTCTCCGCCGAGCAGCTCCGCCGGTCCGTCCACGTAGGACGCGAACGACCGGCGCGCATCCCGGACGGGCGCCGTGTCGGGGCAGTGGATCTGGCCGATCCTCGCCATCACGTCCACCACGGCGGGCAAGTCCGGCGAACCGGGGGCGTAGTCGGCGTGACGGCCCTCGACGTACTCGAACCCGAGCACGTTCCACCCCCCGGCGTCCGGCAGGTGCCACAGCACCGCCGGGGCCACCGGCCGCACGTGCGGCCCAAGCTC
The DNA here is from genome assembly GCF_009379765.1 of Actinophytocola sp. Taxonomy (GTDB): domain Bacteria; phylum Actinomycetota; class Actinomycetes; order Mycobacteriales; family Pseudonocardiaceae; genus Actinophytocola. The sequence continues at coordinate 20,067 of NZ_WHTD01000068.1, read as the reverse complement.
GGCTTCCCGGTCCTGGGTGATCACCGTGCGATGGTCACCGCGGATGCCCTTGACGAACACCCGCCCGGCCTCCGCGTCCACCACAGCCGCCAGCGGCGAGTTCCGACCCCCTGACACGGCCCGTACCGCGCGGATTGGTCCGGTCCGGTCCTCGCTCGATAGCGGTGCGGGTGACCTCGGGCAGCGTGGCCCACTCGATGCGGGTATTCATGTCGTCCTCGGGGTGCGGGGCAACCGGTCGCGGGCAGGCTACCGACGTGGACGGGGACCGGGCGTGCGGCACGCCCGGTCCCCGTTGAACATCACCGATCAGTAAGGCTGGTCGTCACCGACCGCGCACGAGCACCGATTGAACGCGCTCAGCTCCTCGACATCGTCGACGAGCACAATGGCGGCGTCGTCGACCGGCGCGGGCGGGGCCGTCAACTCGATCATCACAGCGGACACAGTTGCTTCACCTCCTCCCGTGCTGGCAGTAGCGGTCCAGGGGTGAATTGGCTTCCTGGTAGAGCTTGGCCAGCGGGCGGCATGTGAAGCACGACCCGGACAAGGTGCACCCCGAGCACCCACCGGTCCGCCCCATCAGCGAGTCAGCGATCCCGCCGAGACGGCGCAAGCCCTCGATCCCCTCGATGGGCAGCGGCACGTTCGGGTCACGGCCCACCTTGCAGATGCTCGCCATGCCGTGCGGGTCGACATGGAAATGCGTGTGTCCCGCACCGCACCCGGTGAACGGCTTGCGCTCACGGAGGAACTTCGCCGACTGCGACGGCAGGGTCTCCGCGCCACTGTGGATGGTCGGCGAGATGTTGCTGTACTCGTTGAACGGCAGGCCGTAGCGGTCGGCCAACGCCCGCATCTCGTCAACCTCGTGTTCGTTGTGCTGGGTCACCACGAGGCTCAGGTTGATCGGTAGCCCCGCCTCATGCGCCGCGTCCAGGCCCTTGGTGAACAGCCGGAACGCACCCCGGCGCCGAGTCAGCCCGTCGTAGGACTCCTCCGTCGCGCCGTACACGCTCAACGTGATCCGGTACGGGCGGCGCGACCAGCACTTCCAGAATGCGCGGGTTGTGCAGACGCGACCCGTTCGACAGGACCGTGATCATCATGCCGAGGTCCCACGCCAGCATGTAGACCTCGTTGAACAGCGGGTCAATCGTCGGCTCACCCCCGGTGAGCTGCACCCACAGCACGCCGGCATCCTGCATGATGTGCAGCACCCGCTCCCGGTCGTCCCACGCCATGCCCTTGAACTGCTTGAGCCCGAGGTAGCAGTGCTCGCAGTCGTAGTTGCACCCCAGGTTCAGCTCGTAGGACGCTCGTCCGTACCCGTAGGGCGACGGCTCACGCACCATCACCGTGCCCGCCAACGGCCGCCCGCCGAGATCCAGGCCCCACCGTGCGTGGGCCGCGTCCACCAGCCACGGCGGGCACGGCGCATCGGGGACCGCCGCCGCGCCCAGCAGCTCCCGGTAGCGCTGCGCGCCGATCTTCACCGCCTGCTGGCTGCCTGGCCGCAGGACAAGGGAGTCATCCAGGAAGGGACTCGCGATGACCTCATACATGGCCGCACACTCCTCTCGTTGCCAATCACATCCATCGTCGGGACCGGGACCGGGCAGCGGCACCGCGTGGTGGGTGACATTGCCGCTGCCCGCTCAGCAAAGCCCGGCGGAGCCGTCGCGCCCGCGTCCGCCATGGCCTACACGGCATTCCGCACGTCGCCGGGTGTCCAGCTCACCGAGCCACCCCCGCCCCCGCGAGCTGAAAGCTGACGCCCCGCGCTATGGCCGTCGCTCCCGGCCGACCGTCCGCCCCATCGAGACGCGCCCACCGGTCCGCGAACAGATCAGAGCGCCGCTGTGACTGCGTGATCACCGGCCCCGGTTCGTCACCCCGCGCGTACGCCGCCTAGCGCCGCAGCGAATAGGTCATGCTGTCGGTCCAGCACTCGACCAACCAGCGCAAGCTCTCCTGATGGGCCAACTCGTCCACCCGATGCTCCAGGTGCCACTCGTAGAACCGGGCCAACTCCTCCCAATCCAACTGTGTCGAGTTGGCGAACGCTGGCGCGGTGCGCGACTCCGAGAACCCCAACGGGCCAACGCTCGGCGTTGACCTGACTCCCATGCTGGCAGCGATCAAGGCCGGACGCCTGAACCGCTGACCACACGAAACGAGACGAGCCCCGGGCGACAGCTACTTTCCCGGGGCTCGTCCCAACCTGGCCTCTACCTGTTGAGGTCGCCTATCGGCTGATCGTTGTCACCCGGATGAGCGATCAGGTGAGCCAGTGCGGCACCCATGCAGGCCCAGCGCCGTGCGCAGCACCTCGACCCGGCGCCGGGCGGTGACATCGGTGTGCGCGTCGAGCAACGTCTCGAACCGCTCGGCGTCCAGCTCGCCGGGCAGCACCCGCAGCCGGTAGCTGCCGCGCACGAAGGTCAGCCGGTCCGGGTCGTCGAGCACGCGGCGCAGCCGGTGCGCGTGCTGGTGCTGCCGCTGAGTGGCGCGCGCTCCGGGACGTCCGTCCCACAGGGTGTCGGCGAGGACGTCCATGGAGACCTCGGCATTGGCCCTGGCCAACAGCACGCCGAGCAGCGTGGACCGCAGCGACCCGGTCAGCGGGACCGGCGACACGCCATCCCGCAGGCCGACCGGACCGAGTACCTGGAACTCCATCCGAACCCCCTACGGCACAAGAGCATCGTGCCGCGCGCCCGATACGTCGAGTCCTCGGTCGGCGGGGGCCGGCGACAATGCGGGCGCTGAACGCCGGAGCGTTCAGCGCCCGCCGTGGCACTGGCTACGGGTCGGTCAGCACGCACCCATGTCGAACCACGAGGTCCCGGTGCCCGGTGCCTCGCCGTAGGAGTAGAAGGTCGCCAGGATCCACAGGTGACCGCTGTAGCTCACCTCGGCGCCGAAGAAGTAGAAGGTGGTCGCACTCCACGCCGTGGTGCCCTCGCACGGCTCCGGGTCGCCGGGGTCGCCCGGGTCACCGGGGTCGGGGTCGGCGCCCTCGCCGACGAACAGCAGGTTGTTCGGCGAGCCGCTGCCCGGGTTGGTGACCTTGCCTATGCTCGCGCCGTCCTTCAACGCGGTCTGTACCTCCGCCGGGGTCGCCGACGGGTGCGAACCCAGGTACACGGCCGAGGCGCCGGTGACGTGCGGGGTCGCCATCGAGGTGCCGCTGATCGTGTTCGTGGCGGTGTCGCTGGTGTTCCACGACGAGGTGATGTCCCGGCCCGGGGCGAAGATGTCGCTGCAGGAGCCGAAGTTGGAGAAGGAGGACCGCGCGTCGTTGCTGTCGGTCGAGTTGACCGTGATCGCCTCCGGTGTGCGCGCCGGGGTGAAGTTGCACGCGTCGGACGAGGAGTTGCCGGACGCGATCGCGTAGGTCACGCCCGAGCTGATCGAGTTGCGGACGGCGTTCTCCATCGACGCGTTGGTGCCGGACGCGCCGAGGCTCATGTTCGCCACGGCCGGCTTCTGCGCGTTCTGGGTGACCCAGTCGATGCCCGCGGTGACGCCGGCGAGCGTGCCGGAACCCTGGCAGTTCAACACCTTGACCGCGACCAGGTGGGCTTGCTTCGCGATGCCGTGCGCGGTGCCGGCGACGGTGCCGGCGACGTGTGTGCCGTGCCCGTTGCAGTCGGTGTTGTTGGAGTCGGCCGTGTTCGTGCCCCACGTCGCCCGGCCGCCGAAGTCGCTGTGCGTGGTCCGGATGCCGGTGTCGATGATGTACGCGGTCACGTTCGGCGCGGTGTTCGGGTAGGTGTAGCTGTTGTCCAGCGGAAGCTTCCGCTGGTCGACCCGGTCCAGGCCCCAGGACGGCGGGTTGGGCTGGGTCTCGAGCGCGCTGATGACCCGGTTCTGCTCGACGTAGGCGACCGCCGGGTCGGCCGCTGCGCGCTTGGCGTCGGCCTCGCTCATCGTCGCCGCGTACCCGTTGAGCGCGGCGCGGAACGTGTGCGTGACCTTCGCGTCGTACCGCTGGGCGATCGCGGCCGGCTTGGCGGCCGCGCCGTCCTCGAGGACGACGAGATAGCTGTTCTCGATGGCGCCCTCGGCGCCGGCGCCGAGGATCTCACCTTCGGCGGCGCTCGCCGGCGAGCTGAGGCTCAGGCTCACCGCGACGACCGCCGCGGCCGCGAGTGCGGGCCTGACCAGTCTTGCGGCCCATCCGGTTCTCGGGTGTCTCATGTCGGTTCTCCTTGGTTGCAGGGCGCGCGCGGAGCTCCGCCCTCTGGAGAGCCGCGCACGGCAGGACGACGACAGCTGGGACCAACGGACAGATCGACGACCGGGCGCGGAAACGTCGGGTCATCCTTCACATTCAAACGCACAGTTCGGATATTCCTCAACGAACTGGGAACGGGAAGGGCTGAACGGCCTCCGGAACCGTCCGCATGGCGTAACCCGGAAGCGGCCGGCTCGATCATGGTCCGACTTGGCCTACTCCGTCATCAAGTACTAACGTTAGCTACCGCTAACGAATAGGATCGGACGGATCGTGGAGACCATCACCGACGAGCAGATGCACGCCCTGCTCGCTGTCGCCAAGCCCTACACCATCGTCATCCTCCGGCCCGGCCCCAACCGGCAGGCGGACGGGGTCGACGCGACCATCTGGGAGCGCGGCCGGCGCAACATGGCACTGCGCGCCGACGGTCGGCTGGCGATCGTCGGCCCGGTCGGGGACGCGGATGTCAGCGGCATCGGCATCTTCGACCTCGACCTCGAGGAGACCCGCGCGGTGATGCGGGACGACCCGGGGTACGGGCCGGGGTGTTCGTCTGCGAGTTCCACGGGACCAGGAGCTTTCCCGGGGACACGCTGCCCGGGTGACCTGACGGCCGGTCGGTGCATACCCGTCCACTCGCGCGGGGAGGTCGCCGAACGACGCCGCCACGGCGCGCGGCGCACTCGGCGAAACCCCTGTTCGCGCCACACGCCTGTGGCAGACTCGCATCTCATGTGGGGACCCGGGGTGGCTGCGTGGTGGCATGCCGCGTACCGCCGGGTCGTTCGTTCCTCCTTCGCCACCGTCCCCCTCTACCGCGAACGCTGGGCGTTGGACGGACGCACCGATCCCGTGCTGGTGGCGGGCCGGGCCGGGTTCGACGGTGGCGCGGTCTCCTCGGTCGAGATCGCCGGCCGGATGGCCGACCTGGTACCGATCGGCGGCGGCGAGGCCGAGGTGGATCGCCTGCGCGGCTTGGGTTTCGTGCTGCCACCGCTCGGCGACGAGGCACTGGTCGTCGTGCTGGACACGACCGGCCCGCGCCCGCCTGCCGACCTGCCGAGGGGAGTGCGCGGCTGCGTGCTCGATCCGGACCGGCTGCGCTCGGACGGGGTGTCCTCGGCCGTCGCCGCCGTGACGAGCCGGCTGCGGCGGGGCGGGCCCGTGCTGGCCGTCGGGTCGGACAAGCATCTCGCGCGGCTCGTCGAGACACTGCCGGCCGAGGACGCGGTCGCGTTGGACCGGTTGCCGGTCGGTGAGCTCGACCAGCTCGACGCGGGGCCGTTCGGGGTGCTGCACGACCAGACCCTCGGTTTCCTCGGCTCCTTCGGCGAGTGCGGCCGCTGGCACGTGGACTGGCGCCGGGTCCACGTCCGGGAGACCGCCGCGGGCCTGGCGTTCACCTTGCTGCGTCAGCGGTCACCGCGCCTGGTCGACGTCCTGGTCGGCGGCGGGGTGCGCGGGCGGGTCGGCCCGTGCCCCCGGCACGCGACGCCGGTGCTGCTGACGTGACGGAGATCGCGATCCTGGACCCGCGGTCGGACGCCGAACCGGACGGGTGGGCGGATTTCGTGCGGCGGCAACGGCTGCACCCGGTGTGGGCGTTCGACCTGATGCGGGTGGAGTCGTGGCTGGCCCGCAACCCGGTGCTGCTGGCCACCGTCCGCCGCGACGGCCGGATCGTCGCCGGGATGTCGCTGGTGGCCTGCCTTTCCTGGCGGCGGCAGCGCTACGCCCCGCCCCCGGCGGGGGGCACCCGGCGGCTGCGGCCGTGGCTGGTCGAGGTCGTCCAGCCGTGGCTCAGCGGCTACCCCGGGGTCGTCTTCGCCGACGAGGTCGAGCCGCCCGACCGCCGGGCGATGGTCGCGCTGTTCGAGCGGGAGCTGGTGCGGTACCTGGGACCCGGTCCGGTCGGGGTGCTGTATCGCCAGCTCGGCGACGGCGACCTCGCGGCGCTGACCGGCAGGGGCCGGCTGACGCGAGCGGTGGACCCGGTCGCGGTGCTGCACAACACCTTCGCCGACGAGGAGCAGTGGCTGGCCTCGCTGCCCAAGAAGCGCCGGGCCAACCTGCGCCGGCAGCGCCGGATCGTGGCCGCCGACCCGAACCTGGTGGTACGCGGCGGACCCGGCCGTACCGATCTGAACTGGACGGAGGCGAGCGCGCTGATCAACAGGCACCGCGCGCAGTTCTCCCGGCCGCTGATCGACAACCGCTCGCCGGTCGCCGCCCGCTTCCTGGCGACCTACCTGAGCCGCTCCGACGTGCACACGCTGACCTACCACGACACGTCGGGCCGGCTGCTCGCGCTGCACATCATGATGGACAACGAGTACAGTCCCGCGCTGCAGCACTGGGCGGCGCTGCCGGTCCGCGACGGCGGCCGCCAGCACCTGTACTTCGACGCCCACTGGCGCGGGATCAGGTATGTGGTGGCCGCGGGCAGGGCCGAGCTCACCGACGGCCGGGGGCTGCTGGAGCTCAAGTCGGACCTCGGGTTCGGCACCCGCGGGCTGCACACCGTCGCCGTGCCACGGCCGATGCTCGGCAGGATGTCCCGATGACACCCGCGGTGCAGATCGTCGACCCGCGCTCGGACCCGGTACCTGCCGGATGGGCCGAGTTCCGCGAACGCCGGCAGCTGCACCCGTTCTGGGACTACGACCTGCTGCGCCTCGAGGCATGGATGGCGCGGAACCCGCCCCTGCTGGCCGTCGTCCGGGACGGCGCGGACGTGGTGGGCGCGTTGTGCGCGCTTGTGTGCCGCACCTGGCGGCTGGGGGACTACGCCACCGCTCCCGGCAAGCACACCAGAAGCACGCGGCCGAGATGGGCCGAGGTCTTCGTCCCGCTGTTCAGCGGGCACCCGGCCTGCGTGTTCGCCCCCAGGCTCGGCCTGCCGGCCAGGGTCGCGGCGGTCCGGGCGTTCGAGCGGGAGCTGGTGCGGTACCTGGGTTTTGGCCTGCTCGGGGTGCTCTACCGGGCGATGACCGAGGAGCTCGTCCCCGCCATCACCGGGCCGGGCCGCCCGCACCGGACGATCGACCCGGTCGCCGTACTGGTCAACGAGTGGTCCACTGTGGACGATCCGGCCGCCGGCCGCCCGGCCGGTGGGGTGGACCGGACGCTGGTGGTGCGTTCCGGCGCCGGGCGCGACGACCTCGACGCCGCCGAGCTGGCCGCGTTGCTCAACCGGCAACGGGCCCACGACGACGCGCTGGCCTGGGCCGGCGGTCAGCGGCGCCGGTTCGGCGGCTTGGTGCAGCTGGACACCAGGAGCCAGGTCGCGAGCGCCTACCTGGACCGGTTCGTGCGGCGCCCGGAGGTGGACACGCTCACCTACCACGACGCGGACGGCATGCTGGTCGCATTCAACACCCTGATCGACCACCCGGACAGCGCCGACGTGTACCACTGGGCCGTCGCCCCGGACCGGGCCGACGCCGCCGACTGCTACGCGCGCCGGGCGCGGTACATGATCGAGCACGGCCGGCGCGAGCTCACCGCGGGCCGCGGCCTGCTGGAGGTCAAGGAGCGGCTGGGGTTCGGCACCCGGGTTCTGCACACGGTCGCCGCCCCCCGTCCGGTGCTGGGTCGCGCCTGACGGCTCATCGCCCGGGTCCGGAGCGTTGGACTCGCGGGTTCTGGGCGTTGGACTCGCGGGTTCGGCGGGCGAGCTTGCCGGAACCCCGGGGCCTACGGGTTGGTGAACGGAACGGCCCGCGCCGCGTCGGGCTCGGCGGCGGGTGCCACCTCGAACCGCAGCGTCTCGGCCACCCGGCCGGCTGCCGCGTCCAGCGCCGGGATCGTGTCCGCGCGCAGCAGCACCCAGCCCAGCTTGTCCGACACGTCCAGGTAGGGCCGCACCTGCTGCCCCGGCTCGGCCACCACCACCAGCTCGACCACCTCCGGAATGGCCGCCGCCCGCTCCGCGCGGGAGATCGAGACCAGCTCGCCTGCCAGCTCGGCGGTCAGCGCCCGCCACATCACCGGCCGCGGCGTGTGCGGGGCGAGCTCGATCGGCCGGCCCACCGCGGCCTGCACCGCGGCCCGCACCGGGTCCACGCCGTAGCAGCGGCGGACCAGGTCGTCCAACCCGTTGCCACCGTTGCGAACGCCGAGCTCGATGACGAAGGGCTCACCGTCGGGAGTGACCACCACGTCCAGGTTCAGCGGGCCGCGACGGTAGGCCAGCCGCGCGCACAATTTGTCCACAATGGACCGTATGGTGTTCTCGACCTCGTCGGGCAGCCCGGCGGGCATGGTGTGCGCGGTGGTCATGGTCAGCGGCGGCGGGCTCAGTGACCGCCGGGTCATGGCCATGAACACCACCTTCCCGCCGTCCACGACGCACTCGCAGCCGCAGTGCACGCCGAGGACCTCCTCCTCGATCATGAGGTGGCCGCCGTAGGAGCGGCGCTGCGCCTCCCACACCGCGGCGTCGACCTCCTCCGGCGTGGCGCACCGGGTGACCCCGCGCCCGCTCTGCGCGTCGGCAGGCTTGACCACGACCGGGAAGTCGAGCTCCCGCGCCTGCTTGGCGAGCTGGACCGGGTCGTCCCCCTCGATCCACCGGTAGGACGACACCCCCAGCTCGTCCAGCATGCCGCGCACGACCCACTTGTCGACCGACGCTCGCACGGCCGCCACGGACAGCTGGACCGGAAGGCCGAGCGCGACGGTCAGCTCGCGCAGGGTGGGCAGCGCGATGTCGCTGGTCGGTGCCAGCACCCCGGCGAGGTCGGTGCGCCCGCCCAGCGCGGCCAGGATCTCGGGGGTGCTCCGAGTGCTCAGCGGCAGGTACTCGTCGGCCAGCTCGACGCCCGGTGCGCTCGCCGACCAGTCCACCGCGATCGTGCGGTAGCCCATCTCGGCCGCGGTCCGGTACGTGGACAGCGATCCCTCGGCCGCACCGAGCACCACGATGGTTCTCACCGTAAGTCCCCCGGCCCCGCCAGCGCCCGGTCGACGATCCGGCCGAGCGGCAGGGCCATGACCGCGCCGGCCAGCGCCAGGTGGATCACCATGAACACGACGGCGGTGGCGACGCTGGGCGGCCCGCCGACGAAGACGATGATGTGCGAGGCCCAGCGCAGCTCCTCCGGCCGCCCGTCCGGCCAGTCGTTGGTCAGCCAGAAGGTGAGGTCGTTGAGCCCGGAGATCACCACAAGGATCGACGCGACGCCGAGCTTCAGCACCGAGACGGTGCGCGCCCCGGCGACCCGGTAGGCGTAGAGCGCGAACAGCACGACGAACGTCGCGGTGAACAGCTCGAACTGGTAGACGTGCTCGAACAGGGCCTGCTGCTCGGCGTCCGGCGCGTTGGCGAGGTCGAGGATCCGCAACACCATCCCGGTGTCCAGGTATCCCATGTAGACGACCACGGCCAGCACCAGCAGCACGGGCCCCGGCCGCCAGCGGGGCAGCAGCGCGACGGTCGCCACGGCGAGCACGAACGGGCTGAGCGTGAACGCCCAGTCGGCCACGTTCTCCTGCGTCTGCTCCGGCGGCAGGATCACCATGATCAGGGCGACCAGCACGACGGCCGGCACCGCGGGCACCAGCCACAGCCAGGCCCGCCGCCGGTACAGCGCGCCGATCCAGCCGCCGGTCGGACCGGCCTCCGGCCGCACCTCGTCGGTCACCGTCACTTGTTCCCCTCCAGCTCGGCACCCGGCTTCTGCACCCAGAACGGGCCGAGTGCCAGAGCGTCCACATCGGTCTTGAGGTAGCAGGCGATCGCGTCCTCCGGGGTGCACACGATCGGCTCGTTGTTGTCGTTGAACGAGGTGTTGACCAGCATCGGCACCCCGGTCAGCTCGTCGAACCGGGAGATCAGCTCGTGGTAGAGCGGGTTGTCGGTGCGGCTGACCGTCTGCACCCGCGCAGTTCCGTCGACGTGGGTGATCGCCGGAACCTTCTCCCGCTGGTGTTCCAGCACGTCGAACACCAGCAGCATCACCGGGGACGGGTAGTCGCTGACGAAGTACTCGCCGGCCCGCTCGGCGAGGCACGACGGCGCGAACGGCCGGAACGCCTCGCGGTGCTTGACCTTCTCGTTCATCCGGGTCTTGGACTCCGGGTCCCGGGGGTCGGCCAGCAGCGACCGGTTGCCCAGCGCGCGTGGACCGCACTCCATCCGGCCCTGCACCCAGCCGACGATCTTGCCGGCGGCGATCTCGGCGGCGGTGTGCGCGGCGATGTCGTCCACCCGCCGGTACTCGACCCCGGCGTCGACGAGTGCCTTCTCCATCCGCGCCTCGGTGAACTCCGGGCCGGTGTAGGTGAAGCCGTCGGTCGGCCGGGGCAGGCCGTGCCGCCCCACGGTCACCTCGAGCGCCGCCCCGACCGACGCGCCGTCGTCGGCCGAGGCCGGCTGGGCGAAGAACTCCTCGAACGGGGTCTCCAGCAGGATCCGCCCGTTCATCACCGAGTTCAGTGCGACCCCGCCGGCCACGGCCAGCTTGGTCATCCCGGTCCTGGCCTGCAACCACTTGGCGAGGTGCAGGCCGGCCTTCTCCAGCGTCGCCTGCAGGGCGTAGGCGATGTCCATGTAGTGCTGCGGGACCGGGTTCTCCGCGGTGACCCTGGTCCTCGGCCGCGGCGGGCCGAACGTGTCGATGAACTTCCGCGACACCATGTGCCGGCCGTTGGTGTGGTGGGTGAACCAGCTCAGGTCCAGCTCGTAACCGCCGTCGTTGTCCAGTTGCACCAGGTCGTCGAACTGCTCGACGTAGGTGTCCTTGCCCAGCGGGGCGAGGCCCATCACCTTGCCCTCGTCGACGGTCGGGTAGAAGCCGAGGTAGCCGGTGACGATGGCGTACATGGCGCCGAGCGAGTGCGGGTACTTGATCCGCTTCAGGTCGGTGATCTTGTTGCCCTCGCCGACCGCCAGGCACGTGCTGGTGCCGTCGCTGCCGATGCCGTCCAGGGTCAGCACCGCCGCCGAGTCGAACGGCGAGACGTAGAACGCGCTGGCCGCGTGCGAGCGGTGGTGGTCGATCAGGTGCACCTTGAACTTGGTGGGGCCGGTGTACCCGACCGCGTCCCTGACCTCCCGGCCGATCGTGTACGTGCGCTTGATGTGCGCCAGCACCGCCCCGCCGATGTGGAAGTCGTCGACGCCGCCGCTGCCGCCGCCGTGGCGCCAGGTGTCCACCCAACCGGCCGACTTCTCGCCGCCGTCGCGCTCGTTGCGGAACACCGCGAGGGTCTTGGGGAAGTACCGGGCGAACACCGTCGCCGCGTGCACCGCCTCGCGCCAGCGCTGCCAGTAGAAGGCGACGTGGTCCACCTCGGCCAGCGTGATGCCGGCCTGGTTCAGGCAGAACTCGACGGCCCGGCTGGGAAAGCGGCCGTCGTGCTTGACCCGGGTGAACCGCTCCTCCTCCGCGAAGGCGATGATCTCGCCGTCGCGGACCAGGGCCGCGGCCGCGTCGTGCACTCGGGAGATGCCAAGAACGTACATACCTTCTCCGTTGGTTGATCGCCTGTGGTCAAGGGGTGGTCGTCGGGCTCGGGGCGGCCGGCGCCGTGCGGGCGCGCAGCTCGGGCCTGGTGCGCAGGAGCATCCGGCGCATCGTGTGCGCCTTGACGGTGAGCGCGAGCACGAGCACCACGATGCCGCCCACAGCGCCGAGCACCGGCACCAGCGCCACCGCGAACACCCCGGCCGCGAGCAGGCCGACCAGCGCGGACGACGAGGTGACGACGAGGATCTTGTTGTCGGTGTTCTCCAGCAGGTAGCCGGCGAACATCACGGTGAGGAAGAGGCCGATCTCGACGCACACCAGCACGCCGAGCACCACCGGCAGGCCGGCGCCGGCGCCGAGCAGCAGCTCCCTGGTGGCCGGCACGGTCGCCAGGACGGCGAACACCGCCGCGAAGCCGCCGCCGAACCGCCCGGCACCGCGCAGCAGCCCCAGCGCGCGCAGCCGACCGGCGTCGCCGCCGGTGCCACGCAGCCGGGCCGAGGTGGCCGGCTGCGCCACCCGCAGCAGGTAGAAGAGGAACTGGCAGATCGTCGTCGATGCGATCAGGGCGAGGTAGAGCGGCCCGCTGTCGGTGACCTGCCCCGACGCGGCGAGCACGAGGTAGATGACCGAGGCGCCGAGGGCGTCGGCGATGTCGGACACCCCGAGCAGCGAGGTCGTGCGGGCCAGCCGGGGGAGCAGCCGGTGACCCGGGCGCGGGCCCGGCCGCACCCACTCGCGTGGCAGGGCGGCCAGTGCGCACCCGGTCACCAGCACGATGCCGCCGACCAGCAACAGCAGGTGGAACTGCGGTGCCCATTCCACCTGCCAGGTGGTGGCGGTGACCACGACCACGACCACGGCTGAGGCTCCGAAGGCGCCCGCGTCCAGTGACGGCCGCCCGCGCAGCCGGTTCAGGCCGGCCACCGTCATCAGCAGGCCCGTTCCGGCCGCCCAGGTCGCCGCGGCCAGGTACGTGGTCGCGGCCGAGGTCGGGGCCAGCACCGCCACCGGCGCCAGCACCACCAGCAGCGCCAGCACCGGCGCCGCGGACAGCCCGAGCACCATCCTGGCCAGGGTCGGAGTGAGCAACCTGGTGCGCGGCAACACCTTCAGCGCGGCCTTCTCCGGCGTCGCGGTGGCGAGCGGCAGCCATGCGCACAGCCCAAGCGCGTTGGTGAAATGACCGAAGCTGTCGGCCGCCCACACGGTCGCCAGCGCGACCGACATGACCTGCACGCTGATCCGGAACGTGCCCCGACCCGCGACCAGCCGCAGGATCATGGCCGGTCGCGGCATCGTCGCGGCCACAGGGGTCGTGCTCGCGGTCATGGCAGCGGCACCGGCAGGTCCTGCTCCGCCAGCCGGAACCGCAACGTCGCACGCACCGCGGACTCGGCGGCCCGGAGGGTGGCGACCGATCCGCCGGAGAACACGACCTGCCCCAGCTTGCGGTCTGCCCGCTCGAACGGTTCGACCCGGGATCCGGGCTCGGTGAACAGCTGCAGGTCGATCACCTCGGGCATGGCCCGCACCTCGGCCGCGCCCTCGATTCCGGTCATCGTGCCGGCGCGGTCGGAGCTGAGCAGCCGCACCAGGGTCGGCCGCGGCGGCCGGGGCTCGCACGGCACGTCCTCGCCGGCGGCGAACGCGACCGCGGCGCCGGCGACGTCCACGCCGTAGGCGCTCTCGATCGCCTCCGGCAGCCCGTTCCCGCCGGTGCGCACGCTCAGGTCGATCGGGTACAGCAGGCCGTCGTGGCCGAGCACCGCGTCCACGGTCAGCGGCCCGCGCCGGTACCCGATCTCCGCGCACACCGCGGTCAGCGTGTCCACCAGCGCGGCGTCGGCCTCCGGGGGCAGCGCGGCGGGCAGCAGGTGCGAGCTGGTGACGAAGAACGGCGGCGGGGTCAGGGTGCGCTCGCTGACCGCGTGGAAGATCACCGCACCGGCCAGCACCAGCGCCTCGACGGTGAGCGGCGTCCCGCCGACGAACTCCTCCACGAGCACCCGCCCGGTGGGGGAGTGGGCCAACGCCTCGGTGAACGCGCGGGGCAGCCCGGCCGGGCCGGCGCAGGGAGCGACGCCCCGCGAGCCGGAGCCGTCGACCGGCTTGACCACGGCCGGATAGCGCAGGTGGCGGGCCTGGTCGAGCACGTCGGGGCCGGGGCGACCGGACGCCCAGCCGTAGCCGGGGAGGCCGAGCCGCGTGCACACCCGCCGGAACTCCGCCTTGTCCACCGACGGGACCACCGCCGACTCGGGGAGCCGGTCGGCCAGCTTCCAGTGCCGGGTCAGGAAGGCCCTGGCCGCGAGCCCGACGTCGTTGCCCGGGCACAGCACGCCGACGATGTCCGACCGGTCCGGCAGTGCCGCGGCGATCCGTTCCGGCGCCCTGGTGCTGATCGTGAGGTACTCGTCGGCCAGCTCCACGCTCGGGCGCGGGTCGACCGCGATCGTGCGATAGCCCAGCTTGGCCGCCCGCTGGTAGGTACCGGCCGTGTGGTCCGAGCCGCCCAGGACGACCAGCGTGTGTGACACCGGCTCACGGTGCTGGATTGGCTCGCTTCGCTCGCTGGTGAGTGGGCCTGTTCCCGGTGTCTTCCCTCCTGCGCTGCTCGTTCGTTCCTCACTCCGCTGCTCGTCAGTCCAGACACCGGCGGCCCACTCACGAGCCTGTGTCATTTGGCTCGCTCCGCTCGCTGGTTCGCGGGCCCGTGACACTGGTTCGCTCGCACGCTCGCTCATTAGGCCCCCTCGCAGGCTCGGTCGAGCCGCTCGCGGTCGCCCTGTGACACTGGTTCGCTCGCACGTTCGCTCACGTTCGGGCCTGTTCGGGAGACCGGGTCGCGGGGCGCTGTTCTGGCAGGTCGTTGGTCGGCGCGGGGTCGGCCGGGCCGAACAGCAGGTCCGCCGCGTCGACCGGAACGGTCGCCTCTCGCACGTAGAACAGCCGCGGCCGGGCCTGGCTCGCGGCGATCACGACCAGGAAGCGCACGGTCAGCCCGAGCACCCCGAGCGCGGTGGCGACCAGCACGAACAGCGCGGCGCCGCCGGCGGCCGGCGCGAGCAGCCCCGTCGCGGCGAGCAGCGCGAACAACAGTGCCAGCGCGCTGGCGCCCAGCGCGGTGACCGAGGCCAGCGTGGTCAGCCTGCGGCCGACGCTGACGAACAGCCCGATCGCGTGCCCGGCCAGCCACCGCAGGCCGACCTTGGACTCGCCGCGCAGCCGGGCCCGGTGCTCGACCGGGACGGTGGTGTACCGGCTGGTCAGCCGGGGCACGGTGGCCAGGAAGTACGGCGTGCCGAGGCGCAGGTCGACGATCTTCCTCGCCAGCGAGGTCCGCACCAGGCGGAACGCGGTGGCATCCTTGGGCAGCTCGATGCGCAGCATCCTCGCGGCCACGAAGTGGAACGCGGCCGTGCCGAGCCTGCGGGCCAGCGGGTCCTTGCGGTCGTTGCGAACGCCGAACACCGCGTCGTAGCCGTGACCGGCGACCTCGATAAGCCTGCGTGCCTCGGCGGCAGGGAACTGCTGGTCGGCGTCGAGGTGCAGGATCCACGGGCGGCGCGCGTACCGGTACCCGGCCGAGAACGCGGCCTCGAAGCCGAAGTTGCGGGTGAAGGAGATGTAGTGCACCCGGGAGTCGGCCATGGCCAGCCGCTTGATCGCGTCCAGGGTCCCGTCACTGCTGCCGTCGTCGACGAAGATCAGCTCGAGGTCGAGGTGGCCCAGCTCGGCCAGCACCTCGGCGCAGACGTGGTCGACGTTGTCGATCTCGTTGTAGCACGGAATCACCACGGACAGCCCCGCCTCGGCCGGTCCGGCCGGTTCGGCGCTCATCTGTGCCAGACCGCCGATAGGTCCGATAAGAGGGGCGGAGAGCTATCGCTATGGTTGGGTGACACCGGCATGGATCCTCCGACGGCGCTCGGGAGCAGGTCAGGGATCGCCTGGCCTGCACGGCAGGTCTGGTCACGCGCATGACTCGAACCGCTTTATACGTTCCGCTATGCGGTCGTGCGAGCCTCTTTGTGAAGGTTGCGCCGTTCAGCCCAGCGGATGTATTTCTTATTTGCGGCGTCTGGCCTGTCCCTGACCGGCACGGGGGATGAAAGCCCAGGTCTCGTGGCACACTCGCTGCTCATGTGGAGCCACGGGGTGTCGCGGTTGTGGCGCGCCGCCTATCTGCGGACGGTTCGGTCGACCTTCGCCACCGTCCCGTTCTACCGGTACCGGTGGGCCGTCGACGGCCGTACCGATCCGGTGCTGGTGCCCGGCCGCACCGGAACCCATGGCGGGGCGGTTTCGCCCGCCGAGGTCGAGAGCGCCCAGGTCGACCTGGTCCCGCTGGCCGGCGGTCGGCTCGAGGCGGACCCGTCGCGCGGCCTCGGTCCGGTGCTCCGCCCGCTGCCGCCCGGGGCGCTGGTCGCGGTGCTCGACGAGGCAGGGTCGCGGCCGCCGACCGACCTGCCCGGGCGGGTGCGCGGCTGCGTGCTCGACCCGGACGGGATGGCCGACGGCGCGTCGGTCGTGCTCGCCGAGCTGACCGCGACCCTCACGAGGGGCGGCACGGTGCTGGCCGTGGGCACCGACAAACACCTCATCCGCCTCGCGGGGGCGCTGCCGGCCGAGCCGGCCGTCCGGCTCGGCCGCCGGCCGCTGCGCGAGCTCGACCAGCTCGACGGGGGGCCCTACGGGTTGGTCCACGACCGGATGCTCGGCTACCTCGGCGCGTTCGGTGCCTGTGGTCGCTGGCACCTTGACTGGCACCGGGTCTACGCCAGGGAGACCGACGCCGGGCTGGCGTTCACCCTGCTGCGTCAGGACTCGCCCCGGTTCGTCGACGTGCTGGTCGGCGGCGGGGTGCGCGGGCGGGTGGTGCCGTGTCCCCGGCACGGGACGCCCGTGGTGCTCACGTGATCACGGTCGACGTGCTGGACCCGCGCGTGGACCCCGAGCCGCCGGACTGGGCGGGATTCGTTGCCGCACAACAGCTTCTCGCCCCGTGGGACTACGGCCTGCTGGCCGTCGAGTCGGCGGGCGGACCGCGGCCGGTGCTGCTGGCGCTGGTTCGCCGGGACAGGGTGGTCCTCGCCGCGCTCACCGTCCTCGTCGCCCGGCGCGGGCGCGGTCCCCGGTGGGTCGAGGTGTTCCAGCAGTGGATCTCCGGCGTGCCGGGCTGGGTGTTCGCCGAGGGGCTCGACGTGGTCGAGCGCAAGGAGATCCTGCGTGCGGCCGAGCGCGCGCTGTGCCGCTACGTGGGGCTGAGCTGCCTGGGGCTGGTGTACTGGCACCTCTCGCCCGCGGACGTGCCGCTGGTCGCCGGGTT
Organism: Actinophytocola sp.; assembly: GCF_009379765.1. Lineage (GTDB taxonomy): Bacteria > Actinomycetota > Actinomycetes > Mycobacteriales > Pseudonocardiaceae > Actinophytocola. The sequence continues at coordinate 3,017 of NZ_WHTD01000068.1, read as the reverse complement.
CGGCCGCTTCGTCCGGCCCGCCGCGGGCACCGCCGTGCTGGACAACACCTTCGCCAGCACCGGGGAGTGGCTCGCCGCGCTGTCCCGCAACAGGCGGGCCAGCCTGCGCAAGCTGCGTCGCCAGCTGGCCGGCGACCCGAACCTGGTGATCCGGTTCGAGCCGGCCCGCCACGACCTGGACGGCGCGGAGCTGGCGGCGATGTTGGGTGCGCACCAGGACAAGTACCACCGGTACCGGCACGACTCGCGCAACCCGGTCACCGCGGAGTACCTGTCCGCCCTGGTGTCCCGGCCCGACGTGCGCACCATGACCTACCACGACGCCGACGGCACCCTGCTGGCGTTCAGCACCCTGCTCGACCACCCGGCGCACCTGCTCAGCCAGCACTTCGCGGCGGTGCCGGCAGGTGACGGTGGGCGGGGGCACCTCTACTTCGACCTCTACACCCACCTGGTGGACCACCTGGTGGAGCGCGGCGGGAAGTCCCTGTCGGTCGGCCGCGGGATGGACGAGGTCAAGACCCGGCTCGGCTTCCGGATCGAGCCCTTGCGGTTGGCGATCGTCCCCCGGGTGGTTGCCGGGTGAGGGAGCGAGCGGGCGTGGTGGCGACCAAGCGGAGCGAACAGCCGGACACCGAGGTGCTGGACCCGCGGTTCGACCCGGAACCGCGGTACTGGGCGAGGTTGCGGGCGCGGGCCGGGCTGCGGGCCGACTGGAGCTGGCCGGTGCTCACCGCGCAGGCGTGGCTGGCGCGCACCCCGCAGCTCGTGACCGTGTTCCTCGACGGCGGGGAACCGCGCGGGGTGGTGTGGGCGGCGTGGGTGACCGCCGGCACCCACCGGTACCGGTTCGCCGCGAGCGGACGCGCCGGCCGGGTCGGCTTCCTGGACGTGCGTTCACCGCACAACAGCGCGGTGCCCGGCTGGTGGTTCGCCGGCTACGCGCCGGGGGAGCGGCCGGGGGCACTGCGCGCGCACGTCGCCGAGTACACGTCGGTCATGCGGCGCGAGCTGGGCATCGGGTTCCGCGGTCTGCTGGTGCGCCAGCTCGCGGAGCCCGAGGTGGCCGAGGTGGCCGGCCGGTTCCGCATGATCCGCCCGATCGAGCCGATCGGCGTGCTGGACACCGCGGGCCACCGCTCCCGCGACGACTGGCTGGCCACGCTGGCCAAGAAACGCCGGTGGGAGCTGCGCAAGATCGACCGCCTGGTCACCGGGAACCCGGCGATCGGGGTCGACGTGCGGACGGGCGCCGAGGAGGACGTGGTCGCCCTGACCAGGCTGCTCCGGCACAACGCCGACAAGCACAAGGACGTCCCGATCCTGCCGTTGCCCCAGTTCGGCGCGTCGCTCGCCAAGCTGCTCGCCGAGCCGGACGTGCGGACCGTGACCTACGACGACCCGGTCACCGGGCGCAGGCTGGCGGTCGCGTTGGTGCTCGACCACCCGGACTGGCCGACCTTCCGCACGTGGTCGGCACTTCCGGTCGAGGACGGTGGCGCCCGCAACCTCTACCTGCACGTCTACGGCGAGATGGCGCACTGGTCGATCGCGGCGGGCAAGCAGGGTGTGATCGTGGGCAAGAAGATGCCCAAGCTCAAGGCGTCGCTCGGCGCCCGGATGGTGCCGCAGTACGCGGCCGCGGTACCGGTGCGCTGAGCCCCTCAGCGCAGCCACACCTCCGCGGTGGTGAGGAAGGCCGATGACGACGGTCGGTCGGCCGAGCCGCCGCGGGTGACCGTTCCGGCCAACCGCCGCCCGCCGACCTCGATCGTCGCGTCCGAGGTGGGCGCGGTCACCAGGCGCAGGCCGTGCGGGACACCGTCGAGGGGGAACTCGTCGGTCTCGAAGGCCCGCCGGTCGAGCACCCCGGACATGGTGATCTCGACGTCGCCCGCCCGCGCGGACAGGCCGGTCCCGAGGTCGAGCCGGACCTCCACGGCGGTGCGCTCGGGGGTCGGCTCCGGCCACGGCAGCCCGTCGGCCTCGGGGAAGTGGCGGGTGAACGCGCGCTCCAGCCACCCGCCGAACGCCGGGTCCTCGCCGAGCACTCGCACCACGCCGTCGTGCCACAGCACGATCGCGCTTCCTGCGCCGCGCTCGGACCAGTCGACCACCCACACCGAGGCGTACGCGGTGACCGTGTCACCGTCGAACAGCCGGACACCGGGGTTGGCCCCGCAGAGAATCACCCGCATCCCCCGATTGTGCCCGGGTGACCGCAAGATCGATCATCTGGATGAGTGATTCCGTGAAAAGTTGGCGTTGGCCGCCCATTCATCCGGATGCGTGGTCACCAGAGACGGGTCCAGATCCAGGAACACCAGCCCGCTCTGTTGTGGTCTGCCCGCCCTGTCCCAGACCCAGGTCCGCGTTTGGCCGCGGGCGCCGCGGATCGCGGCCAGCGACCGATCGGCGCCGCCGAGAACGCCCGCTCCAGCCCACACACCCGACCGGTCCGCGCCAGCAACACCCCACCCGCTGAGGAGATCAACGACTCGCCGCCGGCGATGACGGACAACCACGGACGCCACTGGATGCGCTCCACCTTGGAGAGCCTTCCCGCTCGACGACCTCGGACCGTCGCAAACCCCGATATTCCCTTGCAGGACAGGCACGTCCGTGTATTCAGACCGAGTGTCGCGCCAACCCCCGGGACCACGGCCGCAGCTCACGGTGGGTGCATGCCGACCCGATGGGGTGAAATCCTTGCCACACAACGGAAATCGTGTCGCGGTTCGGGTAGAATCGACCATATGTGCGAGCCGCTTGTCGATCTACCCGACGACCCCGCCCCGGAAGCCATACCGCTGGCGACGGCACGCGGGTTCACGCGGGCGGCCTGGCAGAACGAGGGACACTCACTGGAACAACTCGCCCGGTTCGCGGCGGCCAGTGGCAGCGAGTTCGACGCGCTCGAGGTCGCCGCCTTGTTTCGGATCTCTCTCCGCGCCGCGCAACACCGCCTCGACCTCGCGGTCACCCTGGCCACCCGGTTGCCGCGCACGTTGGCGGCG
>NZ_WHTD01000269.1 GCF_009379765.1 Actinophytocola sp. | reverse complement strand
GGTGGAGCGGCGCCCCGACATCGACAGGCAGGGAGGTCCCAAGTGGACCATCGTGGGCGATTCCGAGACAGTGCGTTCTCATCGGCATGCCGTTGCGGAGGGCGCCGACCACGCCGCACGCGAACCATCGACATCACCTAGATCGGGTCTGGCTCCGAGCCCGCGCCTGTCTGCGCCTGTCTGCGGTGGTTCGGCTGGGACCTTCCAGGTGGGCTCGCGGAGCAGGTGGTCGTGCCCGCTATGCCACCTTGCGTGTTGGAAGCTGCCCGGCTGGCGGATGGCCGCTCAGGTCGCGGGTGTCGGTTGCTGGTCGCGTAGCCAGGGGATCAGCCCGCCGGCGAGCAGCATCGCGACCTGCCGATCGGACAGGCGGTGCCGGGTGGCGTAGGTCTGGTCGCGGGTGACGTTGCGCACCATGACCTCGGTGCCGTGGCTGATCGCGTGCCGCACGTCTTCCAGGAGGAGGACGTCGTCGGGTTCGATCAGGTCGTAGTCGGCGCGGTCGGTGAACTCCAGCGCGAGCACGCCGAAGTTGGCCAGGTTCTGCCAGTGGATGCGCGTGAACGACACGGCGAGGATCGTGCGTACCCCGAGGTAGCGCGGCGTGATGGCGGCGTGTTCTCGCGAGGATCCCTGGCCGTAGTTGGCGCCGCCGACCACGATGTGCCCGCTGCTGTCCTTTGTGGCCAGCGCCCGCCGCGGGTAGCTCTCGTCGAGCTGGGTGAAGGTGAACTCCGCCAGCTTGGGGATGTTGCTGCGGTAGGGCAGCACGCGGGCGCCGGCCGGGAGGATCTCGTCGGTGGACACGTCGTCGCCGACCTTGAGCGCGACCGGTGCCTCGATGCGGTCGGGCAGCGCCGTGAAGTCGGGCAGTGAGGCGATGTTGTGCCCCTTGACCAGCTCGATCCGCTCGCCGTTCAGCGAAGGTGGCTCGAGCATCGCGGTGTTCACACTGGACTCGGCCGGCAGCGCGACGTCCGGGTCGGGGATGCCGAGCAGCCGAGGCAGGTCGCGCGGATCGGTGATCTGCCCGGTGAGTGCGGCCGCGGCGGCGGTCTCGGGGGAACACAGGTAGACCGAGTCCTCCCGGGTGCCGGATCGTCCCGGGAAGTTCCGTGGGACGGTGCGCAGGCTGTTGCGCCCGTTCGCGGGTGCTTGGCCCATGCCGATGCAGCCCATGCAGCCGGACTGGTGCAACCGCGCCCCGGCGGCGATCAACGCGAACGTGGCGCCCATCTTGGTGAGGTCCTGCAGGATCTGCCGCGAGCTCGGGTTGACGTCGAAGGACACCCTCGGATGGGTCTGCCGTCCGGCGACGATGGCGGCGGCCACCGCGAAGTCGCGCAACCCGGGGTTGGCCGATGACCCGATCACCACCTGCTGCACCTCGCGCCCGGCCACCTCGCGCACCGGCACGACGTTGCCGGGTGAGCTGGGGAGCGCGATCAGCGGTTCCACAGTGGACAGGTCGATCTCGTCGGTGACGTCGTAGCCGGCGTCGGGGTCGGCGAGCAGCTCGACGAAGTCGGCTTCCCGCCGCTCGGCGCGCAGGAACGTGCGGACCTGGTCGTCGGCCGGGAACACCGTGGTCGTGGCGCCCAGCTCGGCGCCCATGTTGGCGATCACGTGCCGGTCCATGGCGGTCAGCTGGGCCAGCCCCGGGCCGTGGTACTCGATGATCCGGTTCACCCCGCCCGAGACGCCGTGGGTGCGCAGCATCCGCAGGATGACGTCCTTGGCGCTCACCCAGGCCGGCAGCGTGCCGGTCAGCCGCACCCCCCAGACCTCCGGCATGCGCAGGAAGATCGGCTCGCCGGCGATCGCCCTGGCCACCTCGATGCCGCCGAGGCCGATCGCGAGCATGCCCAGCGAGCCGGCCGCCGGGGTGTGGCTGTCCGAGCCGACCAGCGTGGTGCCCGGACGACCGAAGCGCTGCATGTGGGTGGGATGGGAGACGCCGTTGCCAGGCTTGGAGTACCACAGCCCGAACCGCTGGCAGGCCGACCGCAGGAAGTCGTGGTCCTCGGCGTTCTTGCTGTCGGTCTGCAGCAGGTTGTGGTCGACGTACTGCACCGACACCTCGGTGCGCGCGCGGTCCAGGCCGAGCGCTTCCAGCTCGAGCATCACCAGGGTGCCGGTCGCGTCCTGGGTGAGGGTCTGGTCGATGCGCAGGGCGATCTCCTCGCCGGGGGTCATCCGGCCGGAGACCAGGTGCGCGGCGATCAGCTTCTGCGTGACGTTGTGTCCCATGCTGTGCCTCCAGGCCGATTGTCCTCGTCGGGCTACCCGGTTCGGCGGCCGAGGAACCTATCCGGTGACAGGTGCTCCGGCGGGCACGGCCTGGTCACCGTCGGGGAGGTTCGGCGTGCGGGGGATCGGCAGCCCGTCGGCGGTGGCGAACGGGACGGCCGCGGGACCCGCGTCCTGGACGGGGGTGGCGCGTTCCAGGAACCGGAGCAGCTCGACGGGGAAGGGCAGCACGAGGGTCGAGTTCTTCTCGGCGGCGACCTCGACGACCGTCTGGAGCAGCCGCAGCTGCAGCGACGCCGGGTGCTTGGCCATCGCCTCGGCGGCCTCCGCCAGCTTGGCCGAGGCCTGCAGCTCGCCGTCGGCGGTGATGACCCGGGCCCGCCGCTCGCGCTCGGCCTCGGCCTGGCGCGACATCGACCGCTTCATCGACTCGGGCAGCGCCACATCCTTGATCTCCACCCGGTCGATGTGCACGCCCCAGTCCAGCGCCGGGCTGTCGATCATCAGCTCCAGGCCTTGGTTGAGCCGCTCCCGGTTGGACAGCAGGTCGTCCAGCTCGCTCTTGCCGATGATGGAACGCAGTGACGCTTGGGCGACCTGGCCGATGGCGGACACGTAGTCCTGCACGTCGACGGCCGCCCGAACGGGATCCGTGACCTGGAAGTAGACGACGGCGTCCACCCGGACCGTCACGTTGTCGCGGGTGATGCCCTCCTGGGCGGGCACCGGCATCGTGATGATCTGCAGGTTGACCTTCTGCATGCGGTCGGCGATCGGCACGAGCACCGCGAGCCCGGGCCCGCGGACCGCGGACCGCACGCGTCCGAACCGGAACACGACGCCCCGTTCGTACTGGGTGACGATCCGAACGCTCGTCGTCAGCAACACCATCCCGAGGCATACCGCCGCGAGCAGCACATACATGATGATCATTGTGTCCTCCGTACTGGCGATCGGGAGACCGACCGAACTGGTGGTGCCGACGACTCCTTTCCCGGGGCGAGCCGGCGCTTCCGACCGGCTCGCCCCGGTGGGGGACGACGTGGTGTCGGCTATGCCGCGGCGGTCGGGGTGATCCGGTCTGTTGTGGACGGTGAGGGAACCGGGTGTGCGAGGATGCCGGAGATGTCGGCCGGACCTGGGTGTTCGGGGGCCGGCGGCGCATACGCGGCGGCCACACCACCCGGTGGCGCCGAGGAGCGTCGTGGTGCCGGAGGCCTGGCCCGGTTCGCGACCTGAGACTCGGTCAGCGGGTTCGGGCCCACGAGCAGGAGCGTCAGAAGGGTCACCTTCACGACGAGCACGCTCGGGTGCGCCCGGCGGTGATGATCACCCGGTGGGCGACGTTCTACGGGGTAGAAGGACCGCACGAACCTCGGGTCCTCCATGGCCAGCCGGCGTTCGATCTCGCGCAGCATGGCCCGTTCGCGATCACTGAGCATGACACACCTCCTGGGGGGTGCCTCCCGGCTCGAGCGGAGCCATCGGCCGTGCACATTAATATCGTATCACGATATACTTGAGCCCGGCGTGGCCACCGCGCGAGGACCGGTCGGCGTGGTGTCATGAGACATGGCAACGGAGCAGCCCGTGGGACCAGAACCCCTGACCAAGCAGGACTTCGAGGCGCTGGCCCGGTTCCGCTTCGGCATCCGTCGCTACCTTCGCTTCAGCGAGGAGACGGTCCGCCGCCACGGCGTCACCCCGCAGCACTACCAGTTGCTGTTGGCGCTCAAGGGTTTTCCCGGCCGCGAGTGGGCGACCATGCGCGAGCTGGCCGACCGGTTGCAGCTCCGGCACCACAGCGTGGTCGAACTGGTCGACCGGGCGCAGAAACAGGGACTCGTCCGACGGGCACCGCATCCGCCCGACGCCCGGGTGGTGCGGGTCGAGCTGACCAAGGACGGGCAGTCGATCCTGGCTCGGCTCAGTGCGCTGCACCGCGAAGAGCTGCGCCGCATGGGTGCGGCGACACTGACGCCGCCGTGGCCCGACGCGGCCGGGGAAGGTGACGCAACCCCCTGAGGTCGTTCGATCCGGTCCTGTTTATATGAGTAGACTTGTAATAAACAGGGGTCGGGGCCCGAGCCGAACGGAGGCACCGATGGCGTACGTGATCGCGGAGCCCTGCGTGGACGTGATGGACCGCGCCTGCGTGGACGAATGCCCGGTGGACTGCATCTACGTCGGGGAGCGGTTCCTCTACATCCATCCGGACGAGTGCGTGGACTGCGGCGCCTGCGAGCCGGTGTGCCCGGTGGAGGCGATCTACTACGAGGACGACCTGCCCGAGCGCTGGTCGCCCTACGCCGAGGACAACGCCCGGTTCTTCACCGACACGCTGCCGGGTCGCGACGCGCCGCTGGACAGCCCGGGCGGCGCGGCGAAGATCGGTGACCTCGGCGTGGACACCCCGCTGGTGAGGTCGTTGCCGCTGCCCGCGGGCGGAGCGCTGTCATGACCGGAGACGCGCGCATCGTGGTCGGCGTCGACGGCTCGACCAACAGTCTCGTCGCGGTCGACTGGGCCTTGGCGGAAGCGGGCCGGCTCGATGCCAGGGTCGTCCTCTGCCACGTCGGACGTGCCTCCGGTGGACGCGCCTCCGGTGGGCTCGGTGGCGACGGCGAGGACGCGCTGTCCGCCGCCGAGCGGATGCTCGCCCGAGGGGTCCGGTACGCGCGTGGGCGGGCACCGAACGTCGAGGCGATCCCCGAGCCGCGGTCCGGCGGCCCGGCTCAGCAGCTCCTCGCCGCCGCCTCCGGCGCCGTGCTGCTGGTCGTCGGCGCGCGTGGCGACGGCGGGTTCCACGGGCTGCGCCTGGGATCGGTCAGCGCGCAGGTCGCCCGGCACGCGCATGGCACGGTGGTGGTCGTGCCCAACCTCGGTGACCGTGCCGGCGCCGAGCGCGACCCTCAGATCGTCGTCGGTGTCGACGGTTCCCCCGGCTCCGACGACGCGCTCGCGTTCGCCTTCGCCGAGGCGGTCCGGCGGAAGGCCGGTGTGCGTGCCGTCCACGTGTTCGACGCGGCCACGATGCAGGCCATGGCCACCCTGCCGCAGGAGGATCTGTACCGGCTCCACGTGAGTGCGGCGGACACCTTGCGCGGACTGCTCCGCGCGCACGCGCGTGCCCATCCCGCCGTCGAGGTCAGCCGCGAGCTGTTGTCGGGCGCGCCCGCCGCGACGCTGGCCGCCGCGTCGGCCACCGCCGAGCTGCTGGTGCTGGGCTCTCGCGGGCACGGCGACATCGCCACGTTGATGCTCGGTTCGACCAGCAACACCGTGCTGCACAACGCACAGTGCCCGGTCGCCGTCGTGCGGGGCGACCCGCGGTCGGGCCGCGCACACCCCAGGCGCCGCACGGTCACCAGGTTTGCACCCAAGCCATCAGCTGACATACGAGGGTGAGCGAGCGGCCGTTGACCGACGTCGAGCCGTTGCCCGCACTCGGGAGAGCGTGGGGTCGAGGAACGCGCCCGACCCGGCCGGCCGCCGATGATGTACCGGGCCGGCGCCAGTCGCCCCCCGCTCGGTGAGCGATCCGGACGCGCCGGTCATCCCGCTGCGACACCGCCCCTTCCGCGAGATCGCCCATGCGCGGCGTTGCTGGCCGAGGTGCGCGCGCCGGTCACCGCCGAGCGGCTGGAGCCGTTCGGCGAGCCGTCGCTGTGGCTGGCCCACCTGAGCGCCGCCGAGTTGCGGCCCCGGGTTCACGTGTCCTTCGAGCGGGGCGACGTCTTGCCGGTGACCGTGACGATCGCCTCGTCGCGCATCCGCTCGATCATGTGCGGGTAGTGCAGCTCGAACGCGGGACGCTCGGAGCGGATCCGGGGCAGCTCGGTGAAGTTGTGCCGGGGCGGCGGCGAGGACGTGGCCCACTCCAGCGAGTTGCCGAAGCCCCAGGGATCGTCCATGGCGGCGATCTCCCCGGTACCGGTAGCTCTTCACCACGTTGTAGACGAACGGCAGCACCGAGGCACCCAGGATGTAGGAACCGATGGTGGACACGGTGTTCAGCGTGGTGAACCCGTCCGTGGGCAGGTAGTCGGCATAGCGCCGCGGCATGCCCTCGTTGCCCAGCCAGTGCTGGACCAGGAACGTTCCGTGGAAGCCGAGGAACGTGGTCCAGAAGTGGAGTTTCCCGAGTGGCTCGTTGAGGTACCGGCCGGTGATCTTGGGGAACCAGAAGTAGATGCCGGCGTAGGTGGCGAACACGATCGTGCCGAACAGCACGTAGTGGAAATGAGCCACCACGAAATACGTGTCGGTCACGTGGAAGTCGATCGGCGGCGACGCCAGCAGCACCCCACTCATCCCGCCGAACAGGAACGTCACCAGGAACCCGATGCTGAACAGCATCGGCGTCTCGAAGGTCAGCTGCCCCTTCCACATGGTGCCG
>NZ_WHTD01000201.1 GCF_009379765.1 Actinophytocola sp. | reverse complement strand
TATGCAACAATCGCATCTACGAAGTGCCCTTTCGGCTATGGGTATCGGGGTGTCAGCAACTCCGATTCTCCCAGGTCAAAGGGCACTTCTGCTGTCACGACACACTCCCGGTGACAATCCGCGCGGTGGATCCAGGCTGAGACCAGCCGGCAAGACGCTCTCCTCACTGACCGGCATCCTGGTCATGGTCGCCTTGCTCTGGTTCCTGCTGAACTTCGTCTACGCCCCGAGCTGCGGCCGGTTCGCGTGCAGCTACGTGCCGTCCTGGTTGCCGCAAGCACAGGCCGACAGCGGCGACGCGTGCCCGGATGACATCACAGCCGCCGCCACCGATGCCGCGTGGGCAGCGGAGCGCGGCGAGACGATCAAGGACGCCAAGCTCACCACCGGCCTGTACTACGACCCAGACGGCACCCAACACAGGATCACCAGCGGCCACGAGGAGATCTCTGACCGTATCGAGGCCCTACTACGGTCATCGGGCAAGGTGAGCTTTCCCCCGGTCGGGCGCCACCCGGCCATCACCCACGTAGAGACCAAGATCGCGATGATCATGCGCGAGACGGAAGTGACCACCGTCGTGGCCGTGATCAACAACGAGGAAGGGCCATGCCCCGGCCCCTTCTCCTGCCAAGCCGTGCTCGGTGTCGTGCTGCCGGCCGGCTACACACTGACCGTATGGTGGCCGGGGATGAACAAACCAGCAACGTTTACCGGACAGGAGGCATGACGTGACCACCGTCGCCCCCCGCGTCCTGTCCGCCATCTCCGGAGGCGCGTTCCGCCCCTGGCACTACGCCAGCACCGACACCGAGCGACACCAGATCATCCAGGATCTACTCGGGCAGGACAGCGGGCACGTCCTGTTCTACGTCTGGGACCGGCAGGCCGGGGGTGAGGCCAACGAGTACCCCGGCCACCAACTCAAGATCGTCTACAACGGCGGCATGGGTGCCGCGCACTACACCAACGGCGACACCGAGCATGGACCGGCAGGGGCATGGTTGGCGCAAGCCGACCAGCCACCCACCGACCCACCAGAGGTCATCTACGACCCATGGGACCCCGACCGGGTATCGCTCCCGGCCACTGCACTACTCCCCATCGATCGACTTCGCCAGATCGCCGAGGACTATGCGACGACCGGCCAACGACCGACCGCCGCGCGGTGGACTCCGGTGGAGTGGGTCTGACTCGGTACGCATCGGGTACACGCGAGGGTGACCGCTGACCCCAAACAACCACCAACGACCACGGGTCATCTGTGCATGTCAGAGGCCATTCGATCTTGTTTCGGCAGGTCAGGGGCTTGTCGGTTCTCGAATCCAACACTCAAGACCCGCGAGTCCAACCTTCCGGACCAGTGAGTCCAACATTCGCGCACGTTCCGAACGTTGGACTCGCGGTACCCGAACGTTGGACTCGCGGGGTCAGCGGAGCTGGGCGGCGGCTTTGGCGTAGGCGTCGGCGCCGCTGAAGACGTTCTGGCCGTAGGTCACCGAGCCGTTGTAGGCCATGACCGCGCGCCACCAGCCCTCGGCGGTGGACAGGTCGCCACCGCTCGCGCACAGGTAGCGGGCCGCGGACAGGGCCGCGTCGTCGACGTTCTGGGGATCCGGCGGCCGGCCGTCGGCGATGGCTCGGGCGCCCCACCGCTGCCAGGTCGCCGGCAGGAACTGCATCGCGCCCACCGCGCGGTCCCACCGCGAGTCACCGTCGAGGCGGCCGCCGTCGGTGTCCGGAATCGCGCGCACACCCGGGGAGCCGTCCAGCGGGATGCCGATGATCGGCGGCGTCAGGCGGCCGTCCGCGCCGATGTCGGAGCCGCCGTAGCGGCCGTGGTGCGACTCGACCCGACCGACGCCGGCGAGCGTGGCCCAGCTCAGCCCGCACGCCGGCGCCGACGTCCGGACCGCCAGCTCCGCCTCCGCGTAGGCGACGAGGCTCCGCTGCGGGATCTGGGTCTTCTCCGCGAGTGTCGTGGCCCAGTCCCGGACCGCCGCGGTGGTCGGCCGGGTCGCGTCGTGTGCGGCACCCGGCGCGATGGCCGCCCCGTGCGGCACGGCGCTCCCCGGTGGGACCTCCAGCTCGGGCACCGGGAAGTCCGGCACGGCCATCGGCGGGGGCGGCCGGTCATCCGGCTCGTCGAGCCCGATCACGACCGCGACCACGGCCGCGACCAGCGCGGCGACGAGGAAGAACGGCCAGACGACTCGGCGGCGCGGCGGCGGTGGCGAGGACGGCGGCTCGACAAGCGTGGTCGACGGAGGAGTTGGGGGTACGGCCACCCGATCCAGGCTACGTATCGATTCCGAAGGCTGTGTTCGGGATGACGGACCTGCCCGCCGAAGCGATCCGGTATGTCGCTTCTTCACTGCTGCCAACCTGCGCAAACAGCCCATAACGGGCTGATTGGTTTGCGGATTGGTTGCATCGGACACCTCGACTGGACTTTGCAGGTGAGCCTTACCTAATGTTCTGCAAGGTTAGGCAACCCAACATGAGGAGGCGGACGTGCTGTTCAGCAGCGCGCTGATCGGTCTCAGGGAGGGCCTGGAGGCCGCCCTGGTCGTCAGCATCCTCATCGCGTTCCTGGTCAAGACCGGCAGGCGGAGCTCGCTCAAGTGGGTCTGGACCGGGGTCGGCGCGGCGCTGCTGCTGTGTGTCGCGATCGGCACCGTGATCGCGTACACCATAGGTGAGCTGCGGTTCGAGCAGCAGGAGATCGTGGGCGGCTCGCTGTCGATCATCGCGGTGGGCTTCGTCACATGGATGATCTTCTGGATGCGCGCCACCGCCAGGACGATCTCCACGGAGCTGCGCGGGAAGCTGTCCGCCGCGGTCGAGCTGGGTCCCGTCGCGGTCGTCGTGATGGCGCTGCTGGCCGTGGGTCGCGAGGGCCTGGAGACGATGGCGTTCTTCTACGCCAACGTACGCACCGCCGAGCGCGGCACCCATCAGCCGCTGATCGGCTTCGTCGTGGGCATCACGGTCGCGATCGTGCTGGGCTGGCTGATCTACCGCGGCGCGGTCAGGTTCAACCTCGGCAAGTTCTTCCAGATCACCGGCATCCTGCTGGTGTTCGTCGCCGCCGGCATCCTCGCCTACGGGCTGCACGACCTGCAGGAGGCCCGGGTCCTGCCCGGCCTGAACACGCTGGCCTTCGACCTGTCCGGGCCCATGCCCGAGGACTCCTGGTACGGCGCGCTGCTCAAGGGCCTTCTCAACTACTCCGCCCAGACCACCGTGCTGCAGGCGATCGCCTGGGTCGCCTACGTCGCCGTCGTGCTGACACTTTTCCTCATGCCGCCCAAGGAAACCGCGGCCCCCGCACGTCCGGCGCCCGTGCCGGCCAGCTCTGTCAAGGAGAACCAGTGATCTCGACATCCGTCCGCGTCGCGCTCGCAGGCGTCGGTCTCGCCACGGTGGCCGCGCTGACCGGCTGCGGCACCCAGACCCCTGAGGAGGAGTCGGGTGGCGCGATCGCCGTCGACGCCGGCGACGACTCCTGCGCGGTGGCGCGGACCGACGCCGACGCCGGCACGATCACCTTCGAGGTGACCAACAACGGCAGCCGGGTCACCGAGTTCTACCTCTACGCCGAGGGCGACCGGATCATGGGCGAGGTCGAGAACATCACGCCCGGCCTGACCCGGCGGCTCATCGTCGAGGTGGCCGAGGGCGGCGACTACGAGACCGCGTGCAAGCCGGGCATGCGCGGCGACGGCATCCGCGGCGCGTTCACCGTCTCCGGCCAGGCCGACAAGCAGGTCGACACCGACACCAAGCTCGCCGAGGCCACCAAGAGCTACCAGCGGTACGTGAACTCCCAGACCGACGCGCTGGTGACCAAGACCGAGGAGTTCGTGGCCGCGGTCAAGGCCGAGAAGGTCGACGAGGCCAAGGCGCTGTTCCCGGTGACCCGGATCTACTGGGAGCGGATCGAGCCGGTGGCCGAGAGCTTCGGCGACATCGACCCGAAGATCGACGCCCGCGAGGACGGCCTCGAGGAGGGCATGGAGTTCACCGGCTTCCACCGGCTGGAGAAGGACCTCTGGGTCACCGGCCTGCAGGCCGACTCGTCCTCGATCGCCGACCGGCTGATGGCCGACATCGAGGACCTGGCGAGCCGGGCGAAGGCCGTCGAGCTGACCCCGCTGCAGCTGGCCAACGGCGCCAAGGAGCTGCTGGACGAGGTCGCCACCGGCAAGATCACCGGCGAGGAGGACCGCTACTCGCACACCGACCTGTGGGACTTCCGCTCCAATGTGGACGGCTCGCAGGCGGCCATCGCGGCGTTGCGCCCGGTGATCGAGGAGCGCGACCCCGAGCTCCTGTCCACCTTGGACGAGCGGTTCGACGCGGTGGACGCGCTGCTGGAGAAGCACCGCAAGGGCGACGACTTCACGCTGTACACCGAGCTGACGCCGGCCGACGTCAAGGAGATGTCCGAGGTGGTCGACGCGCTCGGTGAGCCGATCAGCCAGGTCGCCGAGGTGGTGGCCGGCCAGTGACCGACTCGACCCACATCTCCCGGCGGCGCCTGCTCGGCGTCGCCGGAGCCGGCGCCGCCGCGGTCGGGGTCGGCGCGGCGGCCGGGGTCCTCGCCGACCGGTCGCTCGGCGCGGACTCGGTGGCGAACGCCGCCGAGTCGGCCGCGTCGGTGCCCTTCCACGGCGGGCGCCAGGCGGGGATCATCACGCCTGCGCAGGACCGGATGCACTTCGTCGCGCTGGACGTGCGCACGACCTCGCGCGACGAGCTGGCGCAACTGCTCGCGGACTGGACCGATGCGGCGGCGCGGATGACCCGCGGCCTCGAGGCGGTCGAGAACGGCGCGGTCGGCGGCCCGCGGGCCGGAGCGCCGAAGGACACCGGCGAGGCGCTGGACCTGCCGGCGTCGGCGCTGACCGTGACGATCGGCTTCGGCCCGTCGCTGTTCGACGGCCGGTTCGGGCTGGCGTCGAAGAAGCCGGCGGCGTTGCGGGAGCTGCCCCACTTCCCGGGCGACGACCTCGACCCGGCGCGGTCCGGCGGCGACATCTGCATCCAGGCGTGCGCGAACGACCCGCAGGTGGCGGTGCACGCGATCCGCAACCTGGTGCGGATCGGGTTCGGCAAGGTCGTGGTGCGCTGGTCGCAGCTCGGCTTCGGCCGCACGTCGTCGACCACGCGCTCGCAGGCGACGCCGCGGAACCTGTTCGGTTTCAAGGACGGCACGCGCAACCTCAAGGCCGAGGAGCCCGCCGAGCTGGACGAGCACGTGTGGGTCCAGCCCGGGGACGGCCCGGACTGGCTGGTCGGCGGGACCTACCTCGTGGCGCGGCGGATCCGGATGCACATCGAGATCTGGGACCGGACGCCGCTGTTCGACCAGGAGGACATCATCGGCCGGGGCAAGGGCGAGGGTGCGCCGCTCGGCCAGCTCAAGGAGTTCGACGAGCCGGACTTCACCGTCGGCGGCGAGGGCGGCGTCCCGCTGATCCCGCCGATCGCGCACATCCGGCTGGCGGCGAAGGAGTCGCTGGGCGGGGTGCGGATCCTGCGCCGCGGCTACAACTTCACCGACGGCACGGACGGCCTCGGCCACCTCGACGCCGGCCTGTTCTTCGTGGCCTTCATGCGCGACGCGCACGAGCAGTTCGTGCCGATGCAGCAGGCTTTGTCCACAAAGGACAAGATGATGGAGTACGTGGAGCACAACGGCTCCGGCCTGTTCGCGGTCCCGCCGGGCGTCGCGCGCGGCGGCTACTGGGGCGACACCCTGTTCGGCTGAGCCGGGTCAGCGCGCGGGTTTGGTGGCCTTCAGCGCGTAGAGCAGCGGAATCAGCGGCGCGTCCGCGGGAAGGGCGAACCAGCCGTCGGCGTCCCGGACCATCGTGGACCAGCGGGGCCAGGGCAGCCGGCGGTCCTCGCGCAGCCGGTCGATGCCCAGCCCGGCGCCGGTGAGCGCGGTGACGACCTCGCCGACGTCGTGGCGCCACTCGTAGGCGACGGTGGCCTCGGTGAGGGCCGGGCCGTCGGTGTAGGTGCGGGTCGCGTCCCGTTCCTCGGCGCCGCGGCCGGCGAGGAAGTCGCCGCGGACGCGCAGCTCCTCGCTGCCGTCCGCGGGCGGGACGACGCCGAGCGCGTAGAGCAGCGGGTGGAACTCGACGACGTACAGCGAGCCGCAGGGCCGCAGCAGGTCGGCGACGACGCCGGCCCAGCGGTCGAGGTCGGGCAGGTAGCAGAGCGCGCCCTTGCCGGTGTAGACGACGTCGAAGGTCCGGCCGCCGAGCGCGGCGACCGCGTCGTGCACGTCGGCCTGGACGTAGTCGATCGCCAGGCCGCGGTCGGCGGCCAGCCCACGCGCCTCGCGCACCGACGCGCCGGAGATGTCGAGCCCGACCGTCCGCGCCCCCGTCTCGGCCAGCGCGATGGTCTCGGTGCCGAGGTGGCACTGCAGGTGCAGCAGGTCGAGGCCGGCCAGCGGGCCGAGGTCGTCCCACTCGTAGTCGGCGAACCAGCCCGCGGCGGGCCGGCTGCCGTCGAGCCCGTAGAAGGCGCTGGCCGCGTGGATGGGGGTACGGGCGTCCCAGTTGGCCCGGTTGGCGTCGATCATCCGCCGGGTCTCGGCGTCGAAGGTCGTCATGCGCTCCATGGAGCCAGACCCACCGGATCTTGTCCACCGGTCCCGGTGAGTCACCCGTCGACGCGCCGCCCGCCGCGCGCCCGCACCCAGCGGCAGGTGCACCTCGTCGACGATCTCGACGAGGACGCCGTCGGGCACCGAGGCGACCCCTCGGGTGACGAGCTCGTTGCGCACCAGGACCATGGCCCCCCTGGGCGAGCCCAGGTCGCGGTTCATCCGGCGCAGCAGCGCCAGCACGTCGCCGCGCAGCTCGCCGGTGTCGGGTGGCAGCCGGGCCACGGCCAGCCGCCGGTACGCGGCGCCGCCGAGCGCGGCGCAACACCACCCGCCGACACCTCGACCCCGAGGTCGTCCGGCGCGAGCTGCGGGTCGTCCGCGCGGACCTCCACTGCACCGCCGCCCGGCTCACCGGCGGCGACGCGGACCGGCTGGAGATCGCCGCCACCCTCGCCGCCGACGCCGGCCTGGAGGTGTGGCTCTCGCCGTTCACCTGCGGCCTGACGATCGACGCGCTGCTCGACGTCGTGGTCGACTGCGCCGAGCGGGCCGAGCGGGCCGAGCGGCTACGGCGGCGGGGTGCCGAGGTCGTGCTCCTCACCGGCTCCGAGCTGAGCTTGTTCAACGTCGGGTTCATGCCCGGCGACACCCTCGCCGAGAGCGTCGGCCTGCTGGCGACACCCCAGCGGCTGCGCGAGCTGCTGCCCGGCGTCCGGGAGCGCGTCGACGACTTCCTCCGCACGGCGGTCGCGCCGGCCCGGGAGCGGTTCGGCGGGCGGGTCAGCTACGCCTCGCTCCCGTTCGAAGGCGTCGACTGGACCCCGTTCGACCTCGTCTCGACCGACGCCGGCTACCGGTCGGTCGAGGTCGCCGAGGGGTACCGGGACGGCATCCGCGCCCTCGTCGCGCAGGGCAAGCCGGTCGCGATCATCGAGTTCGGCTGCACGACCCACCGCGGGGCGGCCGACCTGGGCGGCCGCGGCGACTCGATCGTCGAATGGAACGAGGACGGCACGCCGGCCCGGCTGACCGGCGATCCCGTCCGCGACGAGGACGAGCAGGCGACGTACCTGCGCGAGCTGCTGGACATCTTCGCCGCCGAGGGCGTGGACACCGCGGTCGTGAACACGTTCGCCCGCTACGACCTGCCGCACCGCGACGACCCGCGCACCGACTTCGACATGGCCGGCTACGGCGTCGTCAAGGTGCTCGAGGACCGGCTCGACGACAGCTACCCGGACATGGCGTGGGAGCCCAACGCCGCGTTCGCCGCCCTGGCCGACCGCTACCGGGGCTGACGCGTCCGACGCGGACGGCTACAGCGGGGGCAGCTCCGGCGGCGTCGCGGCGGGCGTCCGCGCCAGTGCCTCCAGGGCCAGGCGGACCGCCGTGTCCAGCTGGGGGTCCCGGCCCTCGGCGTGGTCCCGTGGGGTCATCACCACCTCCACGTCCGGGTCGACGCCGTAGTTCTCCACGCCCCAGCCGGGGCCGCGCAGCCACGTCGCGTACCTCGGCTGGGTGACCAGCGTGCCGTCGACCAGGTGGTAGCGCATGTCGATGCCAATGACGCCGCCCCACGTCCGGACGCCGACCACCGGGCCGATGCCGAGAGTCTTGATCGCGGCGTTGACGATGTCGCCGTCCGAGCCGGAGAACTCGTTGGCGACCGCGATGACCGGGCCGCGTGGCGCGTCGCCGGGGTAGCTCTCCGCGCGGTGGCCGTTGCGGCTCACCTGCCAGCCGATGATCGTGCGCCCCAGCTTCTCGACCACCAGCTGGGACAGGTGGCCGCCGCGGTTCTCCCGGACGTCGACGATGAGCGCCTCGCGCTGGATCTCGAGTCTCAGGTCCCGGTGCAGCTGCGCCCACCCGGTGGCCACCATGTCCGGCACGTGCAGGTAGCCGATCCGGCCCTCGCTCGCCTCGTGCACGTGCGCCCGCCTGCCGGCCACCCAGTCGTGGTAGCGCAGCAGCATGTCGTCCAGCAGCGGCACGACCACGACGCTGCGCGCCGGGCCGCCGCCCGCCGGGCCGATGCGCAGCTCCACCGGCTTGTCCGCGGTGCCGGCAAGCAACGGGCCCGGTCCTTGCGCCGAGGACACCGGCCGGCCGTCGACGGCCAGGATCGCGTCGCCGACCCGGACCGCGACGCCCGGCGCGCGCAGCGGCGAGCGGCCGTGCGGGTCCGACGACTCGCCGGGCAGGATCCGGGTCACCCGCCACCCGCCGTCCTCGTCGCGCTCGATGTCGGCGCCGAGGAGCCCGATCCGCCGCGCGGACTCGTAGCCGCCGCCGGGCGGGGTGACGTACGCGTGCGAGGTGCCCAGCTCGCCCTGCAGCTCCCACAGCAGGTCGACCAGCTCGTCGTGCGAGCCGACCGCGTCGACCAGCGGCCGGTACCGCTCGCGTACCGCGGCCCAGTCGACGCCGCCCATGTCCGCGCGCCAGAAGTGGTCGCGCATCAGCCGCCACGCCTCGTCGAACGACTGGCGCCACTCCGCGCCCGGGTCGACCTGCACCCGCACCCGGGACAGGTCCACCTGCACGTCGTCGGCGGAGTCCGAGTCGCCGTCGGACTTCCGGTCGGCCGCCTGCACCCGCAGGCTGCGCCCGTCGCGCACCAGCAGCCGCTCGCCGTCGCCGCTGACCCACACGGCGTCGACGCCCTCGGTCAGCACCTCGAGCTTGCGCTTGGCGAAGTCGTAGCGCTCGAGCACCGCGCGCCCCGCGTCGTCGTCGTCGAGGTCGCCGTCGTCGCCGAGCACGCCGGACAGCGGGTTGCGCAGCCACACCAGGCCGCCCTTGGTCGCGTGCAGGGTGGCGTACCGCGCGGCCGGCACCGGCACCGGCACGACCCGCTCGGCCAGGCCGTCGAGGTCGACCTCGGTGCGCGGCGGGCCGTCGTCGGCGCCGTCCCCGCTGTCGTGGCCGCCGTCGTGCTTGTCCTTGTCCTTGTCCTTGTCCTCGTCCTCCACCGGGCGCCCGCGCAGCTGCGGCGAGAACGGCGACGGCGTGGTGGCGGCCAGCGGCACCAGGTGCGGCCGGGACCCGTTGGGGAAGGAGATGTCGAACACGTGCACGTCGTAGACCGGGTCGAAGCTGCGCGCGGACAGGAACGCCACGTGCTTGCCGTCGACGGTGAACACCGGGTCGGTGTCGACGAACCGGATCGGCGTGACGTCCACTATGGACAGGTCGGTGGTGCTGGCCATCCTGATGTGCCGCAACGGGATCGGCCCCGGGTGCGACCAGGCCAGCCAGCCGGAGTCGGGGGAGAACGCGAGGTCGCACGGGTCGCCGTCCTCGCTGCGGGTGACCTCGCGCAGCTCGCCGGCGGCAGCGTCGACCAGCAGCAGCCTGCCGTCGTGGGTGGCGACCGCGACGCGCCGGCCGTCCGGGGACGCGGCCAGCTCGAGCACCCGGCCCAGCTGCCCGGACCCGATCCGCCGCGGCGTCGAGCCCTCGGCGACCCCGTCGACCGGCGCGATCTCCAGCGCGTCCTCGCCGTCGGCGTCGGTGACCCAGACGACCTGCTCGCCGAGCGTGCGCGGCAGCCGGGCCCGCACGCCCGGCTCGGCGGCGAGCACCCGGACCGGGCCGTCGCGGTGGGTGAGCCAGTGGACGGTGCCGCGCACCTCGACCGCGCTGCCCCGCCCGCTGTGGTCGGGGCCGATCTCGCCCAGCTCGTCGGCGGCCCGCACCGGGTAGGGCGCGCGGGCGCTGCGCGGCCGCCGAGCCGGACGTCGAGCTCGCGCGGTTCGGCGTCCAGCCCGTCGACGAGCCACAGCCGGCCGGCGCGGTGGAAGATCACCCGGGTGCCGTCGGTGGTGGCGTTGCGCGCGTAGAACTCGCCGGGCACCTGGTGGCGGCGCAGGTCGGTGCCGTCCGGGGCGCAGGAGTACAGGTCGGCGACGCCCTCGTGGTCGGACAGGAAGGCGAGCCGGTCCCCCACCCACATCGGCGCGGACAGGTTGCCGTCGAGCTCGGCCTGGAAGCGGACGAACTCCCCGTCGCCGTCCGCGTCCAGCCACAGCTTGCCGGCGGTGCCGCCGCGGTAGCGCTTCCACCACGCGGGCTCGCGGGAGAACGCGCCGAGCAGCAGGACCGCGCCGTCGGGGCCGAAGGCGAGGCCGCCGACCGGACCGTAGGACAGCCGGCGCGACCCGCTGCCGTCGGCCGCGATCTCGTGGACCCAGCTGCGGCGGATCGACGGCTGGCCGACGGAGCTGGTGGCGAGCACGGAGCCGTCGCCGGCCCAGCCGATGACCTCGGTGTTGACGTCGCCCCAGTAGGTGAGGCGCCGGCTGGGGCCGCCGTCGGTCGGGGCCAGGTGCACCTCCGGCTCGACGTCGCGCCAGCTGGTCCAGGCGAGTTGGCTGCCGTCCGGGGAGAACCGCGGCGAGCTCGCTCCGGCCTGGTCGGCGGACACCCGCCAGGCGCGGCCGCCGTCGATGGGAGCCAGCCACACGTCGTCCTCGGCGACGAAGGTCACCAGATCGCCGTGCAGGTGGGGGTAGCGGAGGTAGGAGTCGGTCACGCCGCCACGTTAGCCGCGACCGCCGACGTTCCGCGGCGAAGATTTGATGTTGTGCCCCAACGCCCCGCGAGTCCAACCCGAACGACCCGCGAGTCCCCCACTCGCGAAGGGCGAGTCCCCCCATTCGCGGGTCCCGCGCGTTGGACTCGCGGGTCCGGAACGTTGGACTCGCGGGTCCTGGGGGGTTGGACTCGCGGGTCCTGGGGGTTGGACTCGCGGGTTCGGAGCGTTGGACTCGCGGGTTCTGGGGGTTGGACTCGCGGGGGTCGGGGTCGGGTCGGGTCAGGGGGTTCGGGGCCAGAAGTGGCGCCAGGTGTCGGGGGGCATCGTCGAGGGGTCCACGCCTGCCTCGCGGGCGGCCCGCTCCGCCGTGCGCACGTCCTCGGCGAAGCGGCGGGACACCGCGCGCAGCTCGCCCTCCGGGTCGTCGCCTGCGCGTTTGGCCAGGGCGGCCAGGTCGAACAGGCGCGAGCCGGTGTCGCCGTTGCGCGGCAGCAGGTCCTCGGGCACGCCGGCGCGGGCGGTGCGCTGCGCCAGCTTCGCGGCGAGAGCCAGGGCGGGCTGGCCCGTCGCCACTCCGTCCACACTGGACTCGCGGCGCTTCTCCGCCTGCTTGTGCTCCTCCCAGCGGATCTGCTGGGTGCCGGCGTCGCGCACCGCCGGGTCGCCGCCGGCGAACACGTTCGGGTGGCGGCCGACGAGCTTGGCGACCAGGCCCGCCGCCACGTCGTCGACCGAGAACGGGTCGGCGGCGTCCTCCTGGGCGACCCGGGCGTGGAACAGCACCTGCAGCAGCACGTCGCCGAGCTCCTCGCGCAGCGCCGCGCGGTCACCGTCCTCGATGGCCTCGAGCAGCTCGAAGCACTCCTCCACCAGATACTGGCGCAGCGAGTCGTGGGTCTGCTCGGCGTCCCACGGGCAGCCACCCGGCGAGCGCAACCGGTCCATCACCGCGACCGCGGCCAGCAGACCGGCACCGACCGGCCGGGGCGCGGCGATCACCGGCGCCCCGCGAGCGAGCAGCGCGGTCGCCGCCGGATCGTCGAGGTCGTCGGTGACCAGCACCACCGGGTCCGGGAGCGAGTCGGGCACCTTCGGCAGGTCGAGGCCCACCCCGGCGGTCGCGTAGACCTCGGTGGCGGACCGCAGCAGCGGCACGGCCGCCGCCGGCACCTGGTCCCGGGCGACGAGCACGACGACCGTCCCGGACGGCGGCGACGCCATGGGATCGGCCGTCATGGGATCGGCGTCACGGGGTCACTGCTGGGTGTCGGCGTCCGCCGGGGGCAGCACCACGCCGGCCGTCTCGGCCTCGCTCGGCGCCACGCCCATCGCGGACGGGTCCCACACGCCGTAGCGCGGGCTGATCCGGATGTCGGACCGGTCGGCCGTCGGCTGCAGCAGCCGGCGACCGATCGCGACGATCTGGTCGGCGCTGACCTGCGGCGGCTGCGTGGCCTGGCCCGTGGCGTCCGTCTCGCGCGAGCGGATGAGCCCGACCACCCAGAACGCCTGGTCGGCCGACGGCTGGAAGGCGACCACCGAGCCCTCACTCGCACCGAACATCACGCTCGACGCCAGCGTCGGGTCCAGCTGGCCGGCGAGGAACTCCCCGGCGACCTTGGCGTCCATGCCGGCGTCGGCGTCCGCGGCGATCAGCTCGGCCACCTTGTCCGGGTCGTCGGCGAACTCGTGCGCCTTCGCCTCGGCCTTCTCCTTCATCGACTCCGGCGCGGCACCCGCGTCGTCGGAGGCGATGGTCGTGTAGTCCATCGTGACCTTGAGCCCGTCGAGCTGCTTGTCGGCGAGCTGGGCCAGCAGGATCTGGTCGGTGACCGTGTCACGCAGGTCGCGCGCCCGGTACACCAGCTGCGCGGCCAGCGCCTCCGGCGGCACGCTGCCGTCGGTGGGCACCTCCTTGCCGAACGGGTCCTGGTCCATCGCCGCGGCCACGTCGTCGCGGCTCGCGGTGATGTTCTCCTCGCGGGCGACCTTGGTGACCAGCTCGTGCACGACCAGCTGGCCGAGCGCCTCGCGGGCGACCAGGTCCAGCTTGTGCTGCTGGGCCAGCGGTCGCGCGGCCGGCTGCTCCTTCACCACCTTGTCGAGGATGGCCTGCACGTCGTCCACCGAGATCGACCTGCCATCGATGATCACGGCGGAGTTGACCTGGCTCGGCCCGGAACCACACGCGGTGAGCGCCATGACCAGCGAGGTCAACACGACAATCAGACCGGCGGGACGCAGCTTGGCAGTCGTCACGGCTGCCAAGCCTCTCACAGCGGTTCACCCGACCGGTGCTGGGGCGATCTCCAACGAGTCGAGCAGGTTCGCACACCAGTCGAGCAGCGCCGTGTCCCGCAGCTGCGGGGCGCCGATCCGGCCCCCCGCGGCACCTTCGGTGGGCCGCGGCACGGACACCAGGTTGGTGACCGCCTTGTAGTTGGCCTTGGGGTGCAGGCGCTTGAGCCGCACCAGCTGGGAGTCGCGCAGGGCCAGCGGCGCGAACCGGACGAGGTTGCCCTGGGTGGACACCTCGGTGACGCCGTGCCGGCGGCAGGTCTGCCGGAACGTCGCCACCGCGAACAGCCGCTGCACCGGCAGCGGCGGTTTGCCGTAGCGGTCCTCGAGCTCCTCCGCCACCGCGGCGAGCCCCTCGGCGTCGGCCGCGGCGGCGAGCTTGCGGTAGGCCTCCAGGCGCAGCCGCTCGCCCGGCACGTAGTCGTGCGGGATGTGCGCGTCGACGGGCAGGTCCACCCGGACCTCGGCGAGCTCTTGCTCCTCCTCGCCCGGCTCGGCGCCCGCGTGCTTGCGGAACGCCTCGACAGCCTCGCCGACGAGCCGGACGTAGAGGTCGAAGCCGACGCCCGCGATGTGCCCGGACTGCTCGGCGCCGAGGATGTTGCCGGCGCCGCGGATCTCCAGGTCGCGCATGGCGATCTTGAAGCCGGCGCCGAGTTCGGTGAACTCCTCGATGGTCTTGAGCCGCTTCTGAGCGTTCGGCGTCACCAGCTTATGCGCATCCACGATCAGGTAAGCGTAGGCGCGGACCTTGGTGCGCCCGACCCGGCCGCGAAGCTGGTGCAGGTCGGCCAGTCCGTAGATGTCGGCCTGGTCGATGAACATGGTGTTGGCGTTCGGGATGTCCAGTCCGCT
>NZ_WHTD01000069.1 GCF_009379765.1 Actinophytocola sp. | reverse complement strand
TCCTTCGCCCGCGAACAGAAACAGGCCGGTGGCCGCTTCCCCCGCCAAACCGACGAGTACAAGAAACCCCTCCCACCCAAAACCAAGATCATATTTTGGCGCCTGACAACAAGATCACCCCAAAGTTAGCGGCATTGGCCCTTCGTCGACCGCGACCATTCCCGATTCGAGTGCCTCTCCTGGCGTTGTGTCTTTAGTCTCCGCAGTGACGTCCACGTCGATTGCCAGGCCCTCTGCGTAGGCCGTTGCCTGCTCGACGATGATCCACGCTTGTTCGGACTGATACATCGGGGTCGAAATCGGACGCACCCACAACGCTTCTTGCCCTTTGGCCGGCCCGACCCAAGGTGGTCGGCTCATTCCCCCAGAAGAGTTCGAGGCCGTGCTCGCGGTGATGTACGCGATGTTCGGCGCGGCGATCGTGATCGCGATCTTCGGGGTGGTCAACACGCTGGCGCTGTCGGTGCTGGAGCGCCGCCGCGAGCTGGGCGTGCTCCGCGCGGTCGGCGCGTCCCGGCGGCTGGTGCGCAGGGCGGTGCGCCTGGAGAGCCTGGTGATCTGCGGCTACGGCGGCCTGGCCGGCATCGCGGTCGGCGTGCTCTTCGGCGCGGTGATGCAGCATGTGATGCTGGGCCGCGCGCTGTTCGAGATCACCGTGCCGTACGCGCAGCTCGGCGTCGCGCTGGCGGGCATGGTGGCGGTGGGCGTTCTCGCGGCGCTGTGGCCGGCCCGCCGCGCCGCGCGGACCGACGTGCTGACCGCGATCGCGACCGCGTGATCAGGTGATCGTGCGGGTCAGGTCGGGCGGCAGGATGCGGCGGGGCAGGCCGTGCGGGCGCTCGCGGTGCTGCCACTCCCGTGGGTAGCCCAACGAGACCTCGTCGAAGCGGACCCCGTCGTACTCCGTCGTCCGCGGGATGTGCAGGTGGCCGTAGACCATGGCCGCCGCGTCGAACCGGGTGTGCCAGTCGGCCGTCGCCTCGGTGCCGCACCACTGGGCGAACTCCGGGTAGCGCAGCACCCGGGTCGGCTCGCGGACCAGCGGGTAGTGGTTGACCAGCACCGTCGGCGTCGTGATCTCCGCGAGCCGGGCCTCGGTCGTCTTGACCCTGGCCCGGCTCCACTCGTCCCTGGTCGGGTACGGGTCGGGGTGCAGCATGTACTCGTCGGTGCACACGACACCGGTCTGGTGCGCGTAGGCGAGGCCCTCCTCCTTGGTGGCGCACCCGTCCGGGCGGAACGTGTAGTCGTAGAGCAGGAACAGCGGCACGATCGTCACCGGCTCGGCGCCGGCCGTCCAGACCGGGTACGGGTCCTCGGGGGTCACCACGTCCAGCCGCCGCGCCATCTCCACCAGCGCGTCGTACCGGGCCACGCCGCGCAGCGTCACCGGGTCGTCCGGCGGGGTCCACAGCTCGTGGTTGCCCGGCACCCAGATGACCTTGGCGAACTTCTCCCGGAGCGTCCCCAACGCCCACTCGACGCTCGCGAACCGCTCGGCCACGTCGCCGGCCACCAGCAGCCAGTCCGTATCGGACGCCGCGCGCAGACCGCGGACCACCTCGCGGTTCTCCGCGTAGGAGACATGCAGGTCGCTGACCGCGTAGAGGCTGCTCACGACGCGCCACCCTAACGGTCGCGTTATCCCCGGTGCCTTACCATCCGTTGGTGCAGAGGTTGCTGCCCGGTTGGCTCGAATCGAGCCGAAGGCGCGATCTTTGCCGCAGAATGGCCGTGACCACTCTGGTGGGGGGAAGGAGTCGTGGTGCGCGGAGTGACTGCCTCGCTGGGCGGCGTCGTGGTGCTGGCCGCGACGCTGCTGGTGGCGACGCTGCTGGTGGCGCCGATGCCCGCGGTCGCCCAGCCGACCACGGTCGCCGGCCTGCTCGCGCACTACCAGGACCTGAGCCGGGAGGCCGAGCGCGTCAACGAGGAGCTCCTGATCGTCCAGGAGAGCCTCACCAAGCAGCAGGAGGCGTCCGCCGAGGCCACCTGGGCCGCCGAGGACGCCAAGGCCGTCGCCGACGCGGCGCGCGGCAAGGTCAACGCCACGCAGGACCTGGACAAGGTCGCCGAGGCGCTGTCCTCGCGCCGCGACCTCGACGCGCTGTCCGCGTTCGCCACCAGCACCAGCCCCGGCGACCTGCTCGGCAAGCTCGAGGCGGTCAGCCTCGCCCAGCACCTCACCGGCGGTCCGCACCACGGCGACGCGACGCTCGCGGAGGCCGAGGCCGCCGAGGAGCACGCGGCCACCGCCTCGGCCGCGGCCGACGCCGCCGAGGCCAAGGTGGCGGACGGGGCCGCCGACGTCCAGTCCCGGCGGGCCGACCTCGACCGGCAGATCGCCGAGGTGCGCGCGGCGCTCGACAACCTCACGCCGGACCAGCGGTCGCTACTGGCGGGTATCGAGGACTACGGCAGCGATGTCGTCATCCCGCGGGGCAACATCGGCGGGATGCTCCAGTTCGCGCTCGGCCAGCTGGGCAAGCCGTACCTGTGGGGTGCGGTCGGGCCGAGCTCCTACGACTGCTCGGGCCTGGTGCAGACCGCGTTCCGCGCGGCCGGGCTCGTGCTGCCGCGGGTGTCGCGCCAGCAGGCGACGGTCGGCCGGCAGGTGGCCAGGACCGACGTGCGGGCCGGCGACCTGATCTTCTACTACCAGCCCGTGCACCACGTCGCGATCGCGGTGGACAACGTCCGCGCGGTGCACGCGCCCAGCTTCGGCGAGACCGTGAAGATCGGCGGCATCGACACCATCGGCCCGATCACCGTCATCCGCCGCGTCATCAACTGACCCCGCGAGTCCAACGTTCAGGACCCGCGAGTCCACCGTTCAGGACCTGGCCGCGCGGGGCGGGCGAGGGGTGCGTCCGCCGAAGCGAGCCGCACCCACCCACCCGCGTCAGTGCCGGCCGACGTGCCGGCCGCGCCGCCGCGAGGACGGGTCGCCGTCGGCGTCCACGTTCTCCCGCAGCGTCTTGAGCATCTCGTTCTCCTTGAGCACCAGCGGGTCGGTGCGCAGGTCCCGCCACAGCGACCAGCAGAGCCCGATCATCACCACGGCGAACGGCGCCGCCACGATGATCGTGAGGTTCTGCAGGCCGCTCAACGCGCCGCCGCCACCGCCCGCCAGGAGCATCACGATGGCCACGCCACCCATGAGCACGCCCCAGAAGATCACCACGTTGCGCTTCGGATGCACCGAGCCGCCCTGGGACAAGGTGCCCATCACCACCGACGCGGCGTCCGCGCCGGACACGAAGAAGATCGACACCAGGATGATCACCAGGATCGCGGCCAGTGTGGACAGTGGCAGGTGCTCTAGCGATCGCGAGTCCGACGACCGCGTAGATCGCCCAGGGGTGGACGGTCCAGTGGAAGAGCGTCGTGGCCATCGCGGTGTGCACGGCCTCGTCCGACGCCGGCAGGACGGTGCCCGGCGGCGGGGTCATCAGGTGGGTGACCGGCTCCGCCACGCCGAAGAACATCAGCCCGATGCCCATGCCGGCACTGAACATCATGGCGATCCAGGAGACCGTGCGGAACTCCGGCTTCTCCTTGTCCGCGCCGAGCGGGATCCGGCCGTACCGGCTGATCGACAGGCCGATGGCGAACACCACGAATCCACTTGCGACGAGCACGAAAGCCCAGCCGCCGTAGGGAATGATGCCGTCGTTCAGCACGCTGCCCGCCACGTTGATCAGCGAGTCGGTGCCGAGTACGCCCCAGAGAAGGAATATCACGGTGAGCGCGGCCGCCACCCCGAACACGACGCGATCGGTGACCGGCGGCCGGTCGGCCGCGACGATCACCGATTCCTCTGATACCTCAACGACTTCATCGGGTGCGGGCGCGGTCTCCTCCGGTGCTCGTGCCGTATCTTCCGCCACGGCGCCTCCCGCCGACTCAGGCTCATCCGGACCGGTTTCGCGGGAGCCTAAACCGTTGGTCAACTCTGCGGAGCGGTTGCGCAATGTGATGCCTCGATGTTTCCGTTATGCAAAAGAGTTCTCGGGCACCCGCGCCCGCGCCGCACGCACGGCCGGCACGATCGCGAGGCCGGCGAGCAGGAACGCGACACCGAGCAGCAGCCACCCGATCGTGCCCCAGCTGATGATCAGCGTGGTCACGAGCAGTGGGCCGAGCATCCGCGCCACGGTGAAGCCGGAGCCGAAGAACCCTTGGTACTGGCCGTGCCTGCCGGGCGGAGCGAGATCGAAGCTGATCTCCCAGGAGCCGCTCGCCTGCATCATCTCCGCGAGCGACTGCAGGCAGGCGGCGAGCATCAGGATCGCCACGGCGAGCAGCGCCGAGGACCCGGCGGCGGACAGCGCGAACACGACGCAGGCGACCAGCAGCACCACCCCGGCGGCGCGGACCTGCCGGGCCGCGGTGTCCACATCGGTCACCCGGCGCGCCACCCGGACCTGGAAGACCACGATGGACATCGTGTTGAGCACCAGCAGCGCGGCCACCGTCCAGCTCGGCGCGTCGGTCCGTTGCACGATCCACAGTGGAATGCCGAGGGTGATCAGCGGGATGTGCAGCTGCAGGACCATGTTCAGCGCGGCGATCACCGCGTAGGGCCGGTCGCGCAGCACCGCGAGCGCCGGCTCGCCGACCGGGCCGCGCGGCTCGGCCGCGACCGCCGGCAGGCGCAGCAGGACCAGCGAGGAGATCGCGAAGCTCACCGCGTCGAGCGCGAACACTGCCAGGTAGGCCGACTCGGTGTCGATCTGCAGCGCGAGCCCGCCGAGGGCCGCGCCGATCGCGATGCCGCCGTTGACCGCCGACTGGAGCACCGCGCGCACCCGGGTCCGTGCGGCCGCCGCGACGAGGCCGGCGAGCAACGCCTGCCGGGCGGCGGTGAGCCCGCACTGGCTGGCTCCGTACAGGCTCGCGACCGCCACGAACGGCACGAGGTCACGGACGAACAGGAACAGCACGAGCGCGGCCGCGGTGCTCGCGGCCAGCAGCATCGCGACGCCGCGCGGGCCGCGCCGGTCGGCGAGGTGGCCGAGCGGTACGCCGGCGAGGAAGCCGACCGCCCACCCGACGGTGAGCCCGAAGCCGACCTGTGTCGGGGTGAGGCCGACGATGCGGGTGAAGTACAGCGCCGAGCAGACGAGGTAGCCGCCGAGGCCGATGGAGTCGGTCAGCTGCGCGACCGACAGGATCCGCGGCGGGCCGGCGTCGGGGAGCACCCCGGCCACCCGCCGGAGCCGTGCCTTCGCCGGTCCGGTCGTCGCCTCGGCGCTCATGCCGCCTCCTCGTCCGCTCCGCGGCGCCGGAACGCTCCGCAAGCTCCGCTCCACCGACGCCCTGCGCGGATTCGGCGACGGCCTGAACATCGACGATTCGCTCCGCAAGCTCCGCTCACGCCGCCTCCCTCGATCGTGCTCACGAGGGAAATCTATGGTTGCGATTGGTGCCGCGTATGGACCAATTCTCGCCCAAACAGACTGGGCCAATGTACGGTGTCCCGCGTGGACTTCCACGTGAGCCTGGCCGGTCGCGGCGACCTGTCCGCACGGATCTACCGGCAGCTGCACGAGGCGATCATCGACGGCCGGCTGGCGCCGGGGGAGCGGCTGCCGCCGACCCGGGAGCTGGCTACGAGCCTCGCGGTCTCCCGCAACACGGTCGCGGTCGCCTACGAGCGGCTGACCGCCGAGGGTTTCCTGGTCGGTCGGGTCGGCGCGGGCACGTTCGTGTGCGCCAACCCGCCCGGCCCGCCGGCCCGGCCCGGCGAGCCGGGTGGCGACATCCCGGTTCGCCCGGTGTGGCGCGCGCTGGCCGGCGACCCGCCGCGGGCCCGGCCCGCGGTGTACGACTTCCGGCTCGGTGTGCCGGACGCGCACCGGTTCCCGATGGCCGCGTGGCGCCGGCTCGTCGCCCGCGAGCTGAGTGACGTCGGCGTGCTCGGCACGGGCTACGTCGACCCGGCCGGGCACGCCGGGCTCCGCGCGGCGATCGCCAAGCACATCGGGCTGTCGCGCTCGGTGCGGACCGTCGCCGACGACGTGATCGTGACGCATGGCGCGCAGCAGGCGATCGACCTCGTCGGCCGGGTGCTGCTCGAGCCGGGCGGCTGCGTGGCGGTCGAGGAGCCGGGGTACCCGCCGGTGCGCGGGCTGTTCACCTCGCTCGGCGCGAAGGTGGTCGGCGTGCCGGTCGACGCCGAGGGGATCGTCGTGCCGGCCATCCCGCGGGCGGCGCGCCTGGTCTACGTCACGCCGTCGCACCAGTTCCCGCTCGGCACCGCGATGTCGCTCGACCGCAGGACCGCGTTGCTGGCCTGGGCGCGCAGGCGCGGCGCGGTGCTGGTCGAGGACGACTACGACAGCGAGTTCCGCTTCTCCGACCGGCCGCTGGAGCCGCTGCACAGCCTCGACCACGGCCGCCGGGTGGTCTACGTCGGCTCGTTCGCCAAGACCATGCTGCCCATGCTGCGGCTGGGTTTCCTCGTCGTGCCGCCCGCGCTCGGTCCGGCGGTCCGGGCGGCCAAACGGCTGACCGACCGGCAGGGCGAGATCGCCTCGCAGGGCGCGATGGCCGCGTTCCTCACCGAGGGCCTGTTCGCCCGGCACCTGCGCCGGTCGACCCGCGAGTACGCCGCGCGGCACGAGCGGATCGCGCACGTGCTGCGCCGCGACTTCGCCGACCGGCTGGAGGTCGTGCCGTCGATCGCCGGTCTGCACCTGGCCGCCCGGTCGCGCGGGTCGCCCGGCGTCGGCGTCGACATCGGCACTGTCGTGCGCCGGGCCGCCGAGGTCGGGGTCGCGGTGGAGAGCCTGGCCGACTACTACGGCGAGGGGCCGGGTGAGCCGGGGCTCGCGCTCGGGTACGGCGCGATCGAGCTGGACAGGATCGAGCCCGGGCTGAGCCTGCTCGCCGGCTGCTGGCGGTGAGATACGGTCGCGGGATGACCACGCCGAGTGCCGACACGACCGGGCAGGAACTGGATTCGGTACTGGCGGCCGCCGCGGCCGCGCGGGCACCGCTCGCGTCGCTGCCGGCGGCGGCCAGGGCCGAGGCGCTGCGCCGGGTCGCGGACACGCTGGACGGTGCGGCGGGCGACCTCGTGCCGCTCGCGAACGAGGAGACCGGGCTGCCGGTCGAGCCTCGGCTGGTGGGTGAGCTCAGCCGCACGACGTTCCAGCTGCGGCTGCTGGCCGAGGTCGTCGAGGAGGGCGGCTACCTCGAGGCCACCCTGGACCCGCCGGACCCGTCCTGGCCCGCGGGCGGCCGCCCGGACGTGCGGCGGATGCTGCGGCCGATCGGGCCGGTGGTCGTGTTCGCGGCCAGCAACTTCCCGTTCGCGTTCAGCGTCGCGGGTGGCGACACCGCGGCGGCGCTGGCGGTCGGCTGCCCGGTGGTGCTCAAGTCGAACCCGGGCCATCCCGGCATCTCCGCGCTGTCCGGCTCGCTCGTCACCTCGGCGCTCTCCGCCGCCGGTCTGCCCGACGGCTCGTTCGCGCTGGTGCGCGGCGAGGAGGCCGGCCGGGCGGCGGTGCTGGACCCGCGGATCAGGGCGGGCGCGTTCACCGGTTCGCCGACCGGTGGGCGGGCGCTGTTCGACCTGGCGAGCTCGCGGCCGGACCCGATCCCGTTCTACGCCGAGATGGGCAGCGTGAACCCGGCGTTCGTCACCGAGGCGGCGGCGCGCAGCCGCGCGGCGGAGATCGCGGACGGCTACCTCGGCTCGTTCACCCTCGGCATGGGCCAGTTCTGCACCAAGCCCGGCCTGCTGTTCGTGCCCGCGTCGCACGCCGAGGCCGTCGAGGACAGGCTGGTGGCCGCGCTCGCCGACCGGCCCGCGGCCCGGCTGCTCAACGACCGGATCGCCGGCGGCTACGCCCGCGTGCTGTCCACCCTGGTCGACCACCCGGCGGTCCGGGTGTTGCACCCGGGCGCGGACAGCGCGGTCGGCCCGGCGCCGACGCTGCTCGGCACGACCGCGGCGGATCTGCTGGCGCACCACGCGGAGCTGGCCGTGGAGTGCTTCGGCCCGACGTCGATCGTGGTCCGCTACTCCTCGGCCGAGGAGCTGCTGGCCTGCGCCCGGTCGTTCGTGGGCGAGCTGACCGCGACCGTCCACGGCGAGGGCGACGACGAGGTGGCCGGTCTGCTGCTCGCCGAGCTGACCGAGCGGGCCGGCCGGCTGCTCTGGAACGGGTGGCCCACCGGCCTCGCGGTGACCTACGCGATGCACCACGGCGGCCCGTACCCCGCGACGACGGCGCCGCTGCACACGTCGGTCGGCGCGACCTCGCTCGGCCGGTTCCTGCGGCCGGTGGCCTACCAGAACATGCCGCAACACCTGCTGCCCGAGGCGTTGCGGGACGGCAACCCGCTGGGCATCCCCCGCCGGCTGGACGGCGTGCTCACCCCGCGCTGAGGCCGCCGGTCCTCCGGCTCAGCGGCCCGCGGCGTAGCCCTGCTGGCCGCGCGGGTTGGCTGCCGCGCGCAGGATTCCGGTACCGGCGTCGCGCGAGGCCGCGGACAGCCGGCCGAGCGACCACGGCTCGACGACCGTCACGTCATGGCCGCGCCGGCGGAGCTCGGCGACCACCGCTGTGTCCACTCTGGACTCGATGACGAGCTCGGTGCCGGTCGCCCTGGGGTAGAACGAGGACGGGAACGCCGTCGTGTGCCAGCTCGGCGCGTCGATCGCCTCCTGCAGGTTCATGCCGTGTGCGGCGTGGTTCAGGAAGAAGCTCAGCTGCCACTGGTCCTGCTGGTCGCCGCCGGGCGTGCCGAAGGACAGGACCCGGCCGTCCCGCACGGCGAGCGAGGGGGACAGCGTGGTGCGTGGGCGCTTGCCGGGTGCGAGCGAGTTCGGCAGGCCCTCCTCGAGCCAGAACATCTGCGCGCGGGTGCCGAGGCAGAACCCGAGCGACGCGACGGTGGGGGAGCTCTGCAGCCAGCCGCCGGACGGGGTCGCGGAGACGACGTTGCCCCACCGGTCGATCACGTCGATGTGGCAGGTGTCGCCGCGGGTGGTGCCGAGCGGGGACAGCGTCGGCTCGCCGGTGCCGAGGCCGGTCGGCGCGACCTGGCCGCCCTCGGTGACGAACCTCGGCAGCCGGCCCTGTCCCACGCGCAGCGGCGGGCCCGCGTCCTCGCCGACGAGCGCCGCGCGCTCGGCCGCGTAGGCGGGGGAGAGCAGCCGCTCGAGCGGCACGTCCGGGTCGTCGCCGTAAGTGGCCTCGCGGTCGGTGAAGCACAGCTTGGCGACCTCGACCACGCGGTGGATCAGCTCCGCGCTGCCCGGCGGGGGCAGCTCGCCCATCGCCTGGAGGGTGGTCAGCTGCTGGAGGAGCACCGGGCCCTGGCTCCACGGGCCGACCTTGCAGACCCGCCAGCCGTACGCGTCGACGCTCGCCGGTTCCTCGTAGCTCGGCCGCCAGGCGGCGAGGTCGTCGCCGGTGAGCAGGCCCGGGTGCGGTGTGCCGGAGTCGTCGTGGAGGTCGGTGCGGCAGAACGCGTCCAGCTCCTCGGCAACGAAGCCGTCGTACCAGGCGCGGATCGCGGCGTCGAGCTGTGCCTCGCGGCCGGCGCCCGCGGCTTCGGCCTCGTCGACCAGCCGGCGGTAGGTGTCGGCCAGCGCCGGGTTGCGGATGAGCTCGCCCGGGCGGGGCGCGGGGAGCCAGCGGGCCGCGGAGGTCGGCCAGTGGGTGCGGAAGAGCTCCTCGACCGTGCCGATCGTGGCGACCACGGCCTCGGCGACCGGGTGGCCGTGCTCGGCGTAGGAGATGGCGTAGCCGAGGATGTCCCGCAGCGGCTTGGTGCCGTGGTCGCGGAGGAGGGTGAGCCAGGCGCCGACCGCACCGGGCACGGTCGCGGCGAGCAGGCCGGTGCCCGGGACCAGGTCGAGCCCCTCGTCGCGGAACCTCGCGATGGTGGCCCCGCGCGGCGCCCCGCCCTGTCCACACAGGACTCGTGGGGTCGGGTCGGCGGCGGTGGCGAAGATCGCCGGCACCTCGCCGCCCGGCCCGTTCATGTGCGGCTCGGTGACGTGCAGGGTGAACCCGACGGCCGCGGCGGCGTCGAACGCGTTGCCGCCGGCCTCGAGCACTGCCATCCCGGCGGCCGACGCGAGCCAGTGCGTCGAGGCCACCATGCCGAACGTGCCGGCCAGCTCAGGGCGAGTGGTGAACACTAGTCCGCCTCCCCGGAATCAAAAGTGTTGGTTGCGTTCCAGTGGACGGTGCGGACCTCCGGTGGTTTGTGGTTGGGTGCCGTCACGGTCCCCTGAGCTGCCGTTGGTCGGCGGGGGCACTAGTGTCCCGCGCCGGAGGTTCCGCGCGCCGGCGGGCGGACCTCCAGGCGGATCCGCTTGTTGCCCTTGCCCTTGGACTCCGTGCCGGTGACCGCGACCGAGCCGACCTCGACCGTGCTCAGCACGTGGGTGCCGCCGTCGGCCTGCTTGTCCAGGCCGACGATGTCGATCACGCGCAGCGGGTCGATCTCCGCCGGGATGAGGTTGGCCGAGGTGCGGATGAGCGCCGGGTCGGCGTCGGCGGCCTCGCGGCCGAGGAAGGTGACGACGATCTCGCGGGCTGCGGCGATCTCCTCGTTGATCCGGCTCTCGACCCGCTGGCCGAGTTCGGTGGACATGCTCTCGAGCGGGAAGTCGAGCCGGCCCTTGCCGGGATCCATGTTGCCGCCGGTGACCGCGACCCGGAACTCGGTCCAGATGACGCCGCACAGGATGTGCAGCGCGGTGTGGGTGCGCATCAGGAGGTGCCGGCGGTCCCAGTCGACTTCGCCGAACGTCTCGGTGCCGCGGTCGGGCAGCTCGGGCGCGTCGAGCCAGTGCCAGATGAGCCCGCCCTCGCGGCGCACCTTGGTGACCGGCGCGGCGCCCGAGCCCCAGCTGAGCGTGCCGAGATCGTGCGGCTGCCCGCCGCCGCCCGGGTAGAACGCGGTCCTGGCCAGCGCGACGCGGCCCTGCTCGCGGTCGACCTCGAGTACCGCGCTGTCGAACGACCGGCGGTAGGCGTCGGTGGCGAAGAGCTCGGTGTCGGCCAGCCCTGGGGGCGGCGGGGCCGGTGCGTCGTTGCCCGGAACGGCCATGGTGTGCCTCCTGCGGTGTGTCCCAGGTATCGTGCGCCTCGCGCTCCGGTGTGTATTACCCCCCTCGGGTATGCTGGATGGTCGGGTACGGAAACGGCGGAAAGGGAGTCGGGATGCGGGGCTACACCAGCGACAAGGACGGCTACCTGAAGCGCCTCCGCCGCATCGAGGGGCAGATCCGCGGTCTGCAGCGCATGGTCGAGAACGACGAGTACTGCATCGACGTGCTCACCCAGATCTCGGCCGCCACCAAGGCACTGCAGGCGGTCTCCCTCGGCCTGATGGACGAGCACCTCCGCCACTGCGTGGCCCAGGCCCTGGTCGACGGCGGCAAGGACGCCGACGAGAAGGTCCGCGAGGCCAGCGACGCGATCGCCCGCCTTGTCCGCTCCTGACCGTGCCCACCGGCCCGTCGCCGGCCCGTCGCCGGCCCGTCGCCGGCCGCGTGCCGCGCGGTGTCGGCCGCCGGCTGGTCAGCCGGTGGCGCGGTGGTAGCGGGCGGCCAGGTCGCGGAGGTGCGCGACCAGCTCCGGTGACCTCGAAGTCCCGGCCGTGTAGGCCCAGGTACACCGCGCGCGTGTCGATCGTGTCCGGTCGGGCTGATCGGCTGGAACGGCCAGCTGTTCGGCGACGCGGTCGACGCCGACTTCGCGCTGACCAACATCGCGATCTACTGGTTCACCGGTACCTATGCATCATCCGCGCGGTTCTACTACGAGAACGCGCACGCCCAGCACCCCACCGAGCCGACCACCGTGCCGATCGGCCTCGCGTCGTTCGAGGGCGACCTCAAGTCGATCCGCCGGTTCGTGGACCGGGACCACGAGAACGTCGCCTCATGGCACGAGTACGAGCGCGGCGGCCACTACGCCGCGCACCAGGCACCCGACCTCTTCGTGGCCGACATCCGCGACTTCTACCGCGGTCTTCGCCGACCCCTCGGACGACGACGCTGCCGCCGAGTCGCCACTCGGTGGCAGCGCTGAGGTGGCGCTGCCGGGTCTGCGATGCGGAGTCAGCGAACGCCGCGCGGGCGGAACTGGATGCTGATCCTCGGTCCGACCGGCTTGGCGGTCTTGGGCACCGCGTGCTCCCAGGTGCGTTGGCACGACCCACCCATCACGATGAGATCGCCCAAGCCCAGGGCGTGGCGGAGGGTCTGGCCGCCTCCGCGCGGCCGGAGTAACAACGGGCGCGGCGCACCGACCGAGACGATGGCGACCATCGTGTCTTCGGTGTTCCCCCGGCCGATCCGGTCACCGTGCCAAGCGACGCTGTCGCGGCCGTTGCGGTAGTAGCACAGGCCGGCGGTGCGGAACGGCTCGCCGAGCTCGGCGGCGTAGTGGCCGGTGAGCGCCTCGCGCGCAGCGTCGAGCACCGGGTCGGGAAGTGGGTCGCCCTCGTCGTAGAAGGACAGCAGCCGTGGGACGTCGACCACGCGGTCGTACATCTGCCGCCGCTCGCCGTGCCAAGGCACGTCCCGTGCCAACCGCTCGAACAGCGTCCCGGCGCCGGCGAGCCAGCCGGGCCGCACGTCGACCCAGGCGCCCCGGCTGAGCTCGGTCCGCTTGGTCGGGGCGAGCGAGCCCAGCCCGACCTCCTCGAGCTCGTCGAGCAGAAAACCCTGTACAGCACCGGACATGCCACCACCCTACCAGCGAATCGAACGCATGAGCGTAACCCGTTAGGATGGTCCATGGAGTTCCGCACGTTGGCCCGGCACGGTCGCCTCGTGGCGCCCGGCGGGCTGTGGGTGTACCGCACCGGCGAGGAGTGGCTGCGCTTCTGGGAGCTCGGCCACTACCGGCACAGCTCCGCGCCGCCCCCGCCCGGTCTCGACCTCGACCGCGAGATGGCGGTCGTGGTCGCGGTGGGCAGCCGACCTACCGGTGGTTTCGCCGTCCGGATCGACCGGTTGGTCGAGGAGGCCGGCGTGCTGCACGTGTTCGCGACGGAGGAGCGGCCCGGCGGCTCGTGCTGTGACACCTGCCTCGCTCCGCTCGGCGTGGACCGCATTCGCGCGAAGCAAGGTGGTTGGGTTGGTCGTTCGGCTCATGCGTGGTGACCGAGGCCGTCACCTATCCGGTGCACGTCGTGGCCACGGCCGACCGCGACCTCGGGCTCCGCCTCACCCTCGAGGTCCACGTCGTCGAGTGCTGAGCTCAGGACCTGCCGGGCGGGTCTCCCGGCAGCTCGTACGGCGCCAGGCGTTCGTCCTGCACCAGGATCTCCAGGTGCGTCTGGTGCTGGATCGGATGGAAGACCTCGTCGACCGTGCCCATGACCGCCGTCCCGATGCCGAGTCGCCGGGCCCGGGCCGCCCATCGGGCGAGACCCCACAGGACCAGGGTGAACCCGACGACGACGATCAGGAAGGGCACCAGCACATCCACGGGAGAAAGCCTACGCCCCGGCGGAACGCCGCCTGCCGCTCCGACTCGTACGGCTCCTACTCCTCGCCGGGTCGGGTCGCCGGTGCGCGGCCAGCAGCGATGTCGATGCCAGGACGAGCGTGATCGCGGCGGCGAAGGCGACGTTGGCCGCCCGGGCGCCCTGCAGCGAGAAGATCGAGATCCAGGCCGCCAGGAAGAGCGCGCCGGTCACCGTGCTCGCCCTTGACCGGGGCCAGCCATCGGCTGATCCGGTCGGGGTCGGTGCAGGCGCTCCACGCGTCCTCGATCGGGGCGTCGTAGGCGCGGCGCAGCAGCAGCGACCGCCCTTCGCCGGTGGCGACCGCGTGATCGCCGATCTCCCGGTGCGTGGCGTTGACCTGGTTGACGTCGATCACGTGTCGTCCTCGCTCCTCGTTTCCGATGTACTGCCCGCGGACGGCGTCCCGGCAGCGTTCTCGCGCTGTTCGCGACTCGTGCGCCTGCCACGCGCGAGCTCGGTGCCCAACGCCTCGAGGCGCTGGCTCCAGAGCCGGCGGAAGCGCTCCAGCCAGAGGGCGACCTCCCGCAGCGGCGCCGAGTCGACGGCGTACAGGCGCCGGGTGCCGTCCGCGCGGACGGTCGCGAACCCGGACTCCCGCAGCACCCGCAGGTGCTGCGACACCGCCGGCTGCGAGATTCCGAACTCCGCCCGGACGACCCCGCTGACCGCGCCCGCGGCCTGTTCGCCGTCGGCGAGCAGCTCCAATATCCGGCGCCTCACCGGATCGCCGAGCACGTCGAAGGCCTGCACGGCACGAAGAATGTCACTTGACACTTATATAAGTCAAGTATGAATAATGCGGATATGATGTACGTTTGTCCATGTACAGATGTACACGAGGAGGAGACGGTGCCGTACATGCTCCTGCTGCTGGCCATCGCCCTCGAGGTGGCCGGCACGAGCCTGCTCAAGCTCACCGAGGGATTCACGAGACCGTGGCCGACGGCAGGCTGCCTGGCCGCGTACGCGGCCGCGTTCGCCATCCTCGCGCTCGTGGTGCGGGACGTGCCCGTCGGCGTGGCCTACGCGATGTGGTCCGGGCTCGGCACCGCGGCCATCGTCGCGATCGGCGTGGTGTTCCTGAACGAGTCGATCAGCCTCACCAAGGTCGCCGGCGTGCTGCTGGTCATCGGCGGCGTGGTGACGCTCAACCTGGGCGGGGTGGCGCATTGAGCGAGCCTGCGAGCGAACCAGCGAAGCGAGCCAATGCGCCGGGGCCAATGCCACGAGCCCGTGAGTGGGCCGCCGGTGTCTGGACTGACGAGCAGCGGAGCGAGCGAGGGACGAGTGAGTGAGCAGCGCAGGAGGGAAGACATCGGGTGAAGGCCCACGAACCAGCGAGCGGAGCGAGCCAATCCAGCACCGTGGGCCGCCGGTGTCTGGACTGACGAGCAGCGGAGCGAGTGAGGGACGAGTGAGTGAGCAGCGCAGGAGGGAAGACACCGGAAACAGGCCCACTCACCAGCGAGCGAAGCGAGCCAATCCAACACCGTGGGCCGCCGGTGTCTGGACTGACGAGCAGCGGAGCGAGCGAGGGACGAGTGAGTGAGCAGCGCAGGAGGGAAGACATCGGGAACAGGCCCACGAACCAGCGAGCGGAGCGAGCCAGTGTCACAGCGCGGCGCGACCCCGAGGGGCGGCGGCGGGCCATCCTGCGCGGGGCCGTGCAGGAGATCGCGGAGGTGGGTGTCGGGCAGGTGACGCACCGGCGGATCGCCGCGCGGGCGGGTGTCCCGCTCGGCTCCACCACCTACTACTTCCCGACCCTGGACGACCTCGTGTCCCAGGCATTGCGCGAGGCGACCGAGACCGCGCGGGCAGGGCTGGAGAGCTGGGCGGAGGAACTCCTCCGGAGCCAGGACCTGCCCACCACGTTCGTCGAGCTCGCCCGCCGGTACCTCGACGACCGCGAGCAGGCGCTGCTCGAGTACGAGCTCTGCCTCGCCGCCACCCGTACGCCGGAGCTGCGCCCGGTGGCCCGACTGTGGATCGACGGGTTGCGTGGCATCTGCTCGAGGTTCGTCGGCGGCCCGGAACGCGGGTTCGCGCTGGCCGCGCTGGTGGACGGCGCGCTGCTGCAGGCGTTGGTGACCGGCGAGGCCCTCGACGCCGACGGCTTGCGCGCCGGTGTCGAGGGCCTGGTCGTCAGCCGCCGAACAGCGGCACGACCGACTTGATCGTCATGTACAGGCCGTAGATCAGCGGGATGCCGACGACGAGCCAGGAGACGACCAACCGGGTGGTCTGGGCGCCGGAGGGTGCCGGCGAATCGGGCTGGGACATGTTCACCTCCGCCCCGACGGGCTGGTCTCGTCCGATGTGGACGCCGCGGCGGCCGCCTCGGCGAACGCGTCGGTGCGGTCGGCCGCCTCGTGGAACCGCTCGGCGACCGGGCGGATCAGCAGGTTCGCGATGAAGCCGATCGCGAGCACGCCGACCATCGTGAACAGCGCCGGCCGGTAGTCGGCGGCCACCAGGTCACCGGGCTTGCCCCGCGCGTCGAGGAAGCCGTTGATGATCAGCGGCCCGGCGACGCCCGCGGCCGACCACGCGGTGAGCAGCCGGCCGTGGATGGCGCCGACCTGGTAGGTGCCGAAGAGGTCGCGCAGGTACGCCGGCACGGTAGAGAACCCGCCGCCGTAGAAGGAGATGATGACGCCGGCCAGCAGCACGAACACCGCGGTGGCGCTGTGCCCCGCGGTGGCGAGCAGGACATACAGGATCATCCCGACGCCGAGGTACATGATGTACGTCGGCTTGCGGCCGAGGAAGTCCGATGTGGACGACCAGGCGAACCGGCCGGCCATGTTGAACAGGGACAGCAGGCCGACGAACGCGGTCGCGGACGTGATGGCCACGCTGGACTCGCCGCCGTCGCGGAAGAAGTCCTGGATCATCGGGCTCGCCTGCTCGAGGATGCCGATGCCCGCGGTCACGTTGCAGAACAGGACCGTCCACAGCAGCCAGAACTGCGGGGTCTTGATCGCGTTGGCCGCGGACACGTTCGACGTGGTGACGAGCGGCTTGGCCGTGAGCTTCGCCGGGTCGAACCCGGCAGGCGTCCAGCCGGGCGGGGGCACCTTGACGTTGAACACGCCCAGCATCATCACGAGGAAGTACACGATGCCGAGGGTGACGAACAGGCTCGCGACCGCGCCGCCGGAGGCGACCGAGGAGGACACCGACGAGTCGTAGTCGGGGTCGTAGAGCGCCATCAGCTGGCGGGACAGCGGAGAGGCGATGAGCGCGCCGCCGCCGAAGCCCATGATCGCCATGCCGGTCGCGAGGCCCGGCCTGTCGGGGAACCACTTGATCAGCGTGGACACCGGCGAGATGTAGCCGATGCCGAGCCCGATGCCGCCGATGAAGCCGTAACCCAGGTACACCAACCAGAGCTGGCTCGTGGCGATGCCGAGCGCGCCGATGAGGAAGCCGGATCCCCAGAAGCAGGCGGCGGTGAACATCGCCGCGCGCGGACCGACCCGGTCCACCCAGGTGCCCATCACCGCGGCGGAGACGCCGAGCATCACGATCGCGATCGAGAAGATGATCCCGATCGCGGTGAGGCTGGTGTCGAAGTGTTGTACCAGCGCCGTTTTGTAGACGCTCGTGGCATAGGCCTGGCCGATGCAGAGGTGGATCGCCAGGGCGGCGGGCGGTATCAGCCATCTGCTGTACCCGGGGCTCGCCACCGTGTGTTCGCGATCAAGGAACGACAGCGCCAAGACGCACCTCCGTGTGCAGTCCGGGTGGGACCGGGCGCCGCGTGAGTCCTGAGTGGACGTAGCCGCCGCATCCCGCGCGAGTAAGCAGGACGCTACTGAGCTGGATGGTTGAGCGTCAAAGTATTCTCAGTAATGACCCGATAGCTCTGGTTTATCACCCACGGTGAAGTGCCACGGTTTGGGAGACTTTGTCGGATATCGCGAAAACTCAGGTGAGATAGCGCTGGAGCAGCGCGTCGAGCTCTGCTTGGAGGTCCACCTGGTGGGTGGTGTCCAGCAGGGCGCGGGCGAGCATCGGCTCGGGGTCGCGGTCGGCGAGGACCAGGCCGACCTGGTGGGTCTGGCGCGGTCGCTTGAGCGGCACGACCCGCAGTCCCTCCGGCACGCCGAACACATGCAGCCATGCGTGCGCGATGACGCTCGACCAGCGCTTGGTGCCGACGTGCGCGTAGATCGCGGAGACCGTGTCGGCCTCGACCGACGGTGTGACGGTGACCCCGGCCTCGGCGAAGTTGCGGTCGATGATGCGCCTGTTCTGCATCACCGAGGACAGCATGCAGAGCGGGGTGTCCGCGAGCTCGTCCCAGCCGACCGAGTCGTGGTGGGCGAACGGGCCGTCGGCGGGGGTGAGCAGCATGTAGCGCTCGCGGTAGAGCGGCACGACCCGGACCGTGCCGAGCGGCTCACCGTCCACATAGGTTATTCCGACGTCGAGGTCGAACTCCGCGAGCCGGTGCACGATCTCCCGCGAGGACAGCGACTCGACCGAGATCCGGACCTGCGGGTGCTGCTCGGACAGCGGCGTGGTGAGCAGCGAGGCGACGGTCAGCGCGGTGGGGATCGCGCCGATCCGCAGGACGCCGGACAGACCGCCGCGCATGCTGGCGAGCTCGTGGCGCATCGCGTCCTCCTCGGCGAGGATGCGGTGGGCCCAGAGCAGGACCTGCTTGCCCTCGGGGGTGAACCCCTCGAAGCGCTGGCCACGTTGGACGATCTGCACGTCGAGCTCGGCCTCGAGCTTGCGGATGGCGGCGGAGAGTGCGGGTTGGGAGACGTGGCAGGCTTCGGCGGCCCGCCCGAAGTGACCCTCGCGCGCCAGCGCGCTCAGGTACTCCAGTTGACGCAGCAACATGGCCAAGACTTACCCGGAAAGTCGCCGAAGGTAAAGGAGGTCCGCCACCGTGTCGGTCCACGGTTCGGTCCACGGCGTCGTCCTCGCGGTCCACGGCGGTGCCGGCTCGGTGCCGCGCGGCTCGGTCGGCCAGGAGCGGGAGCGCGCCTACCACGACGGGCTCACCGAGGCCCTGCGTGCCGGCTACCGCGTGCTCACCGAGGACGGGTCGAGCCTGGACGCGGTCGAGACCGCCGTACGGGTGCTCGAGGACGACCCGAGCTTCAACGCGGGCAGGGGCGCGGTGCTCAACGCCGACGCCGCGCACGAGCTGGACGCCTCGATCATGAACGGCCGGGATCTCCGCTCCGGCGCGGTTCTCGGCGTGCGCCACACGAGGAACCCGGTCTCCTTGGCACGGCTGGTGATGGATCGGTCGGACCACGTGATGCTGGCCGGCGCGGGTGCCGACGCCTTCGCGACGCGGAACGGCATGCCGCACACGGCGCAGGACTACTTCTTCACCCAGCGTCGGTGGGACGACCTCATGGACGCGAAGCGGCCAGGCGCCGCGTCGCGGGAGGGCGGCGGCACGGTCGGGGCGGTCGCGGTGGACCGCGCGGGCGACCTCGCCGCGGCGACCTCCACCGGCGGGATGACCAACATGCTGGGCGGCCGCGTGGGGGACTCGGCGATCGCCGGCGCCGGCACGTACGCCGACAACCGCACAGTCGCGGTCTCGTGCACCGGCGCGGGCGAGGGGTTCGTGCGTGCGGTGGCCGCCTACGACATCTGCGCCCTTATGGCCTACACCGGCGCACCGGTACGGCGTGCGGCGGCCGTGGTGATCAACGAGAAGATCCCCGCGCTCGGCGCCGCCGGCGGGGTCATCGCGCTGGACCCGCGGGGTGAGCTGGCCACCCCGCACAGCACCGCGGGCCTGGTCAACGGCTACGTCACCCGGGACGGCCGGGTCGTCGTCCGGGTGTACGACGACGAGACGCCTACTGCGTGATCCTGATCGGGTTGACGATGTCGGCCGTGACCGTGAGCAGCAGGACGGCTCCGCCGACCAGCACCAGGGCCATCGTCACCGTCGACAGGCGGGTGTAGTCCACCGGCGCGGCGGCCGACTCGCCCTTGCGCTCGCGCCGCCAGTTGCGGACGCGCTCGTACCACCAGACCGCCATGTGCCCGCCGTCCATCGGCAGCAGGGGCAGCAGGTTGAACACGCCCATGAAG
This sequence comes from Actinophytocola sp., assembly GCF_009379765.1. Classification (GTDB taxonomy): domain Bacteria; phylum Actinomycetota; class Actinomycetes; order Mycobacteriales; family Pseudonocardiaceae; genus Actinophytocola. Next base: position 20,694 of record NZ_WHTD01000069.1, on the reverse strand, counting down.
AAGTTCAGCCCGGCCAGCAGGAGGAAGAACAGCTGCCACAGGCCTGCTTCGACCGCCTCGCCGCCGAGCCGGCTCGCGCCGACCACGCTGACCGGGGTGTTCGGGTCGCGCTCGGCGCCGAAGATCGAGCTGACGACGGCCGGGATGCGTTGCGGGAACTCGACCAGCCTGGTCGCGGTCTGGGCCAGCATGTCGCCGGAGAAGGACGCGGTGGCGCCGAACGCGGCGAGCGGGCCGTAGTCGAACGAGCGGGCGGCGGTCACCCCCGCGACACCGACCGAGGCGACCTCACTCGTGCCGTCGGCGGTGGTGACCGGGCGGTCCAGCCGCGGCACGTCCACGGTGAGCCGCAGCCGCTCGTCACCGCGCCGGACGTCGAACACCGTCGGGCCGCCGGCGTCGCGGACGGCGGCCACCATCGCGGTCCACGTCGGGGTGGCCCGGCCGCCGACGCCGACGATCTCGTCGCCGGGACGGATACCGGCGGCCTGCGCGGGGCCGACCTCGCCTGACGCGCAGGCCGGGTCGGACAGCTCCGCGGTGGTCCGCGCGTCGGCGACGCACGAGGAGACCGTCGCCACGACCGGCTTCTCGGCGAGGTTCGGCAGGCCGATCGACACGGCGACGAGGTACAGGATGAGGAAGGCGAGGAAGAAGTGGGTGATCGGGCCGGCGAGCATGACCGCGGTGCGCTTCCCCGTCTTGTACTTGTACATCGCCCGGCGCTCCTCGTCGGGCGTGAGCTCGTCGAGGGTGGTCATGCCGGCGATGTCGCAGAACCCGCCGATGGGCAGCGCCTTCAGGCCGTACTCGGTCTCGCCGCGGCGGAAGGAGAACACCGTCGGGCCCACCCCGACGAAGTACCGCCGCACCTTCATCCCGAAGGCCTTCGCGGTGAGCAGGTGCCCGGCCTCGTGCAACGAGAGCGACAGGCAGATGCCCAGCGCGAACAGCACCACACCGACGATGTACGCGACCACGCCAGCTTTCCCTCCGTTGCCAGTACCGCTCTGTTACCGGAGCCCGTAACGGACAGTGGCATCACCGAGGTGAAACCGGCGTTGCGTCAGTCCTCGTCGTCCGGTGGCTCGCCGCCACCACCGCCGCTCCCGCCCGTGACGGCGCCGCCACCGCCGCCACCGCCACCGCCCGCGCCGGCCCCGGCGGTCTCCTCCATCTCCTTCAGGTCGCGCTCGAGGTCCGCCACGTTGTCGGCGAAGCCGTCGACGACCCCCTGGATGCCGTCGACGGCCTCCGTGACGATCTGCTCGCCGTCCGAGGTCACGTCGACGCCCGCGACCACGGCGCCTGCGGCGTCCACATCCAGGTCGGCCCCGATCTCGATGATCGCGGTCGCCGCGCCGCCGAGGAGGTCGTCCACCTCGGTGCGCAGATTGTTCGCGGCGCCGACGAGCCCGACGAGCTCGGAGTGCTCCTTCTCGAGGGCGTCCGGCTCAGGTTGTCCACGAGGTCCTGCAGGCGCTGCAGGCGGGCGGTCAGGCCGGTGATCCGGCGGGCGGTGAGCCGCTCGAGGCCGGTGCCCAGGACCGCGGTCGCGGGGCCGAACGTGCCGTCCGGCAGGGTGGCGCCGCTGACCACGCCCAGCGCGGCGCCGACGATGCCGCGGCCGTCCGCGAGCCCGGCCGACACCGCGCGCACCCGGACCACGTCGACCCGGAATCCGTCTGTCGTCATGCCGGGAGCGTGCCCCCGGCAGCTTTCACGGCGCTTGCACGGTCAGGCGGCGAGGGTGTCCAGGATCTGCTGGCCGTACTTCGCGAGCTTGTTCTCGCCGACACCGCTGACCGAGCCCAGCGCCGCCAGCGTGGCGGGGGACTCGGTGGCGATCTGGCGCAGGGTGGCGTCGTGGAAGATCACGTAGGCGGGGACGCCCTGCTCCTTCGCGGTGGCGGCGCGCCACGAGCGCAGGCGCTCGAACACCGGCTTGGCCTCGTCGGGCAGCTCGGCCTGGGCGGCGGCCGCGGACTTGCGGCCGGAGGACCTGGTCGCGCGCTTCGGCTCGTGCCGGAGGCGGACCTCGCGCTTGCGGCCCAGCACGTCCGCGCTCGCGTCGGTGAGCACGAGCGTGCCGTGGTCGCCTTCCACGGTGAGCAGGCCCTGGGCCAGGAGCTGGCGCACGACGCCACGCCACTCGGGCTCGGACAGCTCGGCGCCGACGCCGAACACGGTGAGCGACTCGTGGTTGAACTGGGTGACCTTGGCCGTGGTGCGGCCGAGCAGGATGTCCACGACGTGGCCGACGCCGAACTTCTGCCGGCGCTCGCGGTCGAGCCGGAACACCGCGGACAGGACCTTCTGCGCCGCGACCGTGCCGTCCCACGACTCCGGCGGCGCCAGGCACGTGTCGCAGTTGCCGCACGGCTCGCCCTGCTGGCCGAAGTAGTTGAGCAGCTGGACCCGCCGGCACTCGACCGTCTCGCACAGCGCGAGCATCGCGTCGAGGTGCACGCCGAGCCGCCGCCGGTGCGCGTCGCCGCCCTCGGAGGTGGCGATCATCTTGCGCTGCTGCACGACGTCCTGCAGGCCGTAGGCCAGCCACGCGGTCGACGCGAGCCCGTCGCGGCCCGCGCGGCCGGTCTCCTGGTAGTAGCCCTCGACGGACTTGGGCAGGTCGAGGTGGGCGACGAACCGCACGTCCGGCTTGTCGATGCCCATGCCGAACGCGATCGTCGCGACGACCACCAGCCCGTCCTCGCGCAGGAACCGCGACTGGTTCGCCGCGCGGGTCCTGGCGTCGAGCCCCGCGTGGTAGGGAAGCGCCTCGATCCCGTTCTGGGTGAGGAAGGCCGCCGTGCGCTCGGTCGAGTTGCGGGACAGGCAGTAGACGATGCCGGCGTCGCCCTTGTGCTCGGTGGTCAGCAGCTCCAGCAGCTGCTGCTCGGGTCGGTTCTTCGCCACGATCCGGTACTGGATGTTGGGCCGGTCGAAGCTCGAGACGAACTGCCGCGCGTCGTCGAGGTTGAGCCGGGTGGCGATCTCCTTGCGGGTGGCCTCGGTGGCGGTGGCGGTGAGCGCGATGCGTGGCACCGTCGGCCAGCGCTCGTGCAACGCCGACAACGCGAGGTAGTCGGGCCGGAAGTCGTGGCCCCACTGGGCGACGCAGTGCGCCTCGTCGATGGCGAACAACGCGATGGTGCCCCGGTCGAGCAGCCGCAGCGTGGACTCGACCTTGAGCCGCTCCGGCGCGAGGTAGAGCAGGTCGAGGTCGCCGGCCAGGAACGCGGCCTCGACCTCGCGGCGCTGCTCGAAGTCCTGCGTGGAGTTGAGGAACCCCGCGCGCACGCCGAGCGCGGTGAGCGCGTCGACCTGGTCCTGCATCAGCGCGATGAGCGGCGAGACGACGATGCCGACGCCGTCCCGGACCAGCGCGGGGATCTGGTAGCACAGCGACTTGCCGCCGCCGGTGGGCATGAGCACCAGCGCGTCGCCGCCGCCGACCACGTGGTCGATGATCTCCTGCTGGTTCCCCCGGAACGCGTCGTAGCCGAACACGCGGCGCAACGTGTCGACGGTGGCCGGGGTCGCGGTGTCGGGGAGAGTCACGCGGGCGATTCTATGGGCGCGCACCGACGAGCCCGGGGAGCTGTCCACAGGCGGGTCAGGCGTGTCCGCCGACCGCCACCTCGCCGATGGTCAGCTCGGGCGAGCCCTCGAGGATCGTGCCGACCCGGTCGACCTGCGCGTCCAGCTCGGCGCGGCGCGCCTTCGTGAGGGTGCCGAACGGCTCGACCGTGATCCGGATGCGGCGGCCGGAGCGACGTGGGTGCCACAGTCCGCCGACCACGCCGTCGACGAGCAGCACCTGGAAGTTGCCGGCCGCGCGCTCGGCGGCGACGCCCGGGTAGAGCCGGTGCCGGTCGTTGCCGACGGCGTAGGCGTAGGTGTCGAAGTAGGGCAGCAGTCGCAGCCCGCGCGGCGGGTCGTCGGGCACGCCGGTGTCTCCCTTGCTCACCCAGGCAACCTCGCCCTCGACCTCCACCCGCGCCAGGTCGCTCCCGCTGTCCTCGAACACCTGCCGGGCCCACGCCGGCGGCGCGGCGAGCCAGTTCGCGAACCGTTCCGGGGTCGACGGGCCGAACGCGTGCAGGTGGTGCCGAAGCACGTCGGGCAGCGCGCCGGCGGCCGGCGCGAGGTCGGGCAGCCATCGGCGCGGGCTCGTGTAGGTGGTCCTGCGGCCGCGGTTGCGGCCGAAGCAGACCGCGCCACGCATCCCGGCGAGTGGCAGCACCTGGCGCCAGCGCGGCCACTTGCCCCGGAACGCCTCCATCACCGGGTCGCCCGCCCACGAGCCGCAGGCCGCGACGACCGCGTCGGACAGCTCGTCGACGGTCAGCTCGGCGTCGGGAAGACTGGTGACGGCGTGTTCGATCGCCTCGATCACCTGGTCGGCCTGCCCCTCGGTCATCCGCACGGCGGCCGGCATCGGGCTCGAGTGCGGCACCGCGGCCAGCGCGCCGGTCCACATCGGCAGGTCGCACGTGCGCAGCAGGTGCACGGTGCCTCGCGGGCCGAACGTCTTGACCAGGCTGCGCTCGGTCCACAGCGCGTGCCGGACCTCGGCCCGCGTGACGCCGTCGAGCCGCAGCCCGATCGACAGCTCCGCCGCCGACAGGACCTGCGCGTGCGTCCCGCCGACCGCCGCCGCCACATCGGCCGGCGTGCCGGCGAGCGGCGCCGCGAGCCCGTGCCGCGCGAGCCGGCGGGCACACACGTCGGCCCAGCTGAACGACGTCACGACCGGATCAGCCTGCCGCTCTGCACGTAGGACATGGCGTCGACGAACTCGGGACGGGTCGCGCGCTCGGTCATCTCGTCCGGGGTCGGCTCGGCCACCCGCTGCTGGATCCACCACAGGTTGCCCAACGGGTCGCGGACCCGGCCCACCTTGTCGCCCCAGAACAGCTCGGTCGGCTCGGTCACCGCCTCGGCGCCCGCGGCCCGCGCGCGTCGGTAGGTCTCCTCCGCGTCCTCCACGTGCAGACGCAGGACGCACGGCGTCGGCGGCCAGTCCGCCGGCGCGTCGAACAGCAGCACGACCGCGTCGCCGATCCGGGTCTCGGCGTGCCCGATGCTTCCGTCCTCGCTCTCCACCCGGGCGAGCTCCTGCCCGCCGAACGCGGCTCGGATGAACTCGAGCTCACTCGCGGTGTCCTTGCTGATCAGCCATGGGGTGACGGTCGTGTACCCGTCGGGGATCGTCTTCATGCCACCGACCGTAGAGGTCATATAGGTCAGGTCGTGACCTACTCGGCTGGCATCCTGGAACCCATGAGCGACCCCTCCGCCCGGCTGCTCGCGCTGCTGTCGTTGCTCCAGACGCCGCGCGAGTGGCCCGGCACCGAGCTGGCCCGGCGCCTGGAGGTCAGCCCGCGCACGGTCCGCCGGGACGTCGAGCGGCTGCGCGACCTCGGCTACCCGGTGCACGCCACGATGGGAGCGGAGGGCGGCTACCGCCTCACCGCCGGCGCCGCGATGCCACCGCTGCTGCTCGACGACGAGGAGGCGGTGGCGATCGCGGTCGGGCTGCGGGCGGCGGCGGGGCAGGCGGTGGTCGGCATCGAGGAGGCGTCGGTGCGGGCGCTGACCAAGCTCGAGCAGGTGCTGCCCGCGCGCCTGCGCTACCGGGTCGGCGCCCTGGGCGCGGCGACCGTGCCGCTGCCCGGCGACCAGCCGACCGTCGAGCCGGGGAGCCTGACCCTGCTGGCCGCGGCGATCGCCAACCACGAACGCGTCCGGTTCACCTACCGCACCGGCGACGGCGTGGAGAGCCGCCGGCTGGTCGAGCCGTTCCGGCTGGTGACCGCGGGCCGCCGCTGGTACCTGGTGGGTTTCGACACCGATCGCGACGACTGGCGGATCTACCGGGTGGACCGGCTGGCGTCGTTGCTCGCGACCGGCGCCAGGGCCACGTCGCGGGAGCTGCCGGAGAAGGACCCGGCCGCGTTCGTGACGTCGAAGCTGTACTCGTTGGCGCCGACCTACCGCGCGGTGGCCACGCTGCACCTGCCGGCGGTGCCCGCGCACCTCGGTGGGGAGAGCACACCGCTCGACGGCGGGCGGTGCCGGTGGGAGAGTGCCTCCGACACGCTCGAGTGGCTCGCGTTCCGGCTGCTCACGCTGGGCTGCGAGGTCGAGGTGCACGAGCCGCCCGAGCTGGTCGCCCATCTGCGCGCGGTCGCAGATCGCGCACACCGAGCCGCAGTCGGAAAAAGAGTGACATGAGCGAGCCAATGTCCCCGTGAGTGGACCGGGAGCAGGCCATGAACCTGCGAGCGGAGCGAGCCAATCCAACACTGTGAGTGGGCCGCCGGTGTCTGGACTGACGAGCAGCGGAGTGAGGAACGAACGAGCAGCGCAGGAGGGAAGACACCGGGTGAAGGCCCACTCACCGGCGAGCGGAGCGAGCCAAACCAACACAGGGCTAGGTTGACCGCGACCAGAAGAGGTTATGACTGTGCAATTCATGATCATCCGCAGGGCGGACGAGGACACCGAGGCGGGTGTGCCGGCCAGCACGGAGCTGTTCGAGGCCATGACGAAGTACAACGAGGAGCTGGTGAAGGCCGGCGTGATGCTCGACGGGGCCGGCCTGCAGCCCAGCGTGAAGGGCGCGAAGGTCCGGTTCACCGGTGGGAGGCCGACGGTGATCGACGGGCCGTTCACCGAGGCCAAAGAGCTGATCGCGGGCTACACGATGATCGAGGTGGACTCCCTCGCCGACGCGATCGAGTGGGTCAAGAAGTGGCCGAAGCTCGACGGCGGCGGCAACGTCAAGATCGAGATCCGCCAGGTCGCCGGCCCGGAGGACTACGGCGACGAGTTCACCCCGGAGCTTCGGGAGCGCGAGGAAAAGCTGTTCGCCGAGCTCCGCGAGAAGAACTGAGCAGAGGGGAGACGGCACGATGCGGTTCATGATCATGGTCAAGGGCGGCGAGGACTACGAGGCCGGTGAGATGGCCGACGAGGAGGTGCTCACCGCGATGGGTCGGTACAACGAGGAGCTGGTCAAGGCGGGCGTGATGCTCGACGGCAACGGCCTGCTGCCGACCGCCAAGGGCGCCCTCGTCTCGTTCTCCGGCGGCGAGCCGACGGTCGTCGACGGCCCGTTCGCCGAGGCCAAGGAGGTGGTCGGGGGCTACTGGGTGTTCGAGGTCAAGTCCCGCGAGGAGGCCATCGAGTGGGTCAAGCGGATCCCGTCGGACCCGAGCGTCGAGTCCGTCATCGAGATCCGGCAGTTCTTCGAGGGCGACGACTTCGGTGAGACCTTCACCGACGAGATCCGCGAGCGGACCGAGCGGATGCAGGCGACGGTGACCGAGCGGCGTCACAGCTGATCCGGGTTGCCGCGGGTTCGGCCGAGCTGCTCTGATGACCCCGTGGCGACGTTGGAAGCTCACCGGACCATCGACGCGGTCTGGCGGATCGAGTCGGCCCGGCTGATCGCCGGGCTCACCCGGATGGTGCACGACGTCGGCCTCGCCGAGGAGCTGGCGCAGGACGCGCTGGTGGCGGCGCTGGAGCAGTGGCCGGAGTCGGGCGTCCCGGACAACCCGGGCGCCTGGCTCATGGCTATCGCCAAGCGGCGGGCCATCGACCAGTTCCGCAGGCGGGAGACGCTGGAGCGCAAGGTCGTCGAGATCGGCCGGGACCTCGAGACCCAGGAGGGGCCCTCGGCCGAGCCGGACTTCGACGCCATCGACAGCAACATCAGCGACGACATGCTGCGGCTGGTGTTCATCTCCTGCCACCCGGTGCTCTCGACCGAGGCGCGGGTGGCGCTGACGCTGCGCCTGCTCGGCGGGCTCACCACCGAGGAGATCGCGCGGGCGTTCCTGGTGCCGGAGTCGACGATCGCGCAGCGGATCGTGCGGGCGAAGCGAACCCTGGCGCGGAAGAAGATCCCGTTCGAGGTCCCGTCCGGCGACGAGCTCACCTCGCGGCTGTCGTCCGTGCTCGAGGTCGTCTACCTGGTGTTCAACGAGGGCTACTCGGCCATCGGCGGGTCGGACTGGATGCGCCCGACGCTGTGTGAGGACGCGTTGCGGCTGGGCAGGATCCTCGCCGAGCTGGTCCCGAAGGAGCGCGAGGTGCACGGGCTGGTCTCGCTGATGGAGATCCAGGCGTCCCGCGCGCGGGCCCGGCTGGGACCCGACGGCGAGCCGGTGCTGCTGTTCGACCAGGACCGCGCGCGGTGGGACCGCTTGCTGATCCGCCGCGGCCTCGCGGCGCTGGCGCGGGCCGAGGCGCTGGCGGGGTCGGCCGGGCCGTACGAGCTGCAGGCGGCGATCGCGGCGTGCCACGCGCGGGCGCGGGTGCCGGAGGAGACGGACTGGGCGCGGATCGCGGCCCGGTACGCGCGGCTGGTGCAGCAGGTGCCGTCGCCGGTGATCGAGCTGAACCAGGAGCCGTCGCTGAAGAACTACCACCTGCTGCCGAGCGTGCGCGGTGACCTGCTGGCGAAGCTGGACCGGCACGCCGAGGCGCGCGAGGAGTTCAGCCGGGCCGCCGGCCTGACCCGCAACGAGCGGGAGCGGGCCCTGCTCCTCGCCCGCGCGCAGGAGTGCGCCACACCCCCTGAACGTGCCGACCAACGTAAGCTCAGGGGACCGTGACGCCACCCAGCCACCACCCACCGGGGGTCCGCACCGTCCGCTGGAGCGCAACCAACACTTTGAATCCCGGGGAGGCGGCATGGCGCCGGGCATGAAGGACGTGGCCGCGCTCGCGGGCGTGTCCGTCGGCACGGTGTCCAATGTGCTCAACCGGCCGCACCTGGTCAGCGAGGCGACCCGGTGCCGGGTCCAGTCGGCGATCGACGAGCTCGGGTTCGTGCGCAACGAGACCGCGCGCCAGCTGCGCGCCGGGCGGAGCCGGACCATCGCCTACGTCGTGATGGACGCGGCCAACCCGTTCTTCAACGACGTCGCCCGCGGGGTCGAGGACGCCGCCCGTGCCGAGGGCATCGCGGTGTACCTCTGCAACAGCAACCAGGACGCCGCCCGCGAGCGCGAGTACCTCGAGCGGCTGCGCGAGCAGCGGGTACAGGGCGTGCTGATCACCCCGATCGACCCGCGCGGGGAGCGGCTCGCGGAGATGCCCGGGCGCGGCACGCCGGTCGTGCTGGTCGACTGCCAGGCACCGGATCCCACGTGGTGCTCGGTCGCGGTGGACGACGTGCTCGGCGGCGAGCTCGCGGTGACCCACCTGCTGGAGGCGGGCCACGAGCGGATCGCGTTCGTCGGTGGGCCGCGGTCGGTGCCGCAGGTGCGCGACCGGTACCGGGGCGCGCAGCGGGCGCTCGCCGTCGCCGGCCGCCCGTCGTCGGCGCTCGTGCTGCTGGAGACCCTGGCCCTGCAGGTCGCCGAGGGCAGGCGGGCGGGGGAGCGGCTGGCCGGTTTGCCCTCGGCCGCCCGGCCGACGGCCGCGTTCTGCGCCAACGACCTGCTGGCGCTCGGGCTGCTGCAGGCGATGACCCGGCTCGGGATGTCCGTGCCGGCGGACCTGGCGGTGGTCGGCTACGACGACATCGAGTTCGCCGAGGCGGCCGCCGTGCCGCTGACGTCGGTGCGCCAGCCGCGGGAGCTGCTCGGCCGGACCGCGGCGCGGCTGCTGTTCGACGAGGCATCGGGAGGCACGGGGCACGTGCACGAGCAGGTGCGGTTCCGGCCGGAGCTGGTGGTCCGCGCGTCGACCCGGGTGCGGCGGTAGAGCCTTGACACCGCTCCGAGCCCGACAGCATGCTGACGCACGATGGTTGAATCGTTAAAGTCGGCATCCGTCGAGGTCGGGGCGCTCGTGCGGGTCGCCGCAGCCGACCTTGGCGCGGCGAGCGGGCGGGTGATGCTGGGCGAGGTCGGCGCCGGACGGCTCGACCTGACCGAGGTCCACCGGTTCCCGAACCGGCCGGTGCGCACCCGGGGAACCCTGCACTGGGACATCCTAGGCCTGTACCGGGAGATGCTCGACGGCCTGCGCGCCGCGGGCGACCTCGACGGCATCGGGATCGACTCCTGGGCCGTCGACTACGGGCTGCTCGACGCGGACGGCGCGCTGCTCGGCAACCCCGTGCACTACCGCGACGCGCGCACCGAAGACGCCGCCCGCACCCTGCGGGACCTCGGAGAGGCCGAGCTGTACGCCACCACCGGGCTGCAGTTCCTGCCGTTCAACACGATCCACCAGCTGGTGGCCGAGCGGGCCGGCGCGCGGCTGGGGGTGGCGCGCCGCCTCCTGCTGGTGCCGGACCTGCTGGCGTACTGGCTGACCGGCGAGGCCGGCGCCGAGCTCACCAACGCGTCGACCACCCAGCTGCTGGACGTCCACAAGCGACAGTGGGCGACCGGGCTCGTGGAACGGATCGGTGTCGACCCCGCGCTGCTGCCGCCATTGCGCGAGCCCGGCACGGTCATCGGCCCGGCCACCGAACTGAACGGCACCTCGGTGATCGCGGTCGGCTCGCACGACACCGCCTCGGCCGTCGTCGGGGTGCCGGCCGAGGGCGAGCGGTTCGCCTACATCTCCTGCGGCACCTGGTCCCTCGTCGGGGTCGAGCTGGCGGCGCCGGTGCTCTCCGAGGACAGCAGGCGGGCCAACTTCACCAACGAGCTCGGCGTCGACGGCACGGTCCGCTACCTGCGCAACGTGATGGGCCTGTGGCTGCTGCAGGAGTGCCTGCGCGCCTGGCCGGACGCCGACCAGGCCGCGCTGCTCGCCGGGGCCGCGACCCTGCCGGCCCGGTCCGTGATCGACCCCGACGACCCGGTGTTCCTGCCGCCCGGTGACATGCCGGGCCGGATAGCGGACGCGTGCCGCCGCGCGGACCGGCCGGTGCCGGCGACCCGCGCGGAGACCGTCCGGTGCATTGTGGACAGTCTCGCGCTCGCCCACCGGGACGCCGTCCGGCGGGCACAGGCGCTGTCCGGACGTGCGGTCGACATCGTGCACGTCGTCGGCGGCGGCGCGCGGAACACGTTGCTGTGCCAGCTGACCGCCGACGCCTGCGGCCTGCCGGTGGTCGCCGGCCCGGTCGAAGCCACCGCGCTCGGCAGCGTGCTGGTGCAGGCCCGTGCGCTCGGCGCGGTCGACGGTGGCCTCGCCGAGCTGCGGGCCCTGGTCCGCGCGACCCAGGAGACGACCCGCTACGAGCCCGGCGGGTACACCCTCACCCGGTCGATCACGTAGACCGCTGGTCGCGAACGTTGGACTCGCGGGTCGCGAACGTTGGACTCGCGGGTCGGGACGGGTCTGGCTCAGGGCAGGCGCAGGCACGCGTCGGTGAGCCCGAGCTCGTCGACGATCGTCCGGTACTCCCTCCGGCGTGCGGCCGCCTCCGCGTCCTCGCCGAGCGCGGCGTGGGCGAGCGCCAGCCGGGCCAGCAGCCGCGCCTCCTCCAGCGGTGTGGTCAGCTGCCGCCAGATCGCGAGCGCCTGGCCCAGCGGCTCGATGCTCTCGGCCGCCGCGCCGCGGGCGAGCGCGAGCTCACCGCGGGAGCGCAGCGCCTCGGCGATCCCGTCCTTGTTGTTGAGCGACTCGAACGTCGGCAGCGCCCGGTCGAGGCGCTCCTCCGCGGCCGCCCAGTCGCCGCGCCTGATGTCGATGTCCGCGCGGGTCTGGTCGACGTAGGTGGTGTGCAGGTCGTCACCGAGCTCGCGGGTGATCTCCTCGGCCTCGTCGAGCGCGACCACGGCGTCGTCGAGGCGGCCGGCGTCGATGAGCGTGTACGCGTAGATGATCAGGTTCAGTGCGGTCAGCCGGGGGTTGTCGGTGGCTCGGCGCACCTCGAGCGCCCGCTCGACCAGCGGCACGGCCGGCGCCGGGGCGCCCCGGTCGCGGTCCACCTCGGCGCGGTTGATGAGCAGCGACGCGAGCACGGTGCCCGGGTCGCCCGGCTCGACGGCCGCGAGCGCCTCGTCGAACATGCGGGCTGCCTCGTCGAGCCTGCCGAGGCGCCGCTTCGCCAGACCCGCGTGCAGCAGCGAGCGGACGAACCGGGTGTGGTCGCCGAGCGCTCGGGCCAGCTCCAGCGCCTCGGTCGCCACCGATGCCATGTCCGCGCTCCTGGCGCGCTGTGCGTACACCCCGAACAACGCCTGCAACACCTTGAGCAGCAACGGTTCCTGGCCGTGCGCCCGCAGCGCGGCGGCGGCCACCCGCAGCGCCAGCTCGCGCTCGTCGTCGTAGGCGCGCAGGGTGAGGAAGCCGGCCACCCGCAGCGCCAGCTCGCCCGCCAGCTCCGCGTGTCCCTCCGCGGCCGCCTGCTCGATGGCCGTCGACAGGCTCTGCCGCTCGCCCTCCAGCCACTCCCGCGGCCGCTCGCGGGCCGGTCCCGCCGGCACCCGCGCGGCGACCTCGGCCAGGCCCGCGCTGTAGATCGTGTGGTGCTCGGCGCGTTGGTCGGCCTCGCCGGCGAGCGCGAGCCAGCCCGACAGCATGCGGGACACCGCCTGGCTGCGGTCCTCCTCGGGCTCCTCGGCGGTGGCGCGCTCCACGGCGAAGTCGCGGATCAGGTCGTGCAGCCGGTACCGCGACTGGCCGACCGCGTCGCGCCCTGCCGGCTCGATCAGGTGCACCTCGACGAGCCGGTCGAGCATCCGCCCCACCCGCCCGATGGCCGGCCCGCCGACCAGCTCCTGGGCCACCCAGGCCGGCCAGTTGGTGGCGTGCACCAGCCCGAGCCTGCGCAGCAGCCTGCGCAGGTCCGGGTCGAGTGCCTGGTAGCTCAGCTCGATGCTGGCCCGCACGTTCAGGTCGCCGACCGCGAGCTCGTCGAGCCGGCCCCACTGCTGGGCGAGCCGGCTGCGGAAGTCGTCGAGTGTCCACTCGGGATGGACGGCGAGCCGGGCCGCGGCCACGCAGACCGCGAGCGGCAGGCTCCCGCACAGCCGCACGACCTCCGCGGCGGCGGCGGGCTCGGCGGCCGCGCGCTCGGCGCCGATCACCGCGGCGAGCAGCGCCACCGCGTCGTCCTCGGCCAGCACCGGGATCGACCAGCGGGCCGCGCCGACGAGCGCGCCGAGCTGCCACCGGGATGTCACCAGCACCCGTGAGCTCGTCGTGGTCGGCAGCAGCGGGCGTACCTGCTGCTCGCCGCTCGCGTCGTCGAGCACCACCAGCATCCGCCGCTCGGCGAGCAGGCTCCGGTAGACCGAGACCCGCTCGTCGCGGTCGTCGGGCAGGTTGGGCGCGTCGACGCCGAGCGTGCGCAGCAGCCTGCCGAGCACGGTGTGCGGGTCGGCGGGCTGGTCGTGGGTGCCGCGCAGGTCGGCGAAGAGCTGACCGTCCGGGAACGACTCGGCGAGCCGGTGCGCGGCCGCGAGCGCCAGCGTCGTCTTGCCGACCCCGCCCGGCCCGACCAGCACCCGGACCAGGCCCGCGGTCTCGTCCTCCCGGGTCAGCTCGGCGCAGATCTCGCCGATCAGCTTGTCCCGCCCGGTGAGCACGGAGGTGGCCGCGGGCAGCTGGCGTGGCGTGGGCCGCCCGCCCAGGTTGGTGCCCTCGCCGCGCAGGATCCGCCGTTCCAGCTCGCGCAGCGGCGCACCGGGCTCGACGCCGAGGTCGTCGGAGAGCCTGCGGTAGAGCGTCCGGTAGGCGGCGAGTGCGTCGGCCCGCCTGCCGGACGCGGCCAGCGCCGACATCCGCAGCTCGTGCAGCCGCTCCCGGTACGGGTGCTCGGCGAGCAGCGGGTCGACCTCGCGCAGCACGTCGTCGAACCGGTCGAGGGTGAACTGCGCGTCGAGCCGCACCTCGGCGGCGACCAGCCGCTCCTCGTGCAGCACCTGCCGGATCGGCTCGGCGAGCTCGTCGGCGACGTCGGCGAGCGCGGGCCCGCGCCACAGCGCGAGCGCGTCGGCCAGCAGGTCGGCGGCGCCGGCCGGGTCGCCAGCGGCGCTCGCCCGCCGGCCGGCCGCCACCAGTTCGCGGAACCGCAGCACGTCCAGCTCGTGGGTGCCGAGCCGCAGCTCGTAGCCGGTGGCCCGGGTGAGGATCAGCTCGTCGTCCGCGGTGTCGCCGTAGCTGCGCAGCCGCCGGCGCATGCTGCTGATCATGTTGTGCACCTGGGCCCTGGCGGTGCTGGGCGGGTCGTCCCACAGCGCGTCGACGAGCCGGTCGAGCGAGGTCAGCCGGCCCTCGTTGAGCAGCAGCGTGGCCAGCACGAAGCGCTCCCGGCCGCTGCCGGCCGGCACCGCCTCGCCGCCCCGCCGGGCTACCACCGGTCCCAGAAGCCCGAACTCCACCAGGAAAGTCTGACAGAGCTACCTACCTGCCGTGTCCAGCCGGGTGATCTCGTCGGCCGACAGCGTGAGGTCCGTCGCTTCGACCGAGTCGAGGATCGTCTCGGGACGGGACGAACCGGGAATCGGGACCATCACCGGAGACTTCGCCAGCATCCAGGCGAGGCAGACCCGCTGCGGACTGACCCCGTGCGCCCCGGCGACCTCCGTGAACGGCGCGAACCGCGAGCCGAGCTCGCCTGCCCGGGTGATGCCGCCGAACGGGCTCCACGGCAGGAACGCGATGCCGAGCTCGGTGCACAGGTCGAGCTCGGCATCGCTGGAGCGGTACGCCGGCGAGAACTGGTTCTGCACGCTGGCCAGCCGGCCGCCGAGGATGTCGTTGGCGAGCCGGATCCGGTCCGGGTTCGCGTTGGAGATGCCGGCCATCCGGATCTTGCCGGCGTCGAGCAGGTCGCGGATGGCGCCCACCGAGTCGGCGTAGTCGACCTTCGGGTCCGGGCGGTGGAACTGGTAGAGCCCGATCGCGTCGACGCCGAGGCGCTTGAGCGAGGCGTCGCAGGCCTGCTTGAGGTACGCGGGCGAGCCGTCGAGCGTCCACGAGCCGTCGCCGGGGCGCAGGTGCCCGCCCTTGGTGGCGACCAGCACGTCGGAGGTGTCGCCGCCGTGGCTCGCGATGGCCCGGGCGATCAGCGTCTCGTTGTGCCCGACCTCGTTCGCGTGCAAGTGGTAGGCGTCGGCGGTGTCGAACAACGTCACGCCGGCGTCGAGTGCGGCGTGGACCGCCGCGACGGACCGCTTCTCGTCCGGCCTGCCCTCGATCGACATGGGCATGCCGCCGAGCCCGATGGCGCTGACCTGCCTGTCGCCGATGCGGCGAGTCTGCATGGTGCTCCCTTCGCTGCCTGCTGTCTGCGCCGCCCAGTCTTCGCGTCCGCGATTAAGCTGTCCAACAGAAGATTCCGATCGTGTTGAGCACTCAGGGTGATGAATCATGGAGTTGCGGCAGCTGAGGTACTTCGTCGCGGTGGCTGAGGATTTTCTACTTCATACTCGGTGTCATGAGGGGCTGTGACGGCATCCCGATCCCGCTGCGGGTGCTCCCGGCGAGATCAACGGGGATCGTCGGGCCTGGTCGGCGGGGTGCTGGTCTGGGGGCGGTTCGCGCTGGTCATGGGGTTACGCTGAGTGCGGGAGCAGTGACCGTCGCGGAGAGCTGATGGGGTGGGTCCGGGATGAGCGGGAAGGGCAGGCCAGGAGCGGCGGGGCGACTGGGACGCACATGCGGGTGCGGCACGCGGTTAGCCGCGTCGAACCCCGGCATCCGTTGCGGCCCCTGCGAACGCGACCGGATAGTGGGCCTCGACGACCCTCCGATACTGCCGTTCGATTTCTGGACCGCTGACCGGTTCCGCGACCCGTTCGCGTCACGGAACATGGGCTACGTACTGCGCGCGTACCGCACCGACCAACGCCACCGGGAAATGTACGGAGAGAACGGCATCACGCAAGCCCGGTTGGCGCGCTGGCTCAAATCAAGCCAGGCAGACCTGAGCAATATCGAGAACGGTCGCAGAAAACTCGACTCGTTGAGCAAGAACATTGAGTACGCGCAAATAATCGGGATACCCCCCGAACTTCTGTGGTTCGACCTGCCAATCGAGCACGAACCAGCAGAAGGCGACGCGGACCGGGCCGAACTGGCGGTACTGCGCCAAAGCGCGGGCCTGACCCAGGAAGAATTCGCGGAAAGGCTGAGAGTCAGCCGCTCAACCGTCATTCGATGGGAAGCGGGCGAGACCACGCCACAACCTCACCAATGGCCCAAAATAGCCAAGGTTCTCGGGGTCGCACGTCTCCGACTCGCCGAGGTGCTCACCCGCGCCAGCAAGAAACCGGCAACCAGCAACGAGATAGAACCCAACCCATTTGCCCTTCCGCAAGATTCATCTGCAATCAAGGGCGACAACGAAATCGAACGCCGTAGTCTACTCGCGGCTACAGGGGCAGCGGCATTAGAAGTGACGTTGACTTCTTCTCACATGCGAACCCTGCAAGCGCTTGAGATAGTTACAGCAGATAGCGGGGACTCCTTGGGTGTCGCTATCGATTTCCTGAATGAACTAGTGCCGCATTACTCACATTCATTGGCTACGTCGACTCCTGATGTCATATATGGAGACCTGCTCCAGTGTAGGCATTACTCCAGCAAACTGCTCCAAAGTGGCGCTTTGCCGAGGTCGCAGAGAGCGGAACTGACTGTAAGTTCCGGATGGCTTTCCAATCTTCTCGCGGTCACGACCAGTTACATGGGCGACCACAGTTCCGCTTTAATCTGGTGCATGGACGCAGAGCGTCGCAGTAAAGAATCCGGGAATAAAGATATAGCCGCATGGGCGGTGTTTACCAGGACAATGATCGCCTACTATCAAGGCGACATGAGTCGAACGATAGAAGTCGCTAAGACTGGACTGCAGATAGCGCCAATGGGCTCTGTGGCACGCGCAAAATTGTTGTCGCATGCGATGCGTGCATATGCAACACAGGGCAATGCAGAAGACATGATCACGGCAAAACGCGAGGCGACAAAAGCTATAGCCGATCTACCTTCGACCATGCCTCGAAAGGGTGTATTTTCAATAGCGCTTTCAGCGGAGCCGCCCTACACCGCGACTTCACTATTGCTTTCAGGTCGCTTCAAGGAGGCTTCCGCGGTCACTAGAGAAGTCCTTCGTGATGCGTATTCTCCTGATCAACCTAATCAATCAGCTAAATCGTCGAACTACGCCCGTACCCTTCTCATACTCGGCCTTTCCGAGGCCGGCCTTGGCAACGTCGACGAGGCGACGTCGACTGGCCGGTCAGCGCTTGATACCGACAACTTGGTGTGGCCCACGTTAGTGCTGGCGGGCAAACTAGATAGGGCCTTGAGGCGCAAAGGTAAAGCCAACTCGACAACCGTCGAATATCACAACATGTATCACGATGCCCTCGCTGAATATCGCACTTTAAGCGTCGCATCAAAACCCCTAGGAACATTGTGACCGAAAACGCCTACACTCCGGAACAACTAACGGCGATCACAGAGTACGTCGATGTGACCACATCGACACCCCCGGAGGCGACTGCTCTTTTCATTTTTGGCACCAATCAAGTCCTCCCCGTGGATATAGCCATAGATCGCCACCTGAAGGGCTTAGCACCTTTAATCATCACTACCGGTGGCGTGAATCGACACAATGGGGTCGTCGAAGGTCGCGAATTCCGTCGCCAGTTAATCGAGCGCGGCGCTGATGCTGATTGCATACGGTGCGAAGACCAATCAACGAACACCTGGGAGAACGTAGAGTTCTCCTTGCCGTATTTGCGTGAGGCTCTATCAATGCGCCTTCCCATTACTGTCATCTGCAAGTGGTATCACCGTCGCGCCATTCAATGCCTGCGCACACTACTGCCCGAAGCCGAAGCAATATACGCTATTACTTTTGAACCCGTATATTCAAACGTTCCCATCACGCGCACAAACTGGATGGATCACCCTGACGGTAAGCGGCGAGTTATCCGCGAGTGGCAAGAGGTAGAGCGTCGCGTGGCTGACGGTAGCTACCTCGAAATGACGCACGCCGGAGACGCCTGGCGTTGACCTCCCCCAGGGAGGAGGGGGAGGGAGAGCACGGCGGGGTAGGTAGTCCGTGATTTCGGGGGTTCTCGGGGGTGTTGTCGGGCGGGTCCCTGGCCTCCCTAGGGTCCCTGTCATCGGAGTTTGCGCTGGTCAGCAGGGGGAAGAGAGGACAGGGAGGGCTACAGGGAGAACTCCCTGCCTCCCTGATGGTCCCTGCCTGCCTCCCTCTCTACATGCGACCCGACACCCCCCGTTCCCAAGTGTTCGCACGGTACGCGAGAACTTCGGTACGGTTTTCTACATATCCGCAGGTAGAGGGCAACTTACGAAATGCGTTAGGAAGGTCGCAGTTGTCACCGAGGAGCGACACTTCACCCGGGCGGCCAAGCTGCTGCACGTGGCGCAGTCGGGGCTCTCGGCGTCGATCCGGTCGCTGGAGCGTGAGCTCGGCGCGTCGCTGTTCCGGCGCAACACCCGCCAGGTCCAGCTGACCGCGGCCGGCCAGGCGCTGCTGGCCGAGGCCCGCCGGGCGCTGGCCGCCACCGACGCGGCGCGGGACGCGGTGGTCGCGGTGCAGGGGTTGCTCCAGGGAAGCCTCGCGATCGGAACCTTGCAGTGCCCTGCACGCCGTGCACCTGCCGAACCTGCTCGCGGGCTTCCTCGCCACCCACCCGGGCCTGGAGATCCGGCTGCGGCACGGCGGTTCCGCCGACGCCATGCCCTGAACGCGTCGTTGGGGACGCTGAACGTCCTGGGCGCGTCGTTCAGGGCATGCGGCCGGGACTGGTGGGGCTAACGGCCGGCCAGCTGCTCGATCACCAGCAGCAGGGCCGAGTGGTCGAGGTCGCCGTGACCCTGGGCCTTCGCGGCGGCCATCAGCTGGGTCACGGTCGACGCGAGCGGAGTGACGACGCCTGCCGCGCGGGCCGCGTCGGCCACGATGCCCAGGTCCTTGTGGTGCAGGTCGACGCGGAAGCTCGGCGCGAACTCGTGGTTCAGCATCGCCGGCGCCTTGCGGTCGAGGATCGTGCTCCCGGCCAGGCCGCCGCCGATCACCTCGATCGCGGGGCCGAGGTCGACGCCGTGCGCGGCGAGGAACACCACCGCCTCGGCGAGCAGGCCGAGGTTGCCGGCCGTGATCAGCTGGTTCGCCGCCTTCACCGTCTGCCCGGAGCCGGCGGGCCCGACGTGAACGATCGTCGCCCCCATCGCCTCCAGGATCGGGCGCGCGGCCGCGAAGTCCGCCGGGTCGCCGCCGACCATGATCGACAGCCGGCCGTCGACCGCGCCCTGCTCCCCACCGCTGACCGGGGCGTCCAGCGCGCGCAGCCCCGCCTTGGCGGCCTCCTCGGCGACCGAGCGCGCGGTCGCGGGGGCCACGGTGCTCATGTCGATCAGCAGCGCGTCCTTGCCCGCGGCGGCCAGCACGCCGCCGTCCCCCAGCACCACGGCCTCGACGTCGGGGGAGTCGGGCAGCATGGTGATCACGACCTCGGCGCCGCGCACCGCCTCGGCGACCGTGCCGGCCGCGGTGCCGCCGGCCTCCGCCAGGTTCTCGGCCTTGGCCCGCGTGCGGTTGTAGCCGGCCACCTCGTGCCCTGCGCGCACGAGGTTGGCGGCCATGGGCAGGCCCATGATGCCGAGTCCGATGAACGCGATGCGGGTCACTGGTCCTCCTCGTGATCGATGCGGTGGTCGATGTCGTGGTCGGCGGACCGTTCGGACGCTACCGGCTCTACTGTCCGTGGACGCGTTCAGCGAGTTGGAGCCCACAGCCCCTCATCCGGGCGTACCGGGGGTACGTACGGTAGGCGGCGTACGTTGACGGTTTGCGGAAATAGGCAAACAATGCCCGTACTGGGTGACCCGTCGTCGACGGGTGATGAAACTGGGGATGGGGAGATCGGGCATGGCCAACGCGAGATCCGGCCGTTCCGCCGCACGTTTGCCAGAACCGGTCAACAAGATCACGCCATATCAGCGACTGAAGGAAGCGATTCGGGCGGGCGATCTCATACCGGGGCAACAACTGGTGGAGTCGGTGCTGGCGGAGTGGTGCGAGGTGAGTCGCACGCCGATCCGGGAGGCGCTGTCGAAGCTGCAGCACGACGGGCTGGTCGAGCGCAACGACCGTGGCCTGGTGGTTCGCGAGCGCACTCCCGAGGAAGTGCTCGACATCTACTAGACCAGGATCGCGCTGGAGGGGACGGCGGCGCGGATGGCCGCCGAGCGGCGCAACTCGCACGACCTGATCTTGCTCCGCAGAGCGATGGGCCGGTTGGACGCGGTGACCACGGACGACATCGACGCGATGGTCCGCGGTAACCGGCAGTTCCACACCGCGGTGTGGCGTGCCAGCCACAACATGTCGCTGATCGACCTGCTCGAACGCCTTGACCTGCACCTTGTCCGCTACCCGGCCTCGACCCTGGGGACGCCGGGCCGCTGGGAGCGGTCCAACGGGCACCACCGCGCAATTGTGGAGGCCATCGAGGCGCGGGACGGCGACGGCGCGGAGAAGTACGCGGTCACTCACTTCACCGAGGCACGCGACATCCGGCTCTCGCTGTTCGACGAGTCGATCTGAGCCAATCCGAGAATTGGTCCGAATTTCGCACTCGGAAATGGTGCGAATGATAGGGGTGTCGCGTTCGTCCAATCGGGCGAATGGCCGGCGCTGGGTAGCTGTTCAGCCTTGGTGGCGTGATTACACGGCGGTGATGTCGGGGGTGAGGGCAGGCGGGAGCCACGCACCGGTGGTGAACAGGCGCGTCATCGCGTCAAGCGTGTCCAGACCCCACTTGGTTGCGGTGGACAGGT
>NZ_WHTD01000257.1 GCF_009379765.1 Actinophytocola sp. | reverse complement strand
CGTGCCCCCCGTGCCCCCCGTGCCCCCCGTCCTCCAGTCCCCCACGTCGTCGTGTCGTCCGCTCACGTGGCTGTGTCGTCCGCTCACGTCGTCGTGTCGTCCGCTGGCGGGCGGATGTCGAGTTGTCCACAAGCCGGACAGTTGTCCACAGCCGAGCGTTGACCAGTCGTCCATGGCGGATGAGGCGGGCAGCATCGAGGCCATGAACGAACATGCTGACAACCTGCACGGGGCCAGGCGCAGGCGAGACCTGGCCGCCGAACTGGGTGAGCACGCGCTCCGGCTGGCACTCCGCGACGGCCTGCTGACGCAACTGTGGCCCGGGGTCGTCGTCCCGCGCGTCCGTGTGCTTGATCTGCCTACCAGAGCAGCCGCGGCGTTGTTGTACGTCGGTGCCGACGGGGCGGTCGTCGGTCGGACGGCGGCCGGTCTGTTCGGCTGCACCGCCGCCAACTGTGGCGACATCCATGTCACCGTGCCGTACACCCGACGAGTCCGCGGCCGTCCGGGTCTTGTCGTGCATCAGGGACCGCTCCGGCAGGGCGACGTGGTCGAGCTGCTCGGGTTGCGGGTCACGGCGCTCGATCTGACGGTAGCCGAGATGTTGTGCACCGCACCGCGGAGAGTCGCCCTCGCGACCGCGGACCAGGCGGTCGTGTCCGTTGGCGGGGAGCGGGCGGAGGCGTTTCTCGCCGCGGTCCAGGAGCGGCTTGCCCGCCGGGCCGATCGCCGCGGAACGATACGCGCGGCTGTCCTGCTCGGGCTGATCACCGGCAAGGCGGACTCGCCACCCGAGTCGTGGCTCCGGCTGCTGGTGGTGGATGCCGGATACCCACCGCCCGTGGCCCAACACGAGGTCCGGAGCCTCGACGGGCGCAAGTTGTACGTGCTCGACCTCGCGTGGCCGCAGCTTCGGATTGCGCTTGAGTACGACGGCTACGAGGCACATGAGGACCGCGAGGCTTACGACACGGAGCGGGACCACCGACTGGCTGCCCGCGGGTGGATCGTGATCCGGGTGCGAGCAGCCGACATGAGAGAGCCCCGGCGCGTGCTCGACGAGTTGGCCACGGCCTTCGCCGTGCAGCGGCACGTTGCCTGACCATCGCCACCGGTCGTCATGGCGACGTGGCGGGACGGCACGGGGACGTGGCGGGGTGACACGGGGACGTGAGGGGACGACACGGGGACGTGAGGGGACGACACAGCGATGTCACGAGGCGGCACGGGGACGTGGCGGGGTGACACGGCGACAGGACGGGACGACACGGGGACGTGAGGGGACGACACAGCGATGTCACACGGTGACACGGCGGCGTGGCGGGGTGACACGGCGACGTGGCGGGGTGACACAGCGACGCCACACGGTGACACGGCGACGTGAGGGGACGACACGGGGGGCGCCGCGGGGCGACACTGGGTTCGGGGGTACGGGGGTGGGGTCAGGCGGTGAGCTTGGGGATGATCTCGCTGCCGTAGGCGGCCAGCGTCTCCTCCTTCTGGTCGTGCATGAGGTAGACGGCGAACTGGTCGACGCCCAGCTCGGCCAGCTCGGTGAGCCGGTCGACGTGCGCGGCGGCGGGGCCGACCAGGCAGAACCGGTCGACGATCGAGTCCGGCACGAAGTCGGTCGACGGGTTGCCCGCCTTGCCGTGGTGGGCGTAGTCGTAGCCCTCCCGGTCGCGGATGTAGTCGGTCAGCTCGTGCGGCACCGGGCCGGACTCGCCGTAGCGGGCGACGAGGTCGGCCACGTGGTTGCCGACCATCCCGCCGAACCAGCGCAGCTGGTCGCGCTGGTGCGCCACGTCCTCACCGACGTAGGCCGGCGCGGCGACGCACATGGTGATGCCGCCCGGATCGCGCCCGGCGTCGCGGGCGGCCGCGCGGACCGACTCGATCGTCCACTTGGTAATCGCGGGATCGGCCGTCTGCAGGATGAACCCGTCGGCGTGCTCGCCGACCAGCTTGAGCGCCTTCGGACCGTACGCGGCCATCCAGATCTCGAGCCGCCCGTCGCGCACCCACGGGATACGCACCGGTGCCCCATGCAGATCGACCTCCCGTCCCTCGGCCAGCTCCCGGATCGCGTGCATCGAATCACGGAGCACCGACAAGGTCGCGGGCTTCTGCCCGATCACCCGGCGGGCCGAGTCGCCCCGCCCGATCCCGCACACCGTGCGGTTGCCGTACATGTCGTTGAGCGTGGCGAACAGCGACGCGGTGACCGACCAGTCCCGGGTTGCCGGGTTGGTCACCATCGGCCCGACGACCAGCGACGACGTGTTCGCCAGGATCTGGGCGTAGATGACGAACGGCTCCTGCCACAGCACCACCGAGTCGAACGTCCAGCCGTAGCGGAAGCCCACCCGCTCGGCCTCGGCCATCAGCCGGACGACGTCGGCGGCCGGCGGGTTGGTCTGCAGCACGACTCCGAAGTCCATCGTGGACCCTCCCGATCAGACGAGGTACTGGGACAGCTCGCGGGACAGGAACCGGCCGTGGCCCTCGGCGCCGTGGAACGCGCCGTCGGCGATCACCACCGAGCCGCGGGACAGCACGCTCTCGACCTTGCCGGTGATCGACATGCCCTCGTACGCCGAGTAGTCGACGTTCATGTGGTGCGTCGTCACCGACAGCGTCTGCGTCGCGGCCGGGTCGTACACCACGATGTCGGCGTCGGCACCCGGCGCGATGACACCCTTGCGCGGGTAGAGGCCGAACATCCTGGCCGGCGTGGCCGAGCAGACCTCCACCCACCGCGCGAGCGTGATCTCGCCGGCGACCACGCCCTGGTGCAGCAGGTCCATCCGGTGCTCGACGCCCGGCATCCCGTTGGGGATCTTCGAGAAGTCGCCGCGGCCCAGCTCCTTCTGGTCCACGAAGCAGAAGGGACAGTGGTCGGTGGACACCACGGACAGGTCGTTGGTGCGCAGCCCCCGCCACAGGTCGGCCTGGTGGTCCTTGGGCCGAAGCGGCGGCGACGCCACGTACTTCGCGCCCTCGAAGTCCGGCTTCGCCAGGTCCTCGATGGACAGGTAGAGGTACTGCGGGCAGGTCTCGGCGAACACGTTCTGCCCGATGTTCCGCGCCGCCGCCACGGCGTCGAGGGCGTGCCGCGCGGACAGGTGCACGATGTAGAGCGGCGCGCCGGTGACCTTGGCCAGCTGGATGGCCCGCGAGGTGGCCTCGCCCTCCAGCTCCGGCGGCCGGGTGATGCCGTGCTCGACCGGGTCGGTGCGCCCGGCCGCGACGGCCTGCGCCACCAGCTCGTCGATCGCGATGCCGTTCTCCGCGTGCATCATGATCATCGAGCCGGTGTCGGTGGCCTTCTGCATCGCGCGCAGGATCTCGCCGTCGGTCGCGTAGAACACGCCCGGGTAGGCCATGAACATCTTGAAGCTGTTCACCCCGGCGTCGATGCAGGACTCCATCTCCTTCAAGGACTGGTCGTTGACGTCGGAGACGATCATGTGGAACCCGTAGTCGATCGCGCAGTGCGAGTCGGCCTTCTCGTGCCACTTGTCCAGGGTGGCCAGCAGCGACGTGCCCTTGGCCTGCACCGCGAAGTCGATGATCGTGGTCGTGCCGCCCCACGCGGCCGCCGTGGTGCCGGTGGCGAACGTGTCGGCGGAGAACGTGCCGCCGAAGGGCATCTCCATGTGCGTGTGCCCGTCGATGCCGCCGGGCAGCACGTACCGGCCGTCCGCCTCGATCACCGTGTCGGCGGTGTCGAACACCCCCGGCGCGGTCACCGCCGCGATCGTCTCGCCGTCCACGAGCACGTCGGCGGCGATGGCGCCACCGGCGTTGACCACCGTTCCGTTGCGAATGAGAGTGCGCATGAGCCCTTTCCCTCAGGCGGAGGTGAGCGAGTCGTAGCTGTCCGGCCTGCGGTCGCGGTAGAACGCCCACAGGTCCCGGACCTCGGTGAGCAGCCCCATGTCCAGGTCCCGCACCAAGACCTCCTCGTCGGTGTCCGACGCGGCCTCGCCGACGAGCTGCCCGCGCGGGTCGGCGAAGTAGGACTGGCCGTAGAAGTCGTTGTCGCCCAACGGTTCCACGCCGACCCGGTTGATCGTGCCCACGTAGTACTCGTTCGCCACGGCTGCGGCCGGCTGCTCGAGGCGCCACAGGTACTCCGAGAGCCCCCGGCTGGTGGCCGACGGGTTGAACACGATCCGCGCGCCGCCCAGGCCCAGCGCCCGCCAGCCCTCGGGGAAGTGCCGCTCGTAGCAGATGTAGACGCCGACCTTGCCGACCGCGGTGTCGAACACCGGGTAGCCGAGGTTGCCGGGCCGGAAGTAGAACTTCTCCCAGAAGCCCTTGACCTGCGGGATGTGGTTCTTGCGGTGCTTGCCGAGGTAGGTGCCGTCGGCGTCGATCACCGCGGCGGTGTTGTAGTAGACGCCCGGCTGCTCCTGCTCGTACATCGGCACGACCAGGACCATGTTGTGCTGGTCGGCGAGCTCGCACATCAGCTGCGTGGTGGGCCCGTCCGGGATCTGCTCGGTGTAGGAGTAGTAGTCGGCGTCCTGCACCTGGCAGAAGTAAGGGCCGTAGAACAGCTCCTGCAGGCACACGACCTGGGCGCCCTGCGAGGCCGCGGTGCCGATCGCCGACACCGCGTTCGCGATCATCGACTCCTTGTCCCCGGTCCAGCGCTGCTGGACCAGCCCAGCCCTGACGATCTCAGACACTGACCTCTCCCTCCGGTAGGCGAGCCGGTGTGCTCGCCGTGGTCGGTCGCGCGAGCGACAACGCCCAGTAAACCGCGAACGCGACGACCAGGCCGGCCACCCAGCTGTAGTCGTAGAAGTCCTGCAGGAACGGGATCATGCCGTCGGCGGGGAACGGGCCCGCGCCGGGGTTGGAGTAGGCGCCGCCGACCGCGACGACCGCGCCGAGGACCGTGGCGAACAGGGCCTTCCAGTTCCACCCGGCGCTGTACCAGTACCGGCCGCCCTCCTTGTAGAGGTCCTCGAGGTCGAGCTGGGTGCGGTACTGGAACCAGTAGCCGGCCACCAGCACGCCGGCGACGGCCGCGAGCACGCCGCCGTAGAACTGTAGCCACGCGAAGATGTAGATGTTCGGGTCGGAGATCAGGTTCCAGGGCATGATCACGACGCCGACCACGCCGGTGATCAGCCCGCCGACCCGGAAGCTGACCAGCTTCGGCGCGGCGTTGGAGAAGTCGTAGGACGGGCTGACGACGTTGGCCGCGAGGTTGCACGAGATCGTGGCCAGCACGAGCGCGACCAGCGCGACCACCACGACGACGGGACTGGCGAACCGGGCCGCGAGCAGCGCCGGGTCCCAGATCGCCTCGCCGTAGAGCGCGACCCCACCCGACGTGGTGAGGATGGCGATGATCGCGATGAACGACATCGTGGTCGGCAGGCCGAGGATCTGGCCGCGGATCTGCTTGCGCTGGCTGCCGCCGAAGCGGGTGAAGTCCGGCATGTTCAGCGACAGCGTCGCCCAGAAGGCGATCATCGCCATCAGGGACGGGGCGAACACCTTCCAGAAGTCCGCGCCCCAGCCCAGCTGCGATGGCTGGGACAGGATCGGGCCGATGCCGCCCGCCTTGACCAGCACGTAGCCGAGCAGGATCAGGAAGCCGACCGACACCAGCGGCGCGGTCCAGTTCTCGAACTTGCGCACGGCCTCCATGCCCCGCCAGATGATCAGCATCTGGACCACCCAGAACACCAGGAAGCACAGCCACAGCGTCCACGGCTTGCCGAACAGCACGGCCGCGTTCATCCAGGCGTCGCCGGAGAGCGTGCCGACGATCACGAACATCGCCTCGCCGCCGACCCAGGTCTGGATGCCGAACCAGCCGCAGGCGACGAACGCCCTGAGCAGGGCGGCCAGGTTCGCGCCGCGCAGCCCGTAGAACGCTCTGGAGAACACCGGGAACGGGATGCCGAACTTCGTGCCGGCGTGCGAGTTGAGCAGCATCGGGACGAGCACGATGAGGTTGCCGATCGTGATCGTGAGGAAGGCCTGGAGCCAGTCCATGCCGAGCGCGATCAGCGAGGCGGCGAGGGTGTAGCTGGGGATGTTGTGCGCCATCCCCATCCAGAGGGCGAAGTAGTTGTAGGTCGTCCAGGTGCGCCGCTCGACCGGCACCGGGGCGAGCTCCTCGTTGTAGAAACGGCTGTCGCGGATGCCGGCGTGGTCGTCGAGATCGACCCGGCCGTCCGGGAGGGTGCTCTGCGCCATCCCGGCATCGTGGGCGTCCGGGCCCGTGGGAGGCAGTGTCACTGTGTACACCGTTGGCGCACTCGGTGGACACTCTGCCAATTGCGGTGATCGCACTGCCCGTGCCCGGTCCGCCCCGGGTTACCCGCGGGCAACCACCATGTCACGGCGACCGGGACGGCGCCTTTACAACAACCTGCCTCAAAAATCTTGACACGTTCCGCCACGAGCACCCAATCCGCGGTCCAGGGCGCGCACCAGATCAGCGGACGGCAACCCGGCGTCATCGCACTCGGCCCGCGACACGTGCGCCGGGCTATAGCCGATCCGGCGCGCGATCTCGGCGTGGCTGAGGTTCGCCGCAGCACGCAGCCGGCGAATCGCCGGAGTCAGCGCAACAGCGGCAGACCCGCCCTCGGCGAACTCAGCCGGGCCATCGGACACGGGGTGGTCACCTCCTCATCTGTGCATCCCGGATCGGCACAGCGGGGACGGGGAAGCGAGGGCAGGGACAACCGCCGAACCGACGATTTCTTCGCCTGCCACGTGTGGGGTGAGTGGTAGTTCAGCCCGGCCGGTTTCATCGGCGCGCCGAGTTCGTGAAGGATCTGGCGCACCCTGGCGTAGCTGAGTCCCACACGGCCGGCCACAACCATGATCGGTAAATCGCACTCCACATAGAGCCGGCGAATTTCCTCATTGCGCGCTGCGCGGTCCACCATGGTGCAGGCCCCTTTCCTCGTCATGCGTCGTAGGGACCGGGCGGCGGCAGTCGTGGTGGAACCTGCCGCGCCCGGTCACGCAGCCCAGCGGAGCCCAGACAGGCCAGGCACGCGCTCCGGTCTCACGCTGGGCGTGGTCATGCCGGGTGCCGGGAAGCTGGCTGGTCGTGCTGATCCCCCGCCAGCTCCCCGGCGGTCTTGGCCGCCCGCGTCGGGTCGGTTGTGCGGCCAAGCTCCGTCCCCCGGCGGCTCCGTCACCGGCGCCCGGTGCCGTCCCGGCCGGGCTGCCGCACATACGGCGGCACGCGCAGCAGCCCGCCCGGCGACGGCGGCCGGTAAACCGGGATCTCCTCGGTGGGCAGCTCCTCCCAGAGCAGCTCGGTCACTTCGGCCGGTGTCTCGGGCGGCATGGCGGCCGGCGCGCTCGGCGGTCTCGGCCGCGCTGACCGCCAGCGCCGCCACCGACAACGCCGCACCCTCATGAAACCGGTGCAGATGCCGCCAGCGCGTGGAGGTTTCCACGCTCACCGGCCGAGCGCGGCACGGCTGCGGGCAGACGCCACACACGCACTCGTACCGGCGCAGCGTCACCGGTCCGCGCACCTCCACGCCGATCTCGGCGCGCTGGTGCTCTCCCGCTCGACAGCTCGCGCACCTCATCACGTCCCCCGGCGCCGGATCGAGAGGTTCGGACCGCGCCGCTCGACCGGCAGACACAGGCGCGACTTCGGCGCCCGCAACACGATGCGAACGTCTTTCTCGCCGGGCGCCGGCAGATCCAGCAGGGCACGCCCAGCCCGCACCGGTTTCCCCGGACAGTCCCAGAACACGACGGCCGGGTTCAGCACGTCCCGACCGGCACCGTTCGGCGTGCGGTAGGCGTAGGCCCGGTGCTCGTCGTGCAGGATGAACACATCCGCGCAGCCGCCCCGGTCGAGCACCATGGCCACCACCATCGGGCCGTCGTGGTCAACCTGGTAGGTGTGCACCAGGTAGCCGGCGCGGCCCAGTTCGGTCAGCGATTCGTACAGCTCGGCGTCCATGGCACGGCCTACCCGCCGTCCGGCTCGGTGTCGGCGCGCGCCGCGTGTCCGGTCACTTAGGGCGCGTAGTGAATCAAGTCAGGGTGGGTTGGGCGTGTCGCGTGTCGGGCGGAGGGTGTAGTTCCAGTCGCCGTGCCAGGTGTCGCGGGTGATCGGGAGTTCTTTCATCTGTCGGTCGCTGATCTCGATGCCG
>NZ_WHTD01000264.1 GCF_009379765.1 Actinophytocola sp. | reverse complement strand
TATGCAACAATCGCATCTACGAAGTGCCCTTTCGGCTATGGGTATCGGGGTGTCAGCAACTCCGATTCTCCCAGGTCAAAGGGCACTTCTGCTGTCACGACACACTCCCGGTGACAATCCGCGCGGTGGATCCAGGCTGAGGTAGCGCACGACGCTGCCGGCGGTCAGGTGATCTACCTGACCGACGAACACGGCGAGCGCCTCGCCGCCATCGTCCCGGCCGACGTCGCAGCCGAGATCGAGGCCGCAGAGGACGCCGACGACATCCGCGCCGCTGAGGCAGCTCTCGCCGAGCCTGGCGAGCCTGTCCCGGCCGAGGAGCTGTGGGCTGAACTCGGCCTGTGAACGACCGACCCCGCTACGCGCTGAGCTTCCAGCCGACCGCAGCATCCGCAAGCTGCCCCGTGACATCGCCGCACGCATCAAGACCGGGACCGAAGCTCTCCGGGAGAACCAGCGCCCGGCGGGCGTGAAGTCGCTCGCCGGGAAACACGGGCTCTGGCGAATCCGAATCGGCGATTACCGCGTTGTCTACGAGATTCGAGACAATGAACTACTCGTTCTCGTGATACGCGTTGCGCACCGCAGAGAGGTCTACCGCAAGCGTTGACCGGCGGTGACTCACGGCGCGGTGTCAGTGGTCTCCGTGCGTATCCAGGCCAGATACGACGCGCTGCCGGCGATCATCGGGAATGCCGCAACGCACGGCACCTCGTATGGATGCTCTCGAATCGTTCTCTCAACGATTCGAGGCACAGAGCTCGACCGTGTGTGCAGCGCTGCCCGTCCTTCGGGTTTGTCGTGTGGTGCTCCCTGCCCGTGGTAAACGGTGCTCCTACTGCTCGGAGTGCCCGAACGCGCCGTCATGGCCTTCATGGGGTGGTCAAACACCGCCACGGCCAAGCGCTACCAGCACAGCACAGCGGCGCTTCGAAGCGACATCGCATCGCGCATCGACGGGTTCCTCTGGGAAGGCAATCGAGACCCGGACTGAGACCCAACAGGGGTCACCGGGACAACCCGTGACCCCGTTGGGGCCGGTAGAGGGCCGTGCGCTAGTCCTCCCGGGGCGCGGTTACCTTCTTGACGTAGAGCAACCGGTCGCCGCGCTCGATGGCGTCCGCCTCGGGGTGGTCCACTCGAAAGAGCTTCCCGTTTCGGACGACGCCCAACACGATGTCGGACAGGTGCCGAGGCGACCCGCCGATCTCGCCCTCCTCGACGTCGCGCTCGGCGATCGCCAGGCCGGACTCCGGGGTGATCAGGTCCTCGACCATGTCCACCACGGTCGGCGTGTGGGTGGCCATGCCGAGCAGCCGGCCGGCCGTCTCGCTGGAGACCACGACCTGGTTGGCACCGGACTGGCGGAGCAGGTGGACGTTCTCCGCCTCCCGCACCGCCGCGACGATCTGCGCCTTGGGGGCGAGCTCGCGCGCGGTGAGCGTGACGAGGACCGCCGAGTCGTCCCGGTTCGCGGCGACGACCACCGCCCTGGCCCGCGGCACGCCCGCGACGCGCAGGACGTCGGAGCGGGTGCCGGACCCGAGCACGACTACGAGACCGAGCGCCGACGCGGCGTCCAGCATCGCCTGGTCGGTGTCCACCACCACGATGCGGTCCGGCTCGACGCCGTCGGAGAGCACCGAGCTGACCGCCGACCGGCCCTTGGTGCCGTAGCCGACGACCACCACGTGATCGCGCACCTTGCCCCTCCATCGTTGCAGCTTGAACGCCTGTCGGGAGCGCTCGGTGAGCACCGCGAGCGTGGTACCGACCAGAACGATCAGGAACAGCACCCGCAGCGGCGTGATCACCAGGATGTTGACCAGGCGGGCGGTCTCGCTGACCGGGGTGATGTCACCGTAGCCCGTGGTCGACAGCGACACCGTCGCGTAGTAGAAGCAGTCCAGCAACGTCAGCCCGTCGCCGTTGGAGTCGCGGTAGCCGTCGCGGTCGAGGTAGACCAGCAGCACGGCCGCGAGCAGCGCGACACACGCCCAGACGATGCGCCGCACGATCGAGGTGATCGGGCTGACCCTGCTCTCCGGCATCCGGATGACGCCGGCCAGCGGGTGGTCCGGGCGGTCGGTGAGCCGGTCGGTGGCCCGGCGCGCACGCAGCTTGCGCGGCAGGCGCTGCCCGGGCTCGTCAGGGCTGGTCACGGGCGCAGACTAACGTGGGGGCCGCCGGTGTCCGGTGACCCCCACGTGGTTCTCCGTCAGTAGTACGTGATGTCCCAGTGGTTGCCCTCGTCGTAGTAGACGTTGCCGGCCGACGAGCGCCACCTGCCGCCGCCGATGGACCTGAAGCTGCGCTTGATGTAGTTGGTCGTGCAAGACGTCTTCGCGATGTCGACCTTGTAGCCGTTCCAGTGGCTGTAGGTGCCCGACGCGTGCCCGGTCTCCGTGCCGCCGGTGACGGTCACCTTGCACCTGCTGGACTTCTTGAACGTGATGATCCCGCTGACGGTGCCGGACTTGATGCCGGTGAACGAGGTGCAGTTCGGCCGGTTGCGGTTGCTGCAGCCGCCGCTGGAGGTCCAGCTGATCTTGGCGGCGCGGAGCTTCGCGGTGGCCTGCCGGTGGGTGAGCTCCTTGCCACTGGCGTCCGCGTCCGCGCCCGGCAGCACCACGACGGCCCCGACCGCCACCGCAACCGCGGCGGCGAGCCCGATCAGTACCTTGCGCATGCCCATGTCGTCCTCCTCGCTTCGGGTGGCCCTCGGGGAGGAACGTCGCATCGCGGCGGCCGCCGGCCGAGCGGGTGTGCACGCTCAGGAACCGTGACTGCGCGGCGCGGCAAGACCTTCGGCGGGTCAGCCCTGGTCGCGGGAGGCCCGGTAGCGGGCCCGGGAGTCGTCCAGGTCGGTGCTCCACAACAGCGTGGCGAGCAGGACCTTCGCCGCGTCGACGGCGTGCTCGAAGACCTTGCCGTCGCGGCCGGGGCCGCGGCTCGCGTCCCAGAACCGGACCTGCCAGCCGCCGCCGGGCACCTGCTCGAGCACGAGCGCGTCCGGCTCGGGCGCGAGGATGCCGTACTCGACGGGCAGCACGCCGTAGTGCTCGAGCCGCTCGCGGAGGCGGTCGATGGCGCGCTGGTCCAGCGGCGAGATCCCGGTCATGCGGTGGGCACCGCCTGCAGGAGGTTGTGCAGGCCGTTCGCGTCCATGAGGTCCGCGGGGCGGATCGTGCGGTCCTGGCGGACGTAGTGGAACGCGGCGCGCACCTTGTCGACCGCGATCGCGGACAGGCTCGCCCACGCGAGGCGGTAGGCGGCCAGCTGCACGGTCAGCGCCGGCAGGTCCTCGTCGCGCGGCAGGATGCCCGTCTTCCAGTCGATCACCGTCCAGCCGCCGTCCGGGTCGGCGAAGACCGCGTCCATGCGGCCACGCAGGGAGATTCCCGCCACCTCGCAGCTGAACGGGACCTCCACCTCGTGCGGGACCCGCTCGGCCCAGGACGAGGACAGGAACGCGTCCTTCAACGCGTCGAGGTCGGCGTCGGCGGCCGCGTCGGCGTCCGCCGAGCCGGGCAGCTCGTCGAGGTCCAGCAGCGCCCTGGAGCCGAAGCGTTTCTCCAGCCAGGCGTGGAAAGCGGTGCCGCGGCGGGCCGTCGGGTTCGGCGGGAACGGCAGCGGGCGGCGCAGCCTGCGGGCGAGGGCCGCGGGGTCGGCGGCCAGCTCCACCAGCTGGCTCACCGACATCGACGGCGGCAGCGACACCTGCTCGCGGCGGGCGGCCGCGGCGGCCCGCTCGGCCAGCAGCACGTCCGTGTCGGCCAGCCAGCCCTCGGGGTCGTCCTCCAGCAGCAGCTGACCGGCGCCGCCACGCAACGCCTCCTGCTCGGCCCGCACCAGCGCGGCGCCCTCGCGCACGTCCGCCCGGCCCAGCGACAGCGGGTCGGCCGGCCACACCGCCGTGCGGTCCGCGTTGGCCAGCGGGTTCTCCTCGTCCTCCGGCGGCGGCGCGGCCCAGTGCTCCACCGACGCCACCCGATCGTCCATCGTGGACACCGAGGACACGACCGAGTCGAAGAAGTCGGACGGGCCCTTCGGCTTCGAGCCGGTCCGCCCCCACCAGTGCGCGGACACGAGCAGGGTCCGCTCGGACCGGGTCAGCGCCACGTAGCAGAGCCGGCGTTCCTCGACGAGGTCCCGCTCGGCGAACGCCTCCGCGTGCCGGGTCAGCTCCTGCTCGACCTCCTTGCGGTTCGCCGCACCGGCCAGCGACAGCGCCGGCAGGTCCGCGGCGTCACCCCGCAGCGGGGCCGGCAGCTCGGTCACCGCACGCAGCCAGCACGACGTGCGCTTGCGGCTCGGGAACACGTCGTTCACCAGGTGCGGCACCGCGACGATCTGCCACTCCAGGCCCTTCGCCGAGTGCACCGTCAGGATCTGCACGCGGTCCTCGGCCACCTCGACCTCGCCCGGTTCGAGCCCGTCCTCCGCCGCCTCCGCGGCGGCCAGGTAGTCCAGCAGCGCCGGCAGGCTGGCCGACGGGCTCGTCTGCGCGTAGTCGGACACGACGTCGGCGAACTTGTTCAGGTGCGCGCGCCCCGCCCCGCCCGGCCGGGCCTTCGCCTCGACGTCGAGCAGCATCGCACGCTCCACATCGGCCACCAGCTCCGGCAGCGGATGGTCCAACCGGCGCCGCAACCCGCGCAGCTCGCCGCCGAGCGTCCGGATCCGGCGGTAGCCCTCGTGCGAGTACACCTCCGCGTCGCCGGGATCGTCGATCGCGTCGACCAGCCCGGCCTGCTCGGCTCCCTCGCCAGGCACCGTGTCGACCAGCGAGCCCTCGCCCGCCGTCTCGTAGGACTTCCCGAGCTCGACCGCCCGCCGCCACAGTGCCGCCAGGTCCGCCGCGCCCAGCCGCCACCGCGCGCCGGTCAGCACCCGCACCGCCGCGGTCCCGGCCAGCGGGTCGATCAGCACCCGCAGCGCCGACACCAGGTCGCGCACCTCCGGCTCGTCCAGCAGCCCGCCGATGCCGACCACCTCGACCGGCAGGCCGCGAGCGCGCAACGCCGCCGCGATGTCGGTCATGTCCGCGCGCCTGCGCACCAGCACCGCCGCGGTCGGCGGCCGGCCCGTCTCCTCCACAGTGGACCGCCAGCGCTCGGCGACGGCGTCGGCGAGCCACCCGACCTCGGCCTCCGCGTCGCCGAACAGTCCACACCGGACGTCGGCGGGCCCGGCGGACGCGGGGGCGCGGAGCTCGTCGACGTCCAGGCCCGCGGTGCGCAGCGGCTCGGACACCGCGTTCGCGAGCGCCAGCACCTCGGGCGGGTTGCGAAAGCTCGTCAGCAGCCCGTACCGGGTGGCCGGTCTCTTGCCCTGCTTGGGAAAGTCCGTCGCGAACCGCGGCAGGTTGGCCGCGCTCGCGCCGCGCCAGCCGTAGATCGCCTGCACCGGGTCGCCCACCGCGGTGACCGGCATCGGCCCGCCGCCCGAGCCACCTTCGCCCCCTGGGCCGCCGAACAGCGAGCGCAGCAGGATCCGTTGCGAGTGCCCGGTGTCCTGGTACTCGTCGAGCAGCGTCGCGCCGTAGCGTTCCCGCTCGCCGCGCACGACCTCCGGCTGCGTGCTCGCGAGGCGCGCGGCCAACGCCATCTGCTCGGCGAAGTCCAGCGCGCCCTCGCGCCGCTTGCGCTCGGCGTACGCCAGCACGAGCGGCAGCAGCGCGAGTCGGAACCGTTGCGTGGCAACGACCTCCCGCAGGTCCTGGGACAGCTCGGCGCGCTGGCGGGGCCCGCGCGGCGCGTTCTCGATGGCCGCGCAGACCTCCTCGGAGTAGCGGGCCAGCGCCTCCTCGTCGACCAGGTGCTCGGCGAGCTCGCCGGACAGCTCCAGCAGGTAGCGGGTGACGGTGACCGGCACCCGGTCGGTCTGCAGGTCCTGCGTCCACGTCGACACCACGCGGTGCGCGAGTTGCCAGCACGCGGTCTCGGTGAGCAGCCGGGCGCCGGGCTCGACCGGCAGCCGCAGCCCGTGCTCGGCGACGAGCCGGCCGGCGTACGCGTGGTAGGTCAGCACGGTCGGCTCGCCCGCGTACACCGCGGCCAGCCGCTCGCCGCTCGGGTCGATCCGGTCCAGGAGCCCGGATCCGGCCAGGCGGCGCAGCCGCGCGCGAACCCGGTCGGCGAGCTGCCGCGCGGCCTTGCGGGTGAACGTGAGGCCCAGCACCCGGTCCGGGGTGACCAGGCCGTTGGCCACCAGCCACATCACCCGGGCGGCCATCGTCTCGGTCTTGCCCGCACCCGCGCCGGCCACGACCAGCGCCGGCTCGATGGGCGCGGCGATCACCGCGGCCTGCTCCTCGGTCGGCGCCGGCAGGCCCAGCTCCGCGGCGAGCAGCCGCGGGCTGATCACCCGACCACCCGCCGACTCCGCGGGCTCGCGGGTCCTGGGCGTTGGACTCGCGGGTCCTGGGCGTTGGACTCGCGGGTCCTGAGTGTTGGACTCGCGGGGTCGGTGGTCACTCGGTCACCTGGCGGCCGCTGGGGTTCACCGGGCAGCTGAAGCGGACCGGGCAGCGGGGGCAGTCGGGGTTCTGGCGGGCCACGTAGTCCGGGCCGGCGCTCGCCGCGGCGGCGTCGGCGACCACGCCGGTCCAGTGCTTGAGGCCTTCCTCGTCGACCGGGTCCTGGTTGCGCTCGGTGGCGAGCTTCTTGCGGTTGGCCTTCGACACGTACAGCAGCCGCGCGCCGCCGGGCTCGCGGTCCAGGCCGAGCCGGGTGAACGCGCCGTAGGCCGCCGCGAGCTGGTAGACCGCGAGCTGCGGGTGCTCCTTGGCGTCGGCCTCGGTGACCGGCTGGCGGCCCGTCTTCACGTCGACGACCACCGGATGGCCGTCCGCGTCCGCCTCCAGCCGGTCGACCCGGCCGCGGATGCGCACGGCGGGGTCCGCCGCCGGCACGTCGACGGCGAAGTCCTCCTCCACGGCCACCTGGGTGAGCTCGCCGCGGGTGGCCCGCAGCCAGCCCAGGAAGGTGTCCATCATCGCGTGCACCCGGGCCCGCTCGCGCCGGGAGAACCACGGCGCGCCGGCGTCCACGGCGTCCCATGCCCGGTCCAGCTCGGCGCGCAGCGCGACCTCGTCGGCGCCGTCGGCCGCGGCCTGGGCCAGCGCGTGCACGAGCACGCCGGTGATCGACGCAAGCTCGGCCGGGTCCTGGCCGCCGTGCCGCTCGACCATCCAGCGCAGCGGACACTTCGCCAGCACCTCCACCGTGGACGGCGAGACGACGACCCGGTCGTCCCGCGGCCGCAGCGGGACCGCGCTCGACAGGTCGGGCAGGCCGTACCAGACCTCGGGGCTCGCGCCGGGCACCCCGGCGTCGGCGAGCCGGGCCAGCTGGCGGGCCGCACGCTGCCGGCGCTCCGGCGGGGCGGTGCCGTCGCACACCGCCCTGCGCAGCTCGCCGACCAGGTCGGCGAGCACGAGCGCGCGGCGCGGGCCGCCGAGCGCGGCCGGGCGGACCGCCTC